>JAAUSY010000166.1 GCA_012032475.1 Chloroflexaceae bacterium
CTCTGCATCTGCTCCTCGCAGCACAGGCGGCCCATTCCACCACCCTGCGTATCACCCTGGAAGAGGAACCGGCAGCGGGACGATTTGCGGTGGTTTTGAGGATGATGGGGCGTATGCCCCACGAGCGGAGGCGCTGCAACCTGACCGTCCTCTCTTGCAGAACCTGGCCCTCCCCTGGGGCTACCGAAGTCTGTCGCTGCTGCCGGCCATGCTGCACCCCTTCAATATCTCCCTGACCTGTTTGCAGCAGCACGAAAAAGTGCAGACCGTCTGGAGTTTCCCCAGACCCCAGGTTGCCAGCCCCATTTTCATCACGCCCTTCCGTGAGCTTGAGCGTCAGGCTGCCCACCTCGCGCAGCAGGTTGCCCAGGTGGAAGCCGGTGCGGCACAGGCAGCGGCTCCGAATGCACCTCCGGGCACCCCGGTCCATGAGCAGGTTCGCCAGGTGCTTGCCCCTGCTATCGAAGAGCTAGAGCAGCATCTCCAGGCGCTCATTCAGCAGGCTGAGTGGCTGGCGACAAGGGTGGACCCTGAGAACGTCCACGTGCGACGCATCCGAAACCTGGCAATCTATAATGACCTGCTGGTATGCAATGTGTCCCTCGCGCTCCAGGGTTGGCCGGCGCCGGTTCAGTCCCTCTCCATCAATGCCCAGATCGCTCTGATGCTTGATCTTCTTCAGCACAAACTGGCGCACCTGAACATCACCCTGGAGCTTGCCCCCGACGTTCCGCCCATTTCGATTGCCTCCATTGAGATCAAGCAGGTCTTGATGAACCTGCTCAAAAATGCTGCTGAGGCAACGGGAACGGGAGGCGTGTTGCACATCGCAACCGCGCACCAGCAAGAACGCGTGATCGTTCGCATCCAGGATACCGGCCATGGTATCCCTGCCCACGTCAGGGAAAAAATTTTCGACCTCAACTTTAGCACCAAAGGCAAAGGGACCAACGCTGGCGTGGGCCTCTATGCCGTCCAATCCATCGTCCAGCGGGCGGGCGGGCAGGTCGCGGTTGCCAGCGCGACCCTGAACGACAAAGGCCACCTCGTTACCTGGCAAAAGGGCTTCAGTCATTCCGACCGCTTCGAGTGGTCCGGGCCGGGGACCATCTTCCAGATCACATTTCCAGTCGCAGGAGGAAGCTAAATGTCAGACCATTCGCGTATTCTCGTGGTGGATGATGACCCATATGATAATGACCGCTACTGTCGGGTGCTGCGGGGGGCGGGCTACCACGTCCAGAGCGTGACCGACGCTGAACAAGCCCTGGACCTCATCGCGCAGCAGTGCTTCGCAGTCGTGCTGCTGGATATGCTGCTCCCGCTGCGTCTGCACGGTCGCCTTGACTTCGGCGGCATCGAGGTGCTGCGCCGCATCAAGCAGCGCGACGGAACCACGCAGGTCATTGCGGTCACGGGCTACGGCAGCCGTGAACTGGCAGCAGAAGCTATGTCCATTGGGGCCATAGACTACATCACCAAAGACTTTGATACCGAAGACCGGCTGCCAGGCAGCGTGCGTATCGCCGTTTCACGCGCCCACCAGCTGCGAACTGCCACCCCTCGCCAGACCGAGCGCGAGCACGACGAGCACGATGAGGCGCTCTCCACCCCCCACCAGTTAGTGGCTGACAGCGCCGTAATGCGGCAAATGCTGCGGCGAGCGCAGCGACTTGCCAGCATTGATGGCCCGCTGCTCATCGTCGGTGAGCCAGGAGTGGGCAAGGAGATGGCCGCCAGAGTCATCCATATCAACAGCCGCTACGCCGAGGGGCCGTTTGTCGTGGTGCCCTGCCGCAGCCTGAGCAGCACCCTGGCAGAACTGTGGGGCGAAGCGGCGCAGCCAGGGTCAGGCTTCTGCGCCCAGGCCGAGGGAGGGACGCTCGTCTTGAAGGGCATTCAGGAGGTGCCCTTCCGACAGCAAAAGCAACTGGTCAGCCTGGTCGAGCGCAAAATCTATCAGCCGCTCGACACCCCCGCCCCCGTACCGGGGCATTTCCGCATCATCGCCACCGCAACGGATGACCTGGAAAAGCGCGTCCGCCAGGGACGTTTCTGGCGCTTGCTCTATGACGAACTGCGGGTCGCCACGCTCGATGTGCCGCCCCTCCGTGAGCGGCGCGACAAGGACGACCTGATGGCGATTGCGGGCTACCTGCTCCACCGCTATGGCCTGGCCCCTGGCATTGACGCGGCGGCGGCGGACCTGCTGGTTGCTTACGACTACCTTCAGGGCAACATCAAGGAACTGGAAGAGATACTGCGGAATGCCGCTGCGAAATCTGGCGGCAGCACGATACGGGCCGACCATCTGCCGCCAACCCTCCGGAAAGCGCCCGACCGTGAGGCCGTTTCGGAAGCGCCCGTGTCCGATCCCGACCACGTTCCCTTGACCATTCGCTTTGTCCCCGGCGACCCGGCGCTGCTCATCTGGGAATCGCCCACCGGAGGGAGCACCCGCTCTCAGCTGCACCTGCCCTTCGATGAGCGAGACCTCCCACTCCTGCTGTATGCGCTTGAGACGCTCCAGTGGCCGCAGTGCCCGCCCGGCGGCCTGTCATTCAGCGCGGCGGAACAGGAGCGGCTCGCGCAGTTTGGCGTCTGGCAGAACCATCGGGTGGCCGAGGATAGTGACCGTCGCATCGGGCAACTGCTCTATCAAGCGCTCATCGCCGACGCCTCCGCCCGTTCAACGCTCGACGGGGCCCGCAACCTCGCCACAGAAAGAAAGCAGCCGCTTGCCATCACGCTGCGGTTCCCACCGGATGCCATCGCACTGGCGGCGCTCCCCTGGGAACTGCTCTGGGATGAGCGCCAGGCGCTCCTGCTCAGTCGGGGCAAACTCTCCTCGTGTGTGCGCTACCTGGACCTGCCCCAGTCTCTGCCACCGGCGCGGGTATCGGGTCGGACCCTGCGCCTGCTGGCGGTGGGGCCTGAGACGGGCATTTCCGAAGCAGTCCACGCCGAGGAGCGCCAGATACGCACCGAAGCGCTGCAACCGCTGGTCAATGACGGGTTGCTGGTCGCGGAAGAACTCCGTCCTGCTCAGGTTCGTTTGCTGACCGACCGTCTGCAAGATGGGGACCCGGTGGATATCCTCCACTTCTACGGTCACGGGATCTGGAAGGATGGGAAAGCGCACCTGCAATTCGATGATGCGTTGCTCAACGCCAGCCAGTTTGCCGCGCTGGTCAGCGATATTCCGCTGGTGGTGCTGTATGCCTGCCGCTCTGGAATGGGAGCGGTGGATGACCTCTTCACCGGGATTGCCCCGATGTTGAGTGCCGAAGGGGTGGCGATGGTGGTGGCAATGCAGTTCACGGTGCGGATCACGGCGGCGAACCGCTTTGCCAGCGTTCTCTACCGCAATCTGGCAAAGGGCGAGTCGCTCCAGTCCGCCGTGGCGAAAGCGCGTCAGGCGCTCTATGTTGAACATCCCGAAAGCTGGTATGTACCCGTGGTCTACATCCGCTCTCGTGACTTGAAGCCGGTCGTGCTGGTGAGGCGATGACTGGCGAGGGACGACCAGCGTGGCAATGGGGCGGCCTGCGCTTCTCCCTGATACAAGCCGAAGCACACCAGCGTGTCCCCCATCGGTCTACTCCCCCTCCCCAAAGACCCGCACTGGATGGGCATACCCTCTGCGGTGATGGAACCCAACCTGATGCTACCACGAGGGAGGTCAAGATGGGTCTCTTGCAGCGCCTCGATGAGCGGGAGCAGGGCAGGGTCGGTGATAGTTGGGGTGTTGCCTGCGATGGCGTCTTCAAGTACCTGCGTCAGATTGGGAATGTGGGGATGTAGTGGCGCGGGAAGCACGGCGCGGAGGGCGACTTCAAGGTCAGATATCGTGGTCATCGGTTCTCCCACTGATTGGCAGAATCTATGATAGAATCAGGTTCGACGATGTGAGATATGAAGAGTTGAGTCTCGACAGTTTCCCCATCCGCGCCTCGCAAGCAATGCGGATGGGCTTTTCTTTCCCGCAATGGTACCACACCTCTGGGGAAACGGGAGGGGATGCCCGCAATGCTGGCACTCTCTCCCCCTCACGCCCTCACGACCACCACGCCCCTCCCCGCAGGCGTCGTGGCTGGCTCGGTCGTGGTGCGCTCGGCGATGTCGGGCAACCCCTCGCGCTGGTCGAAGATGACGAGCCACCCGGTGTCCAACCCCAACCCCGCCAGGTAGCGATCCAGCTGCTTCAACCCCTCGTGCAGCGGGTCGCGCTTCTTGTCGCGGTCGCGCCACGTCTTCAACTCTATCGCCAGCGTTACCCCCTGGTAGCGCACGCAGACATCCATACTCCGCGTCCCCACCGCATAACTCCGCTCAATGGTTCCACCCGCGTTCACCACGCGGTGGAGAAACGCCATCATCACGATTTGCGGGGCGATCTCGTGATAGAGCGCACTTTTGAGCAACGGCTGCCCGTGCTGCTTCCAGAAGGCCAGGAATGCCTCCAGCAGCTTCGCGGGGTCCAGCTTGCCGTCAGGCGTGAGCCAGATGGGTTGCAGATAGGGGAGGTAGGTCAGGGTTGGCTCGGCCAGCACCCGCGGAATCACTTCCTGGTAGACGGGGTTGGCAACCACCAGGCCGCGCTGTGGGTCCGTGCGGCACAACCCCAGGTCTTGCACGAAGCGAATATCATCGAGCGGAATGGCATCGGGGGGTTCTCCCGCGAGCAAAGGGGCAATAACGTGCCGCACCCGCGGTTCGCGCAGCCGCTCGGCCAGACTATCCAGGTGGGTATCCTGCCGCTGGATGAGCAGCTCCTTCGCCTGGTCTACGTGCGCGGGCGTGATGGGTGTGGCGGGGTCGGGGACAAGTACCTCGGTAAGCTGCCGCGCCAGGGCATTGACGAGCCAGGGCTGCCCCTGGGTGAGGTGGAAAGCCCGCGCCGTCGCGTCGGGGGTGAAGACCTGCCCCGTCTCGTCGGTGTGCTGCTGGTAGAGCGCGGTCACCTCCTCGGCGGTGAAGTTGCGGAGGGTGAGGGACTCAGCTTTGATATTGAAGGGACTGGCGGTGTGCAGGCGGTCGCTGCCACCAGAGGCGACTTTGTAGTCGCGCACGTCGCGCAGGCCGATGAGCGCCAGCGACCAGGGGAAGGCGCGAGGGCGGCCCGCGTAGCCGTCCCGAAGCTGGCGCAGCACGGAGATGAGCGCATCATCTCGCAGGGCGTCAATCTCATCCAGGAAGGCCACAAGGGGGCGGGGGGAGGCCATTGCCCAGGCTTTGAGAGCTGCTCCAATACGTCTCCCCATAGGGGCAGCAGGCCACGGTGGGGGTTGCAACGCTGGAGGAAGCTGCGCTTCAGCTTTGCCGAGCCAGGCGTCGAGGATAGCATCTTCGGCAGCTCCCAGGTCGTCCCTCAAGGCTGCTCCCACCTCCATCGAGACCAGCACGGCGGTGTAGGTGCCCGCCGCCGTGAGTTCCTGCGCCAGCGTGAGCAGCGCGGTGGTCTTGCCCGTCTGCCGCGGGGCGTGCAGCACGAAGTAGAGCTGCTGGTCAATCAGCCGCCGCACCTGGGGGAGCCGCGCCATCGCGGGCAGGGTGTAGTGACGTTCGGGGTTGCACGGCCCCGCCGTGTTGAAGAAACGGTTCATCGGTTGGCCTCCTTTCTGTTGCTATTCTGCTCATTATACAGGAAAACGCAAGCAGGTGCTTCCATCCCCTCATACCAATGTGCGTTTTGGGATAGAGTGTAAGGATGGCTTACAGAGGAAGCTAAACCGAGGGAGATGACGCTACGCCATAACGCACCTTGGTATGACGCAACGGGGTTCCTGCGCCATGGTACAATACCCCCTCGAAGCGTGACTTTTTTGTGCAACGCGTAGGCGTGCGTGCAAACACGTGAAGGCACGCACGGTAGAAGGAATTGAAAGGAGTAGCTTCTGTGAAACGTGGAACAATGATCGTGCTGGCCCTGCTGGGGGTGCTCGCGGCATGCGGCGGCCCACCGCTCGCTGCCGTCCCGACCGAAACCCCCACACCCGCGGCTACCGCCGACACCGACATTGCCGACACCGATGTCGTTGATGTCCCCGAGAATGCGGTTATCTACACCATCGTGCCCGAAGAATCGCAGGTCTCCTACACGGTCGATGAAGTCTTTCTGCGCGAGGGCACCCGGCTCGCTACGGCTATTGGCATCACCCAACAAATTGAAGGTCAGGTCTTCTATGACCCCGAGAACCCGCAAAACAGCACTGTGGGCGAGATTACCATCGACATCAGCGCGTTCAAATCCGACAGCGAGCGCCGCGACACCGCCATCCGCGACCGGTGGCTGGAGTCGGCCACCTATCCCCTGGCTACCTTCGTGCCCACCAGCGTGGAGGACTTGCCCGAGAGCTATACCGAAGGCGAGACGGTGAGCTTCTCGATTGTCGGCAACCTGACCGTGCGCGACATCACGTCGCCGGTAACATTTGAGACCACCACCACTATCGAGGGCGATACCCTCACTGGCACCTCAACCGCCAACGTGTTGATGACCGACTTTGGCTTCGACCCACCTGACATCGCCGGTGTGCTGAAGGCCGAGAACGATGTGCTCATCACCTTCGACTTTGTGGCCCGCCCCGGCTCCTGAGTTTCCTGCACACAGCCGAACATTTGCCCCCAGAAAGCACCAGCGGGGCACAGGACCTCGGTCCTGCACCCCGCTGGAATACGTTCCTGTACCCGCTGCCGCGCTCAATAAGCGCAAGCACTCCCTCCAGCGCCCCTTCAGCGAGACGACCTCGACATAGATGGAATCCCCATCCTCCCCGCCTCGCATCAGCCAGACCCGTCGCATACCCGCCCGGTCACTCCGTGCTGGCACGCTGATGGCTACTCCAGGGTGGTCTTCGACCAGGAACGTCGGAAACGTCCCGGCCCCTTGCAGATGAGGGTATCGGGCAGTGTGCTCCGCGCAGGAATATGGCCTGCTGTGAGCAACTGCACCCAGACCACCCCTACGGCAACTCATCGAGGTAGGGTATCTCGATCATCTGGCGGGGGAGGCAACACCGCAGGTACACGCTGTCGCTCCCTAACGGGTAGAGCATCTGCGCCCCGCCCGCAAAGTCCTGGATCCAGATGTCGCCCATCTGCTCTGGTCCAGTTGCCCAACCCAACTGGTCGCGTACGTCCGTATTGTCGCTCCACAGTCTGCGGAAGGGCGACCCAGGTTCCCACAGACCCGGCGGGGGCGACGCCTCCAGGGTCTCTGGTCCATCCCGCAGCCAGTCGCCCTGATACTCATCGGCGATGGTGGTATCATGTTCCTGGTCATAGGAGCGCACGAAGATTACATCCTGCAGCCGCGAGCCAATCCCGTCAATGAACAGCATCTCCCCGCGCTCGAAGGGCTGCACTGCATAGGGGCGCTCCAGCGGGAATGGCTTCGCACATCCAACCTCATCGCGGTACACGCTCGCCATCACCTGCAGTGGCGGCGGCGGCAAGAAGCAGCCAAACTGCGGGTTTGAATAGTTGACTTCCTGACCAAGCAGGCCAAGCTGCACCTCGTACGGCGTGCCCGCGTGCTCGAGGTGGTGTTCCATACGGCGGCGCTCGAAATACTGCACCTGACCCGTCCAGGTTCCGATGGTCGCCTCCATCGGTTCGGTGAGGGGATAACCGAACCGCTCCAGGCTACCGTTGTTGCGCCAGAAACTCAGGAATGGCTCGCACAGGCGGTGCTGCGTTTCCTCGAAGAAGATGCAGCCAGGCGGGTCCCTCTGCCCATGCGGCAGCGTCTCCCAGGGGCGGCTTTGCAGGCGCAGGAGTTCCGCACCAAGCCGACCGGCCAGCACGCCCTGTCCTTCGGTGCTATGGTCTTCCAGACGGTCGCGCTGGAACCACTGGACTGGGAGGTCTTGATAGGTCCGAGTGCCCTCATCGTAGAGATTGATGATCTTCTGCTCGGTGATAGGATAGCCAAACACCGGCAGGCCGCCATGCTGCTCCCAGTAATCCAGAATGGCCCCTGACACACAGTAGCCCGTCTCGTCAAAGCAGCGGGGGTGTTCCTGCCCTTGCGCGAGCACGGGAGATGCAAGGCCAGCGATCAATGCGGTCAGGAAGACCATCGTCATCAGGAAACGTTTCATCGGATTCTCCTTTCATCACAGGATACGAACCAGTGACGGGATGGAGCGTGGTATGCCATCACGGTAGCCGAGGCGTGCCACGCGATCCCCAGGTCCTCGGTGCTCGCCAGATGTGGTTGGGTGTGGCAAGATGCGCCGGCCCACGGATTGTGCGTTTTGATAGAGCGCGTGATACCAATTTGCGTTTTGACGAAGAACACTGGGATGGCAACAGATTGCCCAAAAACGTGGCGAGATATGCTACGCCATAATGCAAATTGGTATGAGGCTGGCGACAGATTGCCCCCGAAACCGCGATGAGATTTGCTATGCCATAACGCAAGTTGGTCTAACCAGGCTCATTTGATGAGTTGAACGAGCTGTTTATGGCTTTTTTGTCGAAAAGCCCCCTCGTCAAAAGCACCTGGTTGGTGCCCTCGTTCGTCCTCGTCGTCGCTGGCTTCCAGGGCCGCGTTGATCAGGTCCAGCGCCCGTCCCTTGCCCATCCGCGCCACTCGCACTGCCGCGTACCTCATGCGATGCCCTCCCGGAGTAATCCCTGTACCTCATTCAACGCGGCCTGGTAGCGCCGTCCCTCGTTGCTTCGTACGCCCCGCATAATCTGTACGATCTCTTCTTGAGGGTGCGCGTGAGCAAATCCTGCGAGGCCGACACCAGGTAGAGCGCGACCTTGCGCCCCTCCCGCAGTATCCTGGAGAGCGTTTCCATCGCGCCTGGGACATCTTTGACGATGGACGGCAGTTCATCCAGGTAGGCCACGATGGGCCTGCCGGGTCGCTCCCCCTGCGACCGCCGTTCGAGCCGCCGCTGTAATTCGTCTCCAAGCCACCCCAGGAGGCTGCCAATCTCGCCGGCCTTCCGTGCTGGCGCCATCTTGATACCAATTTGCGTTTTGGGGTAGAATAGTAGGAGCGCTTCATCATCTTGACTTGGAAGGAATATCGTATGGCCCGTGTGACCCGTGTTGCAAACCATTGGTCTGCCGAAGAGATCGCCGAACGGATCCAGCAAGCCACCCATTCCTGGCATCGTCTGGCCTGGCAGGTCATCTTCACCGCATTCCAGGACCCCCGCCCCGCGGCGGTGATCGCCCGGCAACTGGGCGTTTCCAAAGGCGTGGTTCATAATACCAATTTGTGTTTTGACGAAGAGCGCGAGGGTGGCTACAGAACAGGCTGAACCGCGGTGGAATACCCTACGCCATAATGCACATTGGTATGAGCGGAGTGCGTTTCCGTTTTCGGTGGTGCAGGAGGGTGGAGCGATGAAGGTCGTCGGCTTTCCGCCGTATGCGCCGTGAGGGGGAAGACCAGAGAGGAGGACGGCGGTCAGGGCGATGCCCCGTTCCTCACTGGTCGCTCAATCTCCATCTCCTGGAGAAGGTGGTACAATGAGGAAAGATGGTGAGCACCCCTATAGCAGTCCCCGCCCCCGAACGCGGGCGGACACGGAGAAACCGATGAAGACCGATATCCCCTTGAAGCGATTGACCGCCCTGCGCGGGGCCGACCTGCTGCCCCTGCTCGGCCTGCCTGCCGCGGCGCTGCTGCAGGTCGAGAGCCGCGAACTACCCGCAAGCGCCACCCGCCTGGACACCGTGCTGCGAGTACGCAGCCCGCAGGGGCAGAACTACCTGCATATCCTGGAATGGCAGGGCTACCCCGACCGCACCGTGCTGTGGCGGCTGGCGAGCTACCGCGCCTGGTTCGGGCAGCAGGAACCAGGCACCGCCGTGGTGGGCACGGTCGTGTACCTCCGCCCGGAGGCCGATGCCGGTGACACCATCGCGCCCACGATTGATGGGCAGGTGGTGCAGCCGTGGGGCGTGGGGCGGATTGCGCTGTGGGAGCAGGATGCCCAGGCAGCCCTGGCCTCCGGGAGCCTGGGGTTGGTCGTGCTCAGCCCGCTGATGCGCGATGCGGATGTGGCGCTGGTCGAGACGGCGGCCAGCCTGGTGCTGACCCAGGCTCCGCCGACGCAGCAGGGCGACCTGTTATCCATCCTGGGGTGTTTGCTGAGCCGTTAGTGGACGCCCAACGGTTTACCGACCTGGTGGGAAGGGAGCGATTGATGAGTTCGGATTTGTTTGACTATCTGATGAAGGA
>JAAUSY010000167.1 GCA_012032475.1 Chloroflexaceae bacterium
GCATCGCCAATCTGCGAGCGGATGCAACGCACAAGCTGACCACCCGACTGGCACAGAAAGCCTGCACCATAGCCCTGGAAACGCTCAACGTGGTAGGAATGCTGAAAAATCGGAGGCTGGCGCGGGCAATAGCGGATGCCTCGTTTGCGGAGATAGTACGACAACTCTGCTACAAGGCGCAGCAGGTGATCAGGGTTGGTTCGTTCTACCCATCCAGCAAGACGTGCAACGAGTGCGGCACGATGAACCCTGACCTGACGCTGGCAGATCGGGTCTGGGTCTGTCCCGCCTGTGGCACGGTGCTGGATCGGGACGTGAACGCCGCGCAGAATATTCGAGACGAAGGATTGCGGCTCGTTGGTGCCGCATAAACCAACCGTCCCCGGTCGTGGCTACGTCGGGACGTAAAACGCGTCTGTGGACTGCGTGTAAGACGTTCGCTTGAGAGCGCAGTGCAGGTCGAAGCAGGAATTTCGGAAATGGACAAAGCGTACCTTCGGGTACATTTGAACACCTAGAAAGTAGCAGCAGGAAGCATGACAGACTTGAATAGGATTGGACAGCACGCCCGCACCGCTGCCTACCACCTGGCCGCTCTGAGCCGCCAGCAGAAGGACGACGCGCTCAATGCCATGGCTGACGCACTTTCTGAGCAGCAGGAAACTATCTTGCAGGCCAACCACGCCGATATGGAAGCGGCCCGCGCCGCAGGAACCAGCGACGCGCTGTTGGACCGCATGGTGCTCACGCCGAAGCGACTGGACGCGATTGCCGCTGATACGCGCAAGGTGGCCCAGCTTGACGACCCGGTGGGCGAAATCTTCGATGTGGCCGAACTCCCCAATGGCCTGCGGGTCCACAAACGGCGGACCCCCCTGGGCGTGGTGGGGGTCATCTACGAGGCTCGCCCGAACGTGACAGTGGATATCGCCGCGCTGTGCCTGAAGTCCGGCAATGCCGTCATTCTGCGCGGAGGGAGCGATATTCGCCAGAGTTGCGCGGCTATCACCAGCGCCATCGGAACGGCCCTGGGGCGCACTGGCCTGCCCACAACCGCGGTGCAGAGCATCACCGACCCCAACCGCGACCTGGTGCGGGCGATGCTCCAGTTGGATACGTACATTGATATGATTATTCCCCGCGGCGGGGCCGGTTTGCACCGTTTCTGCATCGAGAACTCGACCATCCCCGTCATCACCGGCGGCATCGGGGTCTGCCATATCTACGTTGACCCGACCGCGAATATCGAGCGGGCGATTCCCATCATTATGAACGCGAAGACGCAGCGTCCGAGTGTGTGCAATGCCCTGGATACGCTGCTGGTTCACCACGACCTTGCGCCGCTCCTGCTGCCAACCGCCGGCGCGGCGCTCAGTGCCGCCGGGGTCGAACTGCGGGCCGACCCCGAAGCGCTGGCCCTGCTGTCGAAAACCCCCGGCGCTGATGCCTGGAAGCTGGTATCCGCCGGCCCGGACGACTTCGGCACCGAGTTTATGGCGCTCGTGCTGTCCATCCGCGTGGTGGATGGGTTGGAGCAGGCGATTGAGCATATCAATGCCCACAGCCAGGGACACAGTGATGCCATCCTGACCACCGACCGGTCCGCGGCGGATGCTTTTGTGCAGGCCATAGATAGTTCTGCGGTGTTTGTCAATACCTCCACGCGGTTCAACGATGGGGGGCAGTTCGGCCTGGGAGCCGAGGTTGCCATCAGCACCCAGAAACTCCACGCTCGTGGGCCGATGGGGTTGAAGGAGTTGACGACCTATAAGTGGGTGTGCGAAAGCGACTGGTTGGCCCGGCCCTAGTCCCATTAACCAACCTGCCGGCCAGATGACGACCGCGTGACTGCGTGGAGACCAGATAGTGAACAGGAGGCAACCCGATGACTGTCCCGACTACAACCGCTGTCACAACTACCGAGGACCCAGGAGAGCGGAGCGTGCTCCCGCCGCTGCGCCCCGGCGACCGCCTCACGCGGGAGGAGTTTGAGCGCCGCTACGAGGCGATGCCCCACGTCAAGAAGGCCGAACTGATTGAGGGAGTTGTGCATATGCCGTCACCAGTGCATATTGGTTTCCATGCAAGACCACATCTCAGGATTGCGACCTGGATTGGGCACTACTGTGCGGCAACACCAGGCACCGATGCCGCAGATAACGCGACGGTGCGCCTGGGACCGGGAGACGAAGTACAGCCTGATGTGATGCTCTTTCTGCCCAGAGGGGGCAAGTCTCGTATCAGCAGCGACGATTACATCGAAGGAGCGCCCGAACTGGTGGTGGAGGTGGCGTCAAGCAGTGCCGACTACGACGCCGGGGTGAAGCGGCGGGTCTACCAGCGCGGCAGGGTGCAGGAATACGTGCTCTGGCGCACGGCGGAGCAGCGGGTGGACTGGTGGGCGTTGCAGGCGGGAGCCTACGTGCCCCTCCCCGCCAGCGCCCAGGGCATCATCGCGAGCCGCGTCTTCCCCGGCCTGTGGCTGGATGTGGTGGCGCTGCTGGAAGACCGCATGGCGCAGGTGCTGGCGACGGTGCAGCGGGGGCTTGCCAGTGCCGAGCACGCCGCGTTTGCGGAAACTCTGAAACCCTGATGCAGAAACGGAGGACTGCCCATGACGACCAACACGATCACGATGCCTGAGCCGTGCCCGGTGCTCCCGTCGTTGCGCCCCGGCGACCGCCTCACGCGGGAGGAGTTTGAGCACCGCTACGAGGCCATGCCCCACGTCAAGAAGGCCGAACTGATTGAGGGAGTTGTGCATATGCCGTCACCAGTGTATATCCCGTCTCACGCAAAACCCCATGGACGCATGGTTACCTGGTTGGGTGTCTATGATGCCCTGACCCCAGGGTTAGAGATGGCCGACAATGGTTCTCTTCGCCTGGGGGCCGGAGAAACTGAGGTGCAGCCTGATGCAATGCTCTACCGAGCCATCGGGGGAAACACTCGCCTCAGTGATGCGGGCTATCTCGAAGGAGCGCCTGAACTGGTGGTGGAGGTGGCGTTGAGCAGTGCCGACTACGACGACGGGGTGAAGCGGCGGGTTTACCAACGCGGCGGGGTGCAGGAATACGTGCTCTGGCGCACGGCGGAGCAGCGGGTGGACTGGTGGGCGTTGCAGGCGGGAGCCTACGTGCCCCTCCCCGCCAGCGCCCAGGGCATCATCGCCAGCCGCGTTTTCCCTGGCCTGTGGCTGGACGTGGTGGCGCTGCTGGAAGACCGCATGGCGCAGGTGCTGGCGACGGTGCAGCGAGGGCTTGCCAGTGCCGAGCACGCCGCGTTTGTCGCGGAGCTATCGAGCCGATGACCCGGTCACTGACCCTTGCCCACCTCTACCCCGACCATATGAACATCTATGGTGACCGGGGCAACCTCATCACGCTGGTGCAGCGCTGTCGCTGGCGCAATATCACCCTTCGGGTGCAACCTGTCACCGTGGGAGCAAGCGTGGACTGGAGCGACTTTGACCTGGCCTTCTTTGGGGGGGGGCAGGACAGTGGGCAGGCGCTCATTGCCGATGACTTCTTGCGCCGTCAGGGGGAGGGAGTGGCACGGGCCATTGAAGATGGCCTGGTGATGCTGGCAATCTGTGGGGGCTACCAGTTGCTTGGGCACTACTTCCTGACCCACACGGGCGAGCGGTTGCCGGGCGTGGGCGTGCTGGATATCCACACCATTGGCGGAAAAAACCGATTGATCGGGAATACCGTGCTGGCGCTCCATACGCCGTTCCCGGCTGCTACTGCTGCACCCTCCCCCTCGTCTGCCTGTCCTGCCGGAACTTCCTACCTGGTCGGATTTGAAAATCATAGCGGACGGACGTATCATGGGGCGCGGGTGGCGGCGCTTGGGCACATCATCACCGGGTACGGGGACAACCGCGAGGATGGCAAAGGTGGAGCCGTCTACCGCAACACTATCGGGTGCTACCTGCATGGTTCGCTGCTGCCCAAAAACCCCCACCTTGCCGACCACCTGCTGACGCTGGCGCTCCAGCGGCGATATGGCCCCTCGACAGCCCTGCCCCTTCTGGAGGCTCTGGACGATACGCTCGAATGGCAGGCTCACTGGACGATGGTTGAACGACTGTTGAAAAGAGTTGCAAAGAAAAGAGGCGAAAGAGAAAGGACCCATCCATGATAGATGATACCGGCGCTAACCCGACCGAAGAGGAGGCCGCCGCTGCCCTTGTTGCTGTGGCGCTCTACCTGGAAACCGAGCAGAAACCGGGCGATGGCCTGCCCGAACCCTCCCACTGGTGCTCGTCGGCCCGGCTGATAACCCAGGGATTTCCCATCATCCGCGTGCCGATGCACCCCCGGTGGGGCAACATCGAACGCTTGCGGCGGGCCAGTCGGGCAGGAACAGGAATTATAGGGCTGTAACAACGGCCTGGAACAGTACCAAAACCCTATGAATATGTATATCACCTGTCGTGAATACCTCGAAATCCCTGCCCCGCTGGACACCGTTCTGGCAGCGCTCCAGGATAGGGAGACCTGGCGCGTGCTCCCCACCGGGGCAACTCGCATGGGAACGATGTGGCGGTGGGGCGGCGAATTATATACGGTCCTGTTTGGATGCTCCCCTGCCCCTGGGTGCTCATCCAGAAGCCGACCGGTCGGGGGAAGCACCCCCCCCGATCATCACCAGGCCAACGGTTGCTGTTGTCGAGGAGAGGCTTCGTCCGTTCCCACGCTGCAATGGCACCTTCGCCCGGTCACGGTGGCCGGTGCCTGGGGGCATATCGAGGTCGTGCTCCACGATGCGCTCATCTCCACCCATGCCACCATCCGCGTCTCGCTGACGTCGCCAGCACCGGCCTGGCCGTGGCAGCGGTGGCTGGCCCGGCGGAAAATTGCCGCGGTCGTGCATGCATGTGCGAACGAACTGCGTGACCTGCTGCCCATGCCAGAGCCAGCAGACCAGGACCCGCCATCGTTCTCCAGGGACAGCCTGGACCAAGACCAGTTGCGCACGCGCTACCCTCAGACGGTCGCGGCTTTTGAAGCTATGGGAGCGCCTGAGCATCTGGAATATGTCTGGAAGTTGACCCGTCGCTGGAGCCGTATCATCCGCGGGGAGTGTGACCCCACCGTCCATACGCTCGATACGCTCGATACGTTCGATACGTCTGCGGGGGAGGCGCACCGCTCAGGCGAATCAGGCGAAAGACGAGCGCTGGATTATGACCTGATCTACGCCGGTGGCGGGATGAGCTTGCTCCATGCGGCGGTCATGACCTGCCGGTATGGCTGGCGCGTCATGGTGTTTGACCAGTATGAGGTGGGGCGGGTCCACCGCGAGTGGAATATCAGCCGCAAAGAACTCCGCGCCCTCATTGATATCGGCTTGCTGACGGCGGAAGAGCTTGAGACGGTCATCATGCGCGAATATCGCACGGGGTTGGTCAGCTACCATACCAGTGCCTATGGGACCATTCCCCACAGCGACGTCTACCTGCCCGACGTGCTGAACGTGGCGGTAGATTCCTACCAGTTGCTCCGCCTGATGCGCCAGAAGTTGCGAGAGGCGGGTGCGACTATCCTGGACCGCCGGGTATTTCGCCGGGTGCGCGTGTCGCCGGACTCTCCCCTGCACGTGACGGTCGAACTGGAGCCAGCGTGTTCGCCGGAACCGGAACTGGAACCGGAGCTTGCGGACCCGGCCCGCCAGTTGCCTGCTCCCACCGAGAGCTACACGGCGCGCCTGCTGCTTGATGGTATGGGTATCACCTCGCCGCTGGCGCTCCTGCGCTTCCGCGGTCGCCCCTTCGACGGGTTCTGCCCGACGGTCGGAACGGTGGTCGGGGGGTTGGCTCAGGGCCGCGGGCCGCGAACGTATGACCCGACGATTGGGGATATTCTGGTCAGTGTGGAGGATACCCAGGGTGAGCGCCAGTTCATCTGGGAGGGCTTCCCCGGCCGCGATGATGAGATGACCGTGTACCTGTTCTACTATGCGGGTCTCGATATCGAACAGCGCACCATGCGGCAGGAGCAGCAGCGGCGGCCATCTCGTTCCCGCTCCCATAGCTGCCAGCACGAGCCAGCATCCCCGAACCGCTGGTCAACCTACTCGCTCTTTGAGCTGTACGAACACTATTTCACGCTCCTGTCAACGTATAAGGAGCCGGGGCCGAACTTTCGCCATGTGCGGCCCGTCTATGGCTACATTCCTGGCCGCCACACCATGCGCCCCCGGAGTGTTCCCCTGCTGCGGGGGGTCGTGCCGCTTGGCGACTCGGCTTCGCTCCAGAGTCCGCTGACGTTCTGCGGCTTCGGCTCCAATGTGCGAAACCTCGACCGCACGACGAGCCTGCTGGACTATGCCCTGCGCCATGACCTGACCGAACCATCTCACCTGGGCTATGTCAGCGCGTTCCAGGTCAACACGGCCATCAACTGGGTTTTTAGCAACTTTATGCAGGCGTGGGGGAAACCCCACTACGTCAATGAACTCCAGAACGTTTTTCTGGGGTCGCTCAACCAGTTGGGGTTGCCCCTGGCGACTCGCCTGTATCAAGACCACATGCGCTGGGGCGATTATAATCGCATCGTCTGGACCGTGCTCATGCGCTACCCGGTGATTGTCTACAAAGCCTGGGAGGTGCTGCGCCTGAAGGGGATGTATCGCTGGGAGCGCGATTACCTGTTGTTTGGCCTGGCAGCGGCCTTTGCCGCTATCGGGCGCAAGGCCGGCTCCCAGGCCGAGCAGATGCTCTATCGGCTTGGAGAACGCTTGTCGCCGCGGGTGGGGTTGTACCTCCGAGCACAGTATGCTGAGTGGCGCGTGATGCAGTGGTTGGGAGGAGGTGATGCCAGCGACGATTGATGGATGATGGATGATGGACGATGGACGATGAGTGGTAAATAATCAATCAATAGTGGGTAATGATATCAAGACGGATGAGACGGTGGAAACCGGGGAAACCGGGGAAACCGGGGAAAATGAGGAGGTACGATGAAATTACGAACCTTTGGGGTGCTGCTGGTTATCCTGGCTTTGAGCCTGGGGGTCGTCCTGTTCAGCGCATGCACGGAGGAAGAGGGAGCGGGAGATGGGTATGGTGGTGGCGAGGGGACCACCACAACCGGAACAACCATGACTACGACCATGACCGATGTCACAGAAGCTCAACCAACGATGGCCCTGATGCCAACCAGTGGGATGGAGGTTTCACCGACGACCATGCTGGCGACTACGCCAACGGCGGTGGCGACCGTCACCATCACCACTGAGCCGACGATGAGACCTACGACCGGAACTATCACAGAAACGGGGGAAGAGGCTACCGACGTACCCGAAGGGTGGGAGCGCATCGTTTCGGAAGAGGACGGTATTGCCTTCTTGATGCCTGGAACGCCCGAAGAGCTATCGAACCAGAGCGGGAAGGGGTATACGTTCGAGACGGAGACGACCTTCTTCTCGGTCAACTACACCGACCTGCCCGGTACCTCTCTCGGTGAAGCTGGCATCAAGGCCATGCTCGATCAGGCTGTTGAGGGCTTCGCCAGTTTGGGGGAAGACACCTCGGTGGTCTCCAGCACGATTGAGTTGGATGGGCACCCTGGCCGGGAAGTCCAGGTCGAGACCACCGACGAAGAAGGGGTAGAGGTGCTCTTCAGGGCTAGATTATACGTGGTGGGCAACCGGCTCTATACGATGAGCGCGGCGGGTCACAAAAGCGAACTGTCTGAAGAACAGTTCACCACGTTTCTGGATTCCCTCACGCTGCTGGACGCGACCACCTCCGGCAGCATGGACATGGAGGACACGGAGGGCACCGAGACGATGACCACCACCGAGACGATGACCACCACCGAGACGGAGATGATGCCCACGGAAACTGAGGCCATGACCGGAACGGAAACCGAAACGGAAACGGGAACCGAAGCCGAAACGGGAACTGAAACCGAGGCGGCACCCACCGGCACCGGAGAAGGGGTGCTGGTTGCCATCGGTGGGGGCGATGACCGCTTCAGTGTACTGGCGGGAGATACCTGGATTCAGCCTGCGTTTGATGCCGAACCCAGAGTGTGTACCAGCACGGGCAGCGATGTCTTCTTCGACGCGGGTGGGGCTATCTGGGCAAGCTGCGGCAATTTGTTCGTCTCAAGGGATGGGGGCAAACCTGGAGCGAGGTCAGTCTCCCCACGACCCTCTCGCTGGGGCGAACCATGCTCCCCGGCCCGGATGGGAACATCTGGTGGATTGAAGATGAGCAGGCCATGGTCATCAATGCTCAGGATGGCGGTATCATCGAGACCTACACCGCCGCAGAGAGCACCGGGGAGGAGCAGTTTCCGAACGAGGTTGCGACCTTCACCCCGGATGGGACCCTCTGGATTGGCGGCATGAACATCAACGGGAGCGAACTGGTGTCGTTTGATGGCACTACCTGGACCGCCTATGGTGAGAACGAAGCCATGGGCGTGAAGTCGTTCGAAAGCCCCGAAGCGCTACTGGTCACCGCCGAGGGCGATTTGCTGGTGTTCACCAGTATGGCGGTGTATGCGTTTGAGGAGGGCAAGCTGGTTCAGCGCATAGACGAAGCTCCTGCCGCGGTGCAGGATGTTCTGGAGCTTCCCAACGGGGAAATCTGGGCGGCCACCTATGGCGGCATTGATATCTGGGATGGCACCGCCTGGAACACCCTGGATATGGGAGATGGCTTGCCGGATGACACGATCTATGACCTGGCGCTCGATGGGGCCGGGCGCATCTGGGCGGCGACCAGCTACGGCCTGGCGGTGCAGGATGGCAGCGGCGGCTGGCAGGCTGCCATTCCATCCACATCGGGGTTGGCCGAGTCGCGTGTTGCGGCGATGGCGGTGTCGGGGTCGCCAACGCTGCCAGCGCCCGGCGCAGAAGAAACCGCGAGCGTTTCAGGGATTATCGTTCTGAACGGCACGCCGGTTGCCGGTACGACGGTGCAGTTGTGCAGCGAGAGCGTCAGTATCTTCACCGGTGAAACGCCCTGCGAAGGAAAGCCCGTCGGCCCCGTGGTTCAGACGGGGGAGGATGGGACCTTCGCGTTTGAGGTGCCGCTCGCTACCTACGACCTCTATGCGATTAACCCCGAAGCGGAGAAGGAAAACGAAAAATGGGTTCGCATGACGTTCATTGAGCATATCAATGCCCTCGATGCGGGGCAGACGCTCGAACTGGGTATGCTGGAACTGGGCGAAGATTAGCGCCGGTAACACGTGATGGGTGATGGGTGATGGGTGATGGGCGATGGGTGATGGGCGATGGGCGATGGACCATGACGTATCACCCGTCACGCATCACGGCTTCGGGAGGTGAAACAATGGTCTTCTGTCCTCAATGTGGCTCCGAGAACCCTGATACAGCTCGCTTCTGCGACCAGTGTGGAGCAGAACTGATCCCGGTCCATAGCGGCCCAGGCGGCCCAGGTGGTGCTGGCAATAGCCATATCCCATCAGGGGTGGTGCCCACTCCCCCGCCTCACCACGGCCCCCCGTCTCAGACGGGACGAACACCTGCCCGAAGTGCGGGGCACCGGTGCTTCCGGGCGAGGCGTTTTGTGACCATTGCGGAGCAGCCATCATCCCCGCACCGTTTCGAGCAGGGGGCAACCCGGCCTTCCCCGCTGGTATCGGGGTGCCGCCCCAGCCACACTACCCTCCCCCGCAACCGGTGGGCAACGCTCCCATTCAGCCCCCGCCCCCGCCCCCGCCCCCGTCTGGCCATTCGAGGCCAGCGACATTCCGGTCGATGGCGAGTTTCGCTTCCTGCGCTTGCCCAGCGGCCTCAGCGTGATCGATCCGCCGCAATGCCACGCCCGAGGCACCGCGCTGGTGCGGATGCGGATCGATTCTGGCTCGCTTGAGGAGACCGATAGCGAGTGCGGCCTCTCGCACTTTCTCGAACACATGGCCTTCAACGGCTCCCTGAACGTGCCCGAAGGCGAGATGGTGAAGATGCTGGAGCGGCTGGGGCTGGCGTTCGGCCCGGACACCAACGCCTCGACCGGCCAGGAGCAGACGATCTATCAGCTCGATCTCCCCGCCGCCGACGCCGAGCGCATTGACGCGGCCTTGTCTTTGTTCCGCGAACTGCAGATCGGCTGCTGCTCGACCCCGAGGCCATCGAGCGCGAA
>JAAUSY010000168.1 GCA_012032475.1 Chloroflexaceae bacterium
AATGCGGCTAATGATGTGGTGAAACCCTGGCTGCCCATTGGCGGTGGGGGGACCTTCGAAGAACACAAAGGCTGTTCGCCAGCGTTCAGGCTTTTTCGACCACTCCGTTGGCCGCCCACCACGCCAGGATGTCTTCCTCCAGCCTGGGAAACGAGACACTGGTCTCAACCGATTGGAACATGACGATGCCTACTCCTTATTTTTCCTGCGTCCGGAACTTTTCCAACGCTTCTACCGCTACGGTTTCTCGCTCATGCGCCGGGCTTTTGAACACAAAGACCCCGCCCCAGGGGACAGGGTCTGGTGCGGGAGACTGCCGGAGCCAAGCCAGACGGCCCGGTGTTCCACCTCGTCTATTCCCTGGAAGCCCCTTCTTCGGCCTGGGGGTTCAACTGCTCTCGCTCAGCTTCGGTGCAGGTCGGGCAGACCCACTTGCCCGTTGCCACCGCAATGACGCTATAGAGTGGGCACACGCCGGTGATGCCGCTGAAGAACGCAATGGCGCTGAGAACCAGTACCAGCCATTGCAGCCAGGTACCGGTGTAATCCGTCACGAGCATATTCATCCCAAACAGCCCGAAGGCAAACAGTAAAATTCCGATAGTCGTACGAAGCGCTCGCTCCGTCGTTCCTTCATTCACTTTGAAGAACATTGGTCTTCCGTCTCCTTATCCTTAACATGCCCATGTAGTTGCTCCTCAAAACCACCGGCTATTCTACCACAACATGCCGGGGGACCGGTTCATCCCGAACCCGGTTCTGCTGGCCCGGAGTGTCCCATCAAGCCTCATACATCACTCATTTGCCCCACGCATCTCACTCCTGGCCGGTATGAACCCGCGTCAGGAAGCTGGCCCGCGAACCTCCCTCGCGGCTCCCAACCAGGGACATCTGATTTCCGCGGATGTCTACCTGGACCACGGTCTCTGTGGAACCGACCAGCAGACGGACCTGGTTCTCCCCGATGAACTCGTAGGTTCCACTCGATGCCTCACCGGACGGCCCCGTGCTGACCAGCGTTCCATCGGCCCAAAACTCTATCGTTGAATCTGCTCCACTCAACTGCCATTTCCCGATAATCGCTTCCTGGGGACTCTGGCCGCACCCGCTGAACAGCAAGAACGCACTGAGTATCAGCAGAAGCACCGCCGGCATGGCCCTTGCTGCCCCAGGGAAAACCCGTTTTTCACCCATAGCTCCCTCCTTCGCATCCATTCGTATCCAATGGCTAAAACAGAAACACACGGGCTTCTTATACCAGATTCGGGGCAATACGTCCAGGTGCGGGGCCGGGGCGGAACCACAGGCTGCCCACGAGATAGGCCAGCACCGCCATGTTACCCACCGCGCAGAGGAAGGGCAGCGGGGATGAGGCAATGAACGGCGTTGCAATGGGCATGAAGCCGCTGAGGGTTCCCAGGATGTTCAGCGTTGCCGCGCAAACCAGCACCAGGTAGGGTCCGACCATGCGCCGGTCGGTGGCGATGCAGAGGCTCAGAAAGGCCAGGGTCAGGAAGAGGTAGCGCTCGTGAATCTGGGTGGGCAGGAGAAAAAAAGAGAGCGCTAGCACCGCGGCTCCCTGCGTCCGCGCCAGGTGGTCGGAGCGGCGCAGCAACGCCAGAACTACCAGTCCCACCATTCCCCCGACGAGCAGCAACCCCAGAGCGCGGGAGGTGAGCGGCCCCAACACCAGGCTCCCATCATCTCCACTTGCGCCGCCGGTCACGAGGTACCACAGGTTGTAGGCTCCGATGGTGAGTTTGGGGAAGCGCCCGACCGAGCCAAGGTAGGCCTGTGCCAGCCCCGGCCCCTGGTGGGCCAGCACCAGGGGGGTGCAAGCCGCCGCAAAGAGCGCTACCGATAGCGCGGCTCCCTGAGCAAAGCCGCGCACCCCGTGAAGCCGCAGCGTGGCGACCAAGAGCAGGGGAGACAGGATGAGCGCCTGGGGCTTGATGAGCAGCGCTAGCGTCCAGCAAAGCCAGCTCCAGCGCCCTCCAGCGCGGTCCAGCAGCAGGACGACACCCATCAGGGGGAGCATCAACAGGGCGTCTACCTGCCCCCACCAGGCAACGTTCATCCAAACGGGTGGGGCGAGCGTATAGAGCGCGGCAATAGCGGCAGCGCGGCGGACGGGCTGCCACTGGCGGCTCCAGGAGAAGATGACAACGGCGGTTGTCAGGTCTGCCAGAAGCCCCGGCAGTTTGATGCAGACCAGCGTGACTGGCGAGAGGGGTTCGTGGAAGTTGCCCCCGAAGTGGGCCGCAAGATGGCTCAGGCCAGAGAGCAGGTAGAGCCGCACCGGCAGGTAGTCGCCCTCGTAGAGGTAGGCCCCGGCCAACCCGTGGCGATACAGGAACCCCATGCGCCGTGCGGCCAGTTCGAGGTCGCCCACCGGGTCAGGAGCCGCCAGCCACACCAGGCGGATTCCTAGAGCCAGACCGAGCAGGGCAGGCAGAATGAGACGGGCGAGCCAGGGTGAGGTGCCGGGCGTATGGTGGTCCGGGAGGGAGGGACGAGGCGAGGGCGTGGCGGGGATGACCTGCTCCAGGATAACCACTCCCAGGGCGGCCCCCCCGGCCAGCCACAGCGTCGGAACAGCCAGGGCATAGCGCCAGCCGCCGGCTACCTGCCAGAGCAGCACCCCCGCCTGGCACAGATGATGGTTCCCGCGGTGGATAGGGGGAGCATCCCGGCCCGTCGCAGCAGGAGAAAGCCCCCGCTCGTTGCGGCCATCAGCGCCAGAACGACCTGGGCGGGGGCGCTCCCCCCACCCGACAGGCGCAGGGGGCCGACCATAACGCCGAGCGCCCGGCCCTTTGCCTGAAAGGTTGGTGAACGGAGCACGAGCGACAGCCGTTCGGCAGAAGCGGGTGGCAGGAGCAGGGCGTAGGTTCGCGGCTCCGGCCCAACCTCAAAGGAGGAAATCAGGGAGCCAGTTTGAACCTGGAGTTGCGTGGTTCGGGCGGGGCCTCCTCCCAGGGTCAGGCGGAGGAATGGGGAGCCGCCGGGGTTGGGGGGGCGGATGCTGGCTTGTCCCGCAGTCCAGCAGAAGGATGGCGTCCAGCCTGGGAGGTGCTCCGGTCCGTAGCATCCCTCACGCGGGAGCATCACGGGCAGGGTTTCTGCCGGGTAGATGGCAGAACGCGGGGGGTGGTAGGCCCACCTCGCCAGCAGCAGCGCCAGGCCAAGCAGGGCGACCAGGAGCAGGATGTCGGGGAGGCATCGGGAGGTTGATTTCATACCGGGTACGGGTAATCTCTGAAACGTTCGACGCTCACCCCCGCTCCCTGTTTTCTCTCTGGGGAGCGGGGGATTCAAGCCAGTAATGGGGATGAGGGCAAAGCTACAAAGCTACACGACGATGGATGGAGATTTCAGTATCAGACCCCTGATGCTCTTTGCGTCTTTGCGTGAGCAGAGAACGCGACCTATTCGTCCGAATCTGGTATCCGTCAGGTTATGCTGGTTTCTCAGCTTCGAATTGTTGGACGGCCTTGAGCACCTTGGTGCCATAGACCGCAGACGGGCCACCTCCCATCAGCACGGCAACCCCCACCGTCTCGGCAATCTCCTTGCGCGTCGCTCCAGCTTTCAGCACGGCATTGACGTGCGTTGCAATACATCCATCACATCGCACCGAGATGGCAATAGCCAGGGCAATCAGTTCCTTCATCTTAAAGCTGAGCGAACCTTCCGCAATGGCGGCTTTGTGCATCTGCCGAAAACCGGCGACCGTGTCGTGAATTTCTTCGTCCAGAACCCCCATAAGGCTCATAAACTCTTGAAGTTCATCCGGGTAGGACAGTGACATATTCTCCTCCCTTTCCCTGGTTCAAATGCCAGGTCCACGCTTTGCTTTCATTCTATGCCGGAGAGTTACAGGGGCCGGACCTGCGGGGCAAACCACAAGCGGAGGGGCCTTATCTTTCCTTCTAAGGTCCCCTCCGCTTTGGTTCCGGAGTTCTCTTACCGCTGAGTTGTCAGGCTGCCTGCCTCTTACTTGCCGTTCTGAGCGGCGCGGCGAATGCGATATTCCATCACCGCCAGCATCTCATCGGTTGAGGCGCTCACCGCCTGGGCCGCGTGCTCAAGGGGCACCCGCCGGGTGGAGATATCAACGTCGTGGGAGCGGAGCACCTCGCTGGATGCGGGAATGTGTTCGACAATCTCTTCAACGGTCGCCTGCTCGTGGTGCTGAGTATGCATGGGTCTCCTCCTGATATTTATGCTCTTGTGGCTCTGATTTTTCGTCTTATGTTCCGATACATTACGCTGGTCTGGCTCACCAGGCGGGTGTTATTTCTTGTTGACCTGTTGGGCGGCGCGGCGAGCGCGGTATTCCATCACGGCCAGCATCTCATCGGTCGAAACCGTTACGGCCTGGGCAGCCTGGTCAAGGCGCAGGTTGTGGCTGGTTGCTGCCCCAACATCATAGGCGCGGAGAACGTGGCCGGCTTCGGGAATGTGCTCAATCACTTCATCTACGGTATTCTGTCCATGATATGGTGTGTGCATGGTATCTCTCCTTGTGTTGCTCTGGTTGCTGTTCGTCCAGCATTGCGGTGGCCCCGTGCCACCGCGTTTTCAGGTTCTATCTTGTGTGTGTGTTCATTCGTTTTTCTTACGATGGCTGTATGATAGCACATCGTTTGGACACTTTCAACAAATTGCACCCCCTTTTCTTTGTGCAAAACAACCAAATCCGGGATTTTCGGCGGGATGGCCCCCTGGGAACCGCATTCGGACGTTCCTGGTAAACATAAGGTTTTGCCAGGGCCAGGGGTGGCCTGGCTGCCTGGTCATCCGGACGTGTTGTCCCCCCTGCTTCCTGTGGTATACTTCCCTGGGTGGGAACGGTGGATGGACGCTCGTAGATGCACGCTCACGCTGCATACTAGCTGCATACTAAATGATATGGGAGAGGATAGGATATGAGCGAGACGAAGAAGCTCTGGGAACAGATTTATGAAGAGACCGCGTGGGATGAGGAGGCGGCAAAGTCTATTGCCTACCGGATGGAGTGGCAGGGGCTGTCGCGCTCCGAAGCCGAGGCCCGTCAGCGAGAAGAAGCCCGCTACCATCAACAGCAGAGTGTCTATGTCCTCCAGGTTGGAGACCTCCGGGTTGATTATGAGCATGGAGAAGTCTGGTTCGATGACCAGCGGGTGGATGTCAACCCGATTGAATACCGATTGCTCCTCTGTCTGGCCGCCATTCCTGGTCGTCTCATGCCCTACGGCGATATCCTGCGCCAGATGCACGTCCGAATCTGGGAGGGCGGGGCCCAGGAGTTTTTGCAACCCCACGCGCAAAGCCTGCACCAGAAGATAGACCCGCGCTATCTGGTTGAGTTGTACGGCGTTGGCTACCTGGTGATTGACCCGGAGGATATGGACCGGTATGGTGGGGGCAATCAGCAGCCGTTCCGCACCGCTATCATCAGTGACCACCTTATCCACATTGCCGATGATGGCTCGCTGGTGATACAGGAAGACAGCAGCCTGGACTCCGTCATCCTCTCCCCGCAGGTCTCGGTGGCGCTCAGGACCTTCTTTCATCGCCAGGAATCGGTGGTTCCCATCGCGCCCAACAAGGACCCGCTGACCGATAATGAGATGGCGGTGATGCCGCTGGCCGCCTGTGGCTATTCGGACGATGCCATTGCCAG
This sequence comes from Chloroflexaceae bacterium, assembly GCA_012032475.1. Taxonomy (GTDB): domain Bacteria; phylum Chloroflexota; class Chloroflexia; order Chloroflexales; family Chloroflexaceae; genus JAAUSY01. The sequence continues at coordinate 5,669 of JAAUSY010000168.1, forward strand.
CCACCTGGGAATGACGTCGCTGGAGGTGCGGCACCACATCAATCGGATTCTGGTCAAGTTTCAGCTCGACAATCAGGTGCAACTGGCAATGCACATGGTCCGGCGGGGGTTGATACGTACCGAAGATGGCATCATTGCGCGGGGAGGGGTTTGATACCCGCAGCGCATCGCCCGAAGCAGAGCAAAAGCTGAAGTCCGCACGCCAGGGGGAGCAACGGTATGGAAGATGCCATCAATCACTTGATGCTGGTGTTGAAGCGGGAGGAGGTTGCCGTGATCATTGGCCTGGCCTGCGGCACGATGACGCTGTGGCATGTTCCGCTGGTTCGCCAGGTGCTCTATCCGTTCCGGCTCTTCAATACGTTCGTCCATGAACTGGGGCATGGCATTGCCGCGACGGCAACGGGGGGGAGGTTCAAGTTCCTGATTGTCAACCCGAACCTGTCCGGGGAGGCGTGGACGGCGGGGGGCAACCGCTTCGTTATCGCCAGCTCCGGCTATCTGGGGAGCATGCTCTTCGGGGGGGCGCTCATCATTGTCACTTCCTGGAAGAATGTGACCGCCAGCGGAGTGTTCTTCTGTCTTGGGGTCGGGTTTGGTATCCTGTGCGTGCTGTTTGTGCGGAACCGCTTCGGGTTGCTGATGTCCATTTTTCTGACGGCGGGGTTGCTGGCCGCCGGTGTCTCCCTCGACACCCCGTGGGATGGCTTTCTGCTGCTGTTTCTGGCCGTGCAAGCCACGCTCAATGCCCTCAACAGCCTGGTTGATTTGCTGAAGGCGACCGTGCGCAAGGGGGTGGGTGGCCTGGAAAACGATGCGTCGGTGATGGCGGAGATTTTCCCGCTCCCGGCCATGGTCTGGGCGATGGTGTGGGGGGTGCTGTCGCTGGGCATCCTGGTCGGGGCACTGAATATTGCCTACCCGCCGGGGTGATAGCTATGACAGGTAATGCGTGATGGGTGATGCCTTTGCGATTCAGACCAGGAACCTGACCAAGCACTTCAAGCAGCGGGTGGCAGTGGATGATGTTTCGCTGGAGGTGCAACACGGGGAGGTGTTCGGGTTTCTGGGGCCGAACGGCGCTGGAAAGACGACGACGATTGCCATGCTGCTCGGTCTGGTTGCCCCGACCCGCGGGCAGGCGTTCGTGCTGGGGCACGATGTCCAGCGGCGCCCGCCGCGGCCCTCCGCGAGGTTGGCGCGATGATTGAGCAACCAGCGTTCTACCCCTACCTGAGTGGGCGCAACAATTTGCGGGTGCTGGCCCAGGTGGGGGGCGTGCCCGAATCGCGCATTGATGTGGTGCTCAAGATGGTTGACCTGGAGCCGCGGGCGAGGGACCGCCTCCAAACCTATTCGCAGGGGATGAAGCAGCGGTTGGCAATTGCGGCGGCGCTCCTGCCCAACCCGCGGGTTATCATTCTTGATGAGCCGACCAATGGCCTCGACCCGGCGGGGATGGTTGAGATTCGCGATTTGATTCATACGCTGTCGGAGCAGGGGCACACGATTTTCCTGAGCAGTCATCTGCTCTTTGAGGTGGAGCAGGTGTGCCACCGGGTTGCCATTCTGAAGGAGGGGCGAGTGCTGGCGCAGGGGAGGGTAGACGAGTTGCTCCAGCGGGGCCGGGGCATTCAGGTGCGCGTGGTCGGCGACCCGGCGCGGGCGGTGGAGGTGCTCCGGACGGTCGAGTGGGTGGGCGAGGTTCGGCAGCAGGATACGCTGCTGCTGGTTGCGGCTCCTGGTTCCCGCACGCCAGAAATCAACGCCCTGCTGGCTCGCCATGACATTCCGGTGGCCGAAATCCGCGCCCACGAAGGGAGCCTGGAGCAGTTCTTTCTGGAGATTACCCACCACGAGCGGGGGGCTTCGCAGGGCAAGTGACGGATTGACGGCTTCCGCCTTTCTGTGGTACCATAGACAGGTTCAAAAGAATACGATCATCGTCATGCAAATGAGGAGTCCGGGTTGTGGGTAGAATGAAGATACTGCTGGTGCAGGATGTAGAATACCTGGGAACAGCAGGAGATGTCAAAGAAGTAGCCGGCGGCTTTGGCCGCAACTACCTCATCCCCAAAGGTCTGGCGGTGCTCGCAACCCGCGGGCATATTCGCCAGGCCGAAGAACGGATGCAGGCCCGCCGCCGCCGCGAAGAAGCCTCCAGGAAGGATGCCGAAGCGCTGGCCGGGCGGATGAATGGGAAAACCCTCCGCTTTACGGCCCGTGTGGGCGAACTCGACCGCCTCTACGGGTCGGTGACCAACGCCGACATTGCCGCCAAAATGACCGAACAGCTTGGCATCGAGATAGACCGCCGAAAGATTGACCTGAGCGATCCGATCAAACGGATTGGGATTTATCCCGTGAAGGTCCGCCTGATGGGAGGGGTCGAGCCGGTCATCAATGTGGTGGTCGAAGCAGAGGAAGGCGCTATCGAGCTTCCGAAGAGCGCAGAAGACGTGAGCTAGACGCCCCCTGAAGGGCCACCAGGATGAGGGAGGAAGGAACGGGCCTGGCCCCCTCCAGGCAGGCCCGTCCTTCGCTGCTCCATGGGACCATCGGGTGGGCCGGGGGATTCGCCCCAGGCAGATGTCGTGAACGAACGCCCCTTGACCGAACGGGAACCACCCTATGACTTGAATGCCGAGCGGGCCCTCCTGGGGAGTATCCTGGCGGATCGGGACGCGATTATCGTCATTGCCCCCTGGTTCGAACCAGACTTCTTTTATCTCCAGAAGCATGTCTACATCTACGAAGCGATGCTGGCGTGCTACAACCACCATCCAAGTATTCCCCCTGATATTTCCACTGTTTCTGATGAACTCCGGCGGCGCAAGCGCCTCGACCCTATCGGGGGTATTGCCTACCTTGGCGAACTCAGCGCCGAAGTCCCGACGGCGGTTCATGTCGAATACTACGCTCGCATTGTCGAGCGAACCGCGCTGCTGCGCCGCTTGATCCAGGCAGGCGGCAAGATAGCCACCCTGGGGTACGATGAACACGAAGACCTGGAGGCCACGCTCGACCGCGCCGAGTCCGAACTCTTCTCCATTTCGCAGAGCCGCACGACGCAGGACTTTGTCCATATCGGCAGCGTCATCAAGGCCTACTTCGACCAGCTTCGGGCCACCAGCGAAGACCAGGGCCTGCTCATCGGGGTTCCCACCAACTACCCCGACCTGGACAAGCTGACCGGCGGGTTGCAGCGCTCGGACCTGATTATCCTGGCGGCCCGGCCCAGTGTGGGGAAGACCGCGTTCGCCCTTTCGATGGCCTATAACATTGCAACCCAGACGCAGCACACGGTTGCCATCTTCAGCCTGGAGATGAGCCGCGACCAGCTGGTCCAACGCCTGATTGCGATGCACACCGGCATTGACGTGCAGCGGCTCCGCACGGCCAACCTGCGCGATAGCGAGCTTCAGCATGTCCTTGACGCGATGGGGGTGCTGGCGGAGGCTCCCATCTACCTTGACGATACCGCCGGGGTCAGCATTGCGGAGGTGCGGAGCAAAGCCCGCCGCCTTCAGGCGCAGGTGGGTATTGACCTCATCATTGTGGACTACCTGCAACTGATGCAGTCGCGCCGCCGTGACAACCGTGTCCAGGAGGTGAGCGAAATCAGCCGCGGGCTGAAGTCCCTCGCACGGGAACTCAACACGCCGGTCATTGCCATCAGCCAGCTTTCGCGGGCCGTCGAGGGGCGCACGAACCACGTGCCGATGCTGAGCGATTTGCGCGAGAGTGGCAGCATCGAGCAAGATGCCGACCTCGTCATGTTCATCTACCGCGAGGAACTCTACGACAAGGAGACCGACAAAAAGGGCATTGCGGAAATCCACATCGCCAAGCACCGCAACGGCCCGCCCGGTATCATCCCCCTCCGCTTCGACTCCAACACCACGCGGTTTCAAAACCTGGAACGCTACCGCTCGATGGATGGGTATTGATGCCGGCCATGCCCCATGATGCCCAGGCAGGCCGGGGGCACATTCGCCACGGGTATAGTATAATGGGGCGTGGGAGGAGTATCTTCCGTCGGGCGAGCAGGGGAGAAGGCTGGGATGACGACGAGCGGAGGAGACGCGAGGCATCTGAGGAAAGTCCTGGAAGAAGCCTTTGATGATGAGGAATTGAACCGGTTCTGCCATGACCATTGCGCTGAGGTGTTCAACCGATTCGCGCTTGGGATGACCAGGACCCAGAAGGTCTTCGAACTGGTTGGCTATTTTGATCGGAGAAGGGAACTGCCCACCCTGCACGGTCTGCTCCGGCACGAACGACCGAAGTGGTTTCAGGAGGAAGGTGCTCCCCCACCCCCCCGGACGACCGGCTCCCCGCCGGTCCCCGCAGTTGCTCCCCCGCCGACTGGACGGGAGCCAGTCCCGCGGTTCC
>JAAUSY010000028.1 GCA_012032475.1 Chloroflexaceae bacterium
ACCGCCGCCACTGAAGCCGCCGCCGCCGCCGCCACTACTGGCGGGTGCGCTGGTGAAGGTGCTGGCTGTTTCGTTGAGCATAGAGAACAGCCCGCTACTCATCCGGTCCAGCCCACGCCAAACGCACCACCGGCAGGCGGTATCAAGCGAGGGGGGCGCAAACCCACCACCACCGCCACCGCCAGCATCGCCGATGCTGCCATGCTCGGCACTCCCTGCCGCAGTGCCATAGCCATAGCCGTAGCCATAGCCATACGGTACATACCACAACGGGGCCGGGGTCTGCACCGCCTCGAACTGGCGCACAACCCGCTTCTCGATGCCAAACGCAATCGCATATGGCAGATACTCCTCGAAGCGTTCGCGGGCCTGCGCGACATTATCATAACGTTCGATCTGCTCCAGATAGCGCTTGAACGCCTGGATCTGCGCCCCAGCGATAGCGCCCTTGCGTGTTTTGCGTGGCATAATGCCACTGAAGCCAATCAATCCCACCCCTAGCAGGCCAAGGATGACAATCGGCAGAAAAGACAGATTCATAAAACCAGCGAAGAACGGCACCACAAAAAAGAGGCTCGCCCCTGCTGCAACCAGCAGCGCAAAGCCACAGCCGCCATACTGATAGCGCACACTCTGCGGGTTGCGGGGGAAATAACCCTGCTCAACTGCCTCGCGGTACATTGCGCTTTGCAAGTCGGGGATGCTGTTGTAAAACTTCTCTTTCAGGTTCGAGAGGTAGCGGCTATCGCGCCCGCCAAACACCCGATTGAGCAGCAGCGCTTCATAATGCATCAGCCCCGTGGTATCTTCGTGTTCGCGGATGTAGAGAAAATCCTCTCGGCGGTCGCGCTCCTGAATACGCAGATAGCCGCGCCGCGCCAGGTCAATCAGGGTCGCAAGAATATCTTTCAGGTCGGCGCGTTCATCGAGGATCACACCCGTCAGACCGGGCGCAACATTGGGCCGTGCTTCGGCGGATACCGCCACTTTGCTGACTGTCGGGTCGCGCCCGACGCTGTACCACGTAAAGTACAGCCCCACGATGCTCCCCAGAAAGAGCAGCACCGACCCACCCAGCGCCACCAGATCTAACAGGGGGCCACTGTCGGCGAGCCGCTGCCAGAACTGCGGCTCGGCATCGACCACACCATGCGGAAACTGCACCCGAACTTCCCATTCGGTGCCCGGCGGGAAAGGGCCACCTGTAAACAGCACCGTCGAGCTATCAACCTCTTCGCCGAAGCCTGCATCTTCTACATTGATGTATGTGCGAGTCAGGATCTCGTCGGCAGCAAACGAGCCGGGCAGGTTGACGACGACCCGCGCATTGTTGATTGTATACTCGCGGTCGGCTTCGATATACTTCCAGAAAAACTGGTCGCCGTCCTCATAGATACGCAGCGCCCCTTCGACAGTGTAGCTCAGCTCAAACACGCGCGTTTCATTGGTAGCAGGCGGGAAGTACCAGGTAATACGCTCGCTACCGCCATCCCCTGCAACAAGAAACGTGCCTTGCATCGCCGAGTCGCTGTTTTGATATTGCTGCCCGTTGGCGCGCACGCTCCAATCGCTGATGCCGGTCAACCGATCTAGCGGAATATCGCGGAAGGCGAAGCGGAATGGCCCACCATCAAAGCGCACTGCCCATGTTTCCACAAAGCGCAGGTCGCCATCTTGCTCGATAGTCACATTACCATCACGCCGCTCGACCACCACCGAGCGATCCTGGTGCAGGGGCGCGTGTGTGGTCGGGCCAGCACCAAACCGGGTACTGCATTGGTTGCGGCAACCGGAGCCGTGGGCGAGCCAGCCAGCAGCACCAGTGCCAGCAGCACCCCCCCACACACCTATCATCCTGGGTATAGAACGCATATTTACACCTGAATAATAACTATGGTGAGATCATCGTGTTGTTCGGCTGCCCCTTGAAAGGCCGTCATCTCCGTACACAGATGATCCAGCAGGGCGGCGGCGCTGGCGGAAGGCCCGTTATGAATGGCCTGTTCGGTGCGTCCAAAACCCCACATCTCACCTGCGACGTTCTTCAATTCTATCACACCATCGCTCATCAGGACGATTTGATCACCAGGATGCAGGCACAATGTTTGCTCAAGATACGGCACAGTAGGTTCGAGCAGCACGCCAAGCGGCAACCCAAATACATCGGCCCATTCAGTAGTCCCATCGCTGCGCCGTACCAGTGGCGCAACCCCGCCCGCATTAGCAACCCGCACCATACAGCCATCGCTGCGGCGTTGCAGGCCGGCATACACCACCGCGCAATTCTGGCGGGTGCTGCGGGTGTAGTCGCGCAGGGCATGGTTGAGGTGTTCGAGGAAGAGCGCAGGCGGCGCGGCCTGCTGCACCAGCGCATGAAACGATGTGATGCTGACCGCCATCAGCAGGGCGGCGGGCATACCTTTGCCCGACACATCGCCGACCGCGATGCTATAGTGCAGCACATCATGTTCACCATCGTTCAGGTGGTCACAGAAGGTATAGTTGGCGTACCAGTCGCCGCCGAGTTCGTTGGCCGGGTTGCTGTAACACGCCACCTGAATATCGGCCCAGTCAAAATCGCAGGCGGGCAGCAGGTGTTGCTGGACATCGTGAGCCAGCGCCAGTTCGCTTTGCAGGCGGGCGGTCATCCGTTGCAGGCTGCTGGTCAGTGTTTGCAGTTCGCTGACCCGCGCCTCAAGCTGCTGCTGCAACTCGGAGATCATCACATGGTTACGCACCCGCACCAGCACTTCTTGCAGGTGGAACGGCTTGGTAATATAGTCTACCGCGCGACCTCAAAGGCCTGTACCTTGTCGATCACCTCATCCAGCGCACTGATAAAGATCACGGGAATGTACTGCGTGTCTGGATTGGCCTTGAGGCGGCGGCACACCTCAAAGCCGTCGATATCGGGCATCGTAATATCAAGCAGGATCAGGTCGGGGTGGGCGAGGCGCACAGCCTGCAACGCCAGCCCGCCATTGATAGCATAGCGCGTCTTATAGCCGTGCTCGCTTAGCATGGTCGAGAGCAGCCGCAGATTGTCGGACGTGTCATCAACAATCAGGATCGTTTTGCGTCCGTCGGGCGGCATCTCACTCATGCAGGCTCCTCCTGCACTACTGCCACCTGCATCTGCACCGGGGCGCGGTCGGGGTGCAGGAGTTCGATAATTTGGTCAAGCCGGAAGTTTTGCACCAGGCTGCCCAGTTCGTGCGCCATTGCAGCGTGCGCTGGTGGCACCTGCCCGATAAGGTACAGCGCGTGTTCGGCATCGCCCTGTGCCGCCGCCATGTGTAGCGCAGCGCGCCACCACTCCGGCATATGCAGCAGGTCGGCGGGCTTCAGGCCGGTAAGCTGGTTCGCAGAAGGGCGGGCCGTCTGCCAGTGTGCCAGCTCGGTGCTATCGCTGTAGACAAAGCACACCCCCAGATGCTGGGCAATCTTACCGAACAGTTCATCAATCTGGATCGGCTTATGCGCCACGTCGTCGCAGCCTGCCGCCAGCATATTGGCGTGGTCTTCTTCAAAGACACTCGCACTCAGCGCAATAATAATCGGCTGCTGCCCGCCCATCGCCCGAATGCGGCGTGCTGCGTCGTAGCCGTTCAGCACGGGCATCTGCATATCCAGCAAGATAAGCTGCGGCTGCACCTGCTGCCACTGCTCAATGCCCTGCTGCCCATTCACCGCCGCGTAGAGTTCGAAGCCGAGCGGCTGCAAGAGTTTTTCGAGCAGCATTCGGTTTTCTGGCTGGTCTTCCACCACCAGCATGCGGTAGTTCGGCTGGTCGGGAGCCATCCCCACCACGTGGCGCTGCGTTCCGCCCCCAACAGGTGCAGCAGTGCTTGTTGCCACCGTCGCCTGAATATCGAAGCGGAAGACCGACCCCTGCCCAACCACACTCTCAACGGTGATATCGCCGCTCATCAGGTTGACAAACTCGCGGCTGATCGCCAGCCCTAGCCCGGTCCCCCGCTGCAACTCGCGCCCGCTGCGGGCCTGGAAGAAGGGCGTAAAGAGGTTAGGGAGTTCATCCCGCTCGATGCCGGGGCCAGTATCAACAACCGCAAAGCCAAGCCGCACCAGACTGCCGTCGGATGCTGGTTGCTCATCCAGCAGATTGACCTGCAGCGTCACGCTGCCTGTTTCGGTAAACTTGATCGCATTATTGAGCAGGTTGATCAATACCTGCCGCAACTTGCGCTCGTCGGCGTGGAGATGCTGCGGCACATCCGCCCCGCACGCGATATGCAGCGCTAGCCCCTTGTTGACGGCCCGCAGATGGAACATCGATGAGAGGTTATCGAGCATGCGGTACAGGTCGAAGTCGTTGCGGTGCAAAGTAGTGCGCCCCGCTTCGATCTTCGACATCTCCAGCACATCGTTGATCAGGTCGAGCAGGTTCTCGCCATTGGTACTGATGATGTGCAGATACTCGTGCTGCCCAGTCGTCAGGTTGGTATCACGCTGCAACACCTGCGAGAAGCCCAGGATCGCATTGAGCGGCGTGCGAAGTTCGTGGCTCATTGTCGCGAGGAAGACACTCTTCGCTTTGCTGGCAGCCTCGGCAGCAGCATGTGACACGCGGGCTTCGGTGAAGAGACGCGCATTTTCGAGCGCCACCGACGCAAGTTGTGCAAAGCGACTGAACAGATCAATCTCGGCGGTGGTGAATGTTCGCCCCGGTGTGGTATAGGCCATACTGATTACACCAACCACCCGATCCTGTGTCTTGAGCGGTACCGCCATAATGGGATGCAGCAGCGCCGGGTTGACATCCTGCACCCGCTCTGTCCAGATATAATAGCCTTCGTGCGCCATCGGCTGGCCCGTCTGCCAGACCTGCCCGATCAGGCCCTGCCCTGGCTTGATGCGATAATGCAAAAAATCGCCTTCCACCCCAATAGACACCGAGAGGCGCATGTCATTGGCTTCGTCATCGTGCAGGAAGATAAAGCCCTGCTCAGCCCCGATCAGCATACACGATTGCGAAATGATATTTTTGAGCAGTTCGTTAATCTCAAGGTGGCTTATCATGCCGATGGTTGTATCGTTCAGCGCTTCCAGATAGGTATTCTGGTGCTGAAGCTGACGGTTGGCGGTGGTCAGTTCGCTGGTGCGTTCCGCAATCTGCCCTACCATTGCCACAAACGATTTTGCGACGTCGCCCAGTTCATCATCCCGCGTTATCAGCTGATCGTCTGTACCATCAAGTGTGCCATTTTTGCCAAACGATAGCACATTCTGGCGCATCGTCAGCAGCGGTATCAGCGTGGTATGCCCCACCGCCAGCATCGTGGTGACCGTCACAAAAGCTACAATGATCAGGATGAAGAAGACCATCCGCCAAGCATACGCAAAAACCTCCTGCTGCACCTCCGACGAGTCCACGCGGGCAATCACGCGGTAGTCGCTCCAGTCGTTCCACCACGGCGCAAACTCGTAGCGGGTGCCATCGGCAGTGGTCATGCGAAGGGACGATCCTGCACTTGCAGTGGTAAGGGTGCTTTCGGGCATTTCGCCGGCTGTCGCTACCAGCGTCCCATCAAGGCGGTAGAGTGCGAGGCCCACTACATCCTGCGAGTTGGCTACAATGTGGTTGCCCAGTTCGAGCAAGAACTGATCGGCTTCTCCTTCCGGCTCTGCGAGGCGGAAGGTCAGATCAATTTCGACACGGGCCATCTCCTCAAGCTGCCCAAGCAATTCTTGCTCGCGCACAAGGTACGATGGTATCACGATGATAGCTTCGATGATTAGGATGCTGACCAGCACCCACAGACCGATGCGCTGCGATAAACGCGCTTTCAAAAACTGTAATTTTTTAACCATAACATGTACCTGTTGGTTGAGATAGGAAAGCCGGTCGTTCACGGCATCAACGACCAGCCTGATACTAGTATGTCAGCTTCCCCTGCGCTACACTGTAAGCATGTTCACACTTTGCGCTTTACTATCTGATATAATGTGCAACGCTGTTTTTCATAGGTTCTGTATATATAATAACGAATATACAGAAGTTTCTCCAGGGGTATTCAGCAACGTTAAGCAATTTCTAAGCTCTTTAGAAAGGGTTGAAGGCGGCCCTGATGCAAGGCGTAGGGCAAGCAGCACCAGGTACAAAACGCAACACCACGCCGGATACCCTGCGTGGGCTACCCTATCACCTATTGCCGCTTGCCTGCGCGGTGCTGATATCTGCCTGCACCGTTGCTACAAGTTGCTCAACGATCTGCCGCCGATCACGGGAGCAGGCAAAGCGCACCGGTTGCGCCTGCTTTCGGCGTGTCACTTCGAGCACCAGCAGCAGTGGGCGCGGGCGTACCGTCACGCTGACAATGTCGGCAAGTGGTACGCGCCACAGGTCGGGCGTTTTGCGGAACCAGCGCCGATAAGTGAAGAGCAGCGCCGTGTCGGAGGGTATCAGATAGCCCCTGCTTGCCGCCAATAAGCCGCGCATTCTGGGCCTGACACTGTACCGACAACAGCGCCGGAGCGGACAACAGGGCAGCGTGCTCAGCGGGCAGCGGGTCGGGCTGGGTGCGGGGTGCTACCAGTGAGCGCAGCCAGCCAATTGTGGCACCAGCGGTAAACCATGCCCAGCGCAGCAGTTGCGGCACCAGCGTGATCAGCAGCACCAGCAGCACAATGGTAATGCCATTGGCGACCAGCGGGAAGCGCAGCGCAAAGAAGGCCAGCGCCGCTACCAGCAGGTCTTCGAGCAGGCTGATAACAATGTTGCTGATGTTTTCAACCGGACTGCCCACATTGACGGCGGTGCGGGTACCGCCTTGCCCGTGTGCGAAGTCAGTGCCACCGCGCCTGCCAGCAACGCCGCAACCGTCTCGGCATAGGCTCCAATACCAGTCAGGCCCGCTGTCACGACGACCACCGCGCCGATAGGCCGAATAAACGTATGCAGAAAGTCCCACAGATTATCGACAAGGGGATTTTATCAACAAAAAACTGGATGACATACAACACCCCCGCCGCAATCAGCACCGGGGCGGAGCCAAACACATGCAGGCCAGCGGGCACATCGGGCACCCAGCCGTAACGCACACTGAAGCCCACGACCAGCACGGTCAGGTACAGATTGATACCCGCTGCAAACGAAAGAGGCAGGATAGTGTTGAATGCGGCCATAGATGCACAGTACCCTCATCAAGCGATAGGTCAGGAGTGATCGGCGAGGGGGTTTCCCTGGTGCCCGCGCCTATCGCCCGCGCTACTGCCCATCGCTCGCACTGCACGCAGGCTGGCCTTTGCATCCACCAGTGGCTCGTATTCGAGGCCGATAAAGCCCCGGTAGCGCTTCTCGCGCAGCATTGCAAAGATGTATTCGTAACTGATTTCACCTGTACCCGGTTCGTGGTACCCTGGCACATCGGCAACGTGGATATACCCGATCAGGTCGAGGTGCTTTTCGATGCGGGTGCTCAGGTTGCCCTCGCTGATCTGTTGATGGTACACACTGAAGAGCAGCCGCACGTGGGGGCTGTTCACGGTGCGCATAATTTGAAAGCCTTCATCCGATGACACTAGATAATTATCGGGGTAATCAAGCTGGTTACGTGGCTCCAGCACAATTGTCACATCCGCATCCTGGGCAATCGGGATCACCGCCTGAAGCGCCTCGACGATGGCGGCGTGCTGCTCTTCACGCGGCACACTCGCCAGCACGGGGCCACTATGCACAATCAGGTTTGAACACGAAAGATCGACCGCCAGCGACGCAGCACGGATAATGTCTTCTTCAAACTTCTTGTGCTGCTGACGGTCAACCAGATGCGCCGTGCTTCCGATGAAAGCACTGACATCCAGATGCAAGGCAGTTTTCAGCGCCAGCGTAATATTCATATCGCGCCCGTTGCGGCTCCAGAACTGAAACGCCGAAAACCCCAACGCAGCGACATGTTCCATGCGTTGCTCGAATGGCATCTCACGAAACATGGTTTCTATCGATACCGAAAACCGTAGGGGAGGAAGGGCAGCCATGGCATACCTACTTCTACTCGTAAACCAGGACTTTATTGCTACTGCTAGTATAGCACCGTTTGCGTAATTGTAACGCATTTTTAATCGGTAGACGCAGACCCTTTTGTATTTTCTATATCCTGTAAGAGTGTCGCTACCGCAGCATCAAGCTGATAATCGCGGCCCTGCCCCCACGCACCAACGGGTTGATCGATTTCAATATCGACGTGGCGACCAGTGCCCTCCAGATTTTCGCCCTCTGGTGTGGTATAACTGTACATCGGCAAACGGACATAGCTGCCATTCAGCAGCGTCCAGCTTACTGTCCCGATCACCTGTCCGGCGGTTGGCTTGCCCACCACTTTGCCCAATCCAAGCCGCCGGTAGATCTCGGTGAAAATCTCGGTGTTACTGGCGGAACCTTCGTTGGTTACCAGGATCGTTGGCTTGTGCAGCACACGATTGCCTGAAAGATGGTAGGGGTTGGTTGTCAGCACATCGCGGAAGGCAGTATGCAGCACATTGCGCCGCATCAGCACATCCAGAATAAACGTTGCAATATGCCCGCCGCCGTTGTAGCGCACATCGAGCACAATGCCCTCGCGCCCGTGTGTTTCGGTATCGAGATCGACTAAGAATTGCTGATAGGCCGTATAACTCATCTCTTCGACATGCACATACCCAAGCCGCCCGTTGCTGATACGATGCACATAGGCTTTGTTGATGTTTACCCACTGCCGATAGCGCAGCACCGCATATGCATCGTTGTCGATGGGGCGCACGGCTACCTGCCGTGTTGTGCCGTTCTCGGCGGTTTCTGGCGAGCTTGCCAGCCGCAGCCATACCCGCCGCCCGACCATGCGCTGCAACAGCGCCTCCAGGCTGGTTGTGGTAGTCAGGGGTTCATTGTTCACCGCCACCAGATACTCGCCTACCCGTGGTGGCTCGGTCACCCGTGTCACCGGGCTATCGGGCACAATGGCGGCAATCCGCAATGCACCCCGCGTAAGCTGCTCGTGCGGGTCGAAGAGCAGGCCCAGATAGGCATCGTCGCTGGTCCAGTTCGATGACCAGTAGGTGCCTGTGTGTGAGGTAGCCAGTTCACCAAGCATCAGGTTGATAATCGCCGTCAGGTCGCCGAGAGGTCTGCACGCCTGCGATGAGTGGTGCAAACTGTTCGCGCAGCGCCTGCCAATCGTGCCCGCCGAATGTGGCATCATAGAAGGCATCACGCAGCACCCGCCACGCCTCGTTAAAGATCTGCTGCTTTTCGAGATGAAAATCAACCTCGGCCTCGCCGCGCAGCCGCAACGTGTTCGGGTCGTTGCCACTGGGGAACTTGCGGACCGTCACCTGCCCATCTTCCAGATAATAGAAGGTCTTACCATCTGGCGCAAACTGCACGCTGTGCTTACCAGCGCTGTTCGAAGTAAGCTGGCGCATCGGGTTATCCTGGCGCGGCTCATCCAGCGGCAACGACCAGATATTGACCTTGCCCGCAATTGTCGCCAGAAAAAGCAGGTCGCGGCTGTCTGGACTGATAGCCTCGGCAGCAGCATCCATCTGGATCGGCGTGAGGAAGCGCAGGCGGCGCTCTATCCCCTCAAACGCAATCTCGATCCGCTTTTCGTCTGGTGCTGGCTCAGTGCTAGCCTCAGCGCTCTCGGTGGCAGGTTGGGCCGCCTCAGTGCTGGTTTCGTCGGTGGCAGGCTCGGCGGGTAGCGCTTCGGTTGTTTCGTCGTCGGTGGCGCTCAGGTCGGCAGCGGTGGCAGGCTCGGCGGCGGCTTGCTTATCGTCGGTGGCTTCCGGTTCAGGTGGCGCGGCAGGCTGTGCCCGCCCGTTTTTGCGCTCTGCCTCATCATCAAATAGCTTCTCAAACTCGCTCTCCCGGAAGAGCGGCTCGGCGGGGCGCAGGTCAACCCGCACAATCTGCAACTCTTCGCGGTATTGCCCACTGGTAAAGATCAGGAATTGACCATCTGGCGACCAGAGCAGATCGTAGCCAAGCACGTTACTGAGGAAGGTAATCTGGCGTGGGAGGTCTTCATTGATAGCCTGCACATACACGTTGCTAAAGAAGCGGGCATCCAGCGCGAGAAAGGCCAGCCAGCGGCTATCGGGCGACCACGCGAGCGACTGGCTCCAGATAAAGTTGCCCGCGCAAAGAGCCGATGTGTCTGGGTTTCGCCGTGAAACAGATAAAGCTCGTTGTGTCCGCGAATATAGGCCACCCATTTACCATCCGGCGAAAGACGCGGCGCATACTTGGGCGCAGAGTCGTTGGTCAGGCGATATTCAGTGCGGCTCTGGAAGTCGTAGGCATACATCTCGTTTTCGCCGTGGCGGTCGGAGAGGTAGATAATACCGCGACTCTCGCGTGACCACTCGATGCCCATTTCCCGCGAGGGGCCGCCGGTTACCGGAAACGAGTCCCCCTGGCGGCGTTCGCGGTCGGTGTCCTTGTCGGCAAAGTCGGCAAAGATATTGCCCCGCGACACATACGCTATTTTCTTTCCATCGCCCGACAGCGCATACTCGCTGAAGCCCCGGCTGCGTCCTTCAACATAAACAGGCGTAAACTTGGGGTCGGTGCGTACAACAATCGGGATCGGGGCCGCCGCCTCGGTGGTCAGGTCGAGTCGCCAGAGGTCGGTGCGGTAGCTGTGCGGGTCGTCGGGAGCGGTGCCGTGCCGCTCAAAGACAATAACGGGCGCATTGCATGCAATAGCAGGCCACAGCACCCGCCCATCACGAAAGTGTGTGATCTGGCGCACCGTGCCGCTCTCAAGCTCGTAGCACCAGATATTCTCGATGCCATCGTTCCGGTCGGACACAAAATAAAGCTGTTGCCCATCTGCCGACCAGAGCGGCCACACATTCAGGCCGGTATAGGGCGCAGCGGTGCCGGAGCCAATCAGCTTTTGTATGGGGTGCCTTTCAGCATTTGCGGCGGGTGGGGGTGTGGCAGGAGCCAGCCAGATATCACTCGGCCCGAACGGGTCGGGGCCACGCCGCCACCACGGACGGCGTAGGGTGGCAAACGCAAGCCGCGTGCCATCGGGGGCGGCGGCGACATAGCCCATATCTTCGTAGGGTTCGCCATACAACAGCACCGGGGTAGCGCCTGCCAGTGCCGCTTGATAAATCATACGGCCCTGCTGCTGATAGCTCGACGTGTAGTAAATATGCTGCCCGTCTACCGACCAGTCCTGGGTGATGCTATACGCATCGGTGTAGGTAATACGCTGTGCCGCGCCACCTGTCAGCGGCAGCACGTATACATCGCCACGCCCCGAACGGCTTGTTGTAAAGGCGAGCCGCGTGCCATCGGGCGAAAAACGCGGCGCGGTGTGGCTGGCAGGATGCCCGGTCAGGCGTTCGGCGGTGCCTCCGTCGATACCAACCAACCAGATATCATAGGCATACATAAAGGCCAGCGAACGACCATCAGGGGCAACAGTGGGGGTGCGCAAGTATGGCAACCCGTTTTCGGGTGGGTGGATGCGCTTAGCGTCTCTTGATAGCTGCTGTACACTTGTGTCGTTACTCATCCACTATCACTATCTTTCCAATGCCTCTCACCAGGCGAACGTCATTTCCGTATGGCAAGGCAGGTGCCAGGGCAGGCACAATGCCTGCCCTTGTATCATACCCTATTCTCGACATCGTATGACACGTTGTCGTATCCATTGCCATGTGTATCACCGCTGTATTACTTCCGGTTGCGGTTGCGGTTGCGGTCGGTACCGTCAGAGTCAGAGCAGGGGAGGGATGGGTTGCTGGTTGCCAGGTGGGTGGGGCTACAGCGGTTTTCTGGGGGGTCAGAGAGAAGCTGGTCACCTCCGAAAACAGGGGGGGCCGCTCCGTCCAGGCTGCACCCGGCTCTCGCTCTGCCAGATGCACCGTCTCCGATGCTGTCGGGGTGGGTGTGGTGACTGTTGGCGAGGGTAGCCCGGCCACCAGCACCGTTGGCGAAGTACGTTCCCCTGCCATTGAGGGGAGCGGAGCACACCCCGCGATGCTCAGCATAAGCAGCATCCCACCGGCCAGCACGGCCAGCACGGCCAGGAGCGGGTCCGGCCAGGTTGTCAGGTTACTCGTTCTCAAAAGCGGCCCTCATCACCTGCCCAGCGAGCGGCGCAGCCACGCTGCTTCCCTCACCGCCGCTTTCCACCATCACCGCCACTGCGTAGCGGGGGTCGTCCACCGGGGCAATCGCCAGGAACCAGGAGTGGGGCGGCATTCCAGGGACATGCTCGCCCGTCCCTGACTTGCCTCCGATCACCACGCCCGGTGGGGCATACTGGTTGACGACGCTCCCGAAGCCATAGTTCCCCACGGCCCGCATGTTCTCGCGCATTTTTCTAGCAGTGTCCTTCGACATCACCCGCCGGATTGCCAGCGGGAGTTGTTCGAAGACCGGGTGGTCTCCTTCGGGCCGCACCACCCGCTGAACCAGGTAGGGCCGCATCATAACGCCGTCGTTGGCTATCGAGGCGGCAACCAGTGCCATCTGAAGGGGGGTCACGAGGAGTTGTCCTTGCCCGTAGCCGGTGTCGGCCAGGGCGGACGGTCGGTCGAGAAACCCCGGCTCAACGTACAGGTAGCTGGGAGCCGTGAGCAGGTCGGGGAACCCTGGGTAGATCCCCGACTCCGGGGCTTCGTGTGGCGGGTAGATATCGAACAACAATGCCTGCTTTGCCAGACGCTCAGCCCCAAGCCGGATGGCGTATTGCGCAAAGGCCACATTGCACGAGTAGGCATAGACCCGCTCAAGGTTCGATGGGTCGCCGGTGAAGGACGACAGCCCATAGCGCACGGCGTTGACGACCGGCGGGGTGTGGGGGTCGGGGTAGAATTCGTCCATACAGTGGATGTCATCGGGGCGGGCCACGGCGGCATGTTCCAGGGCGGCCACGGCGGTCACCGTCTTGAACGTCGAGCCGGGCGGATATAGCCCCTGCGTCGGGCGGTTAATGAGCGGTTGCCCGGCGGCGTCGCTGTTGAGGTGCCGCCAGTAGGCTTCGGTGCGGGCGTCTTCGGCGGCCCAGTCTTCCACTGCGTAGTCGAAGCTCAGGCCGCGGGGGTCGAACCCCGGCACGCTCACCATCGCCAGCACGGCCCCGCTCTTGGCGTCCAGCACGACCACCGAGCCGTTGCGCTCTCCGAGAAGCGCGTACGCCTGGGCCTGGAGGTTCGCATCCAGCGTCAGCACCAGGTTGTTCCCCACCTGCGGGCGACCAAGCATTTCGTCCTGGATACGCGCCAGGGTGCTGCCCCGCTCGCCACTGAGATACGCGCTGTAGGTCAGTTCCAGGCCGCTCTGCCCGAAGCGCCGGCTCAGAAAACCCACCACATTGCCAAAGGCGGTCGGGTCGAACGAGCCGGCGATGGGGTAGATTCGTCGGGCGAAACCATCCTGCACGACCTCGCTGCTCACCAGGAGCACCCCATTGCGGTCCACGATGTTCCCTCGCAAAATCCGCTGTGATCTCAGCACCGGGCGCACGTTGCTGGAGATGTGGCCGCTGGAGGGGTCAACCACCACCCGGCTATAAATCTCATCGGCCTGAACGATTTGCTGGCGCAGCAGTTGGAGACTGAGCATTCCGAACCCCAGGGCAACCACCAACCCGACGTGGAAGACGCTCCGGTGGAACCCTCGCGGCATAGGTGGTTGGCTCAACCAGACCACCACCCCGAACAGCCCGGTTCCTCCCCACAGACTGGCGAGCCAGACCACTTCCCGGTATTCTTCCTGAACGAGGCCAAATGGGTGGAAGAGGCCAAACGCTATCAGCGCCAGCGCACCTACTCCCGCCACTACTCGGACACCTGATCGCATGGTATTCTTGCTCCGATTTCGAGAAACTTACTCCTCATGGTAGCACATTTCTGGGGCTTGAACGTAGGGAAGCCGCGTAAAGATTGCCCCCTCATCCCAACCAGCGGGACATTTCAGGACGAGCATGGCGGTTACCAGGGCTTGCAGAAGGCAGCAGAAAGCCACATACTCCGCGCTTGCCGAACGGCAACAGCGGAGGTATCATGACCCTATTCGTCTCATGCATTTTCGTGGTGATGAGCAAGGGGAGGATATGCGATATCTGAGGGGAACGGCCCGCCGTCTGCAAGACCAGATCCACGGCAACTTGATCGGCGCCGAGTGGCTGAAGCTCTCGCACCGCCCGATGGCGTGGGTGCTGCTCGTCATTTTCCTCTTTTTCCTGGTGCTCTCGCTTTCGGTGCCCTTTCTGGTGCTGGCCTTGCACGACGGGGTGTTCACCGGGGGCGAAACCCGCGTGGAGTTTCCGGTCATCACCGCGGCCCAGATTGAGCAATTTCGCCGGCAAATCAGCTTCCCCGGCCTCTTCGGGGAGATACTGGGGCAGGTGAATGGGGTTGGTGGTGTTCTGGCGGTTATTCTGGCAGCGGGGGCGATGGGGGGCGAATATGATTGGGGGACACTGCGGGTGCAGCTTGCTCGCTCCCCCGACCGCGGGAGCTACCTGCTCGCCAAGGTGCTGACGCTGCTGCTCATTCTGCTGGCCGGTATTGCCATTGCGCTGGTGGTGGGGTCGTTGTTTGGCCTGTTCTGCGGCCTGGTGCTCGGCAACGTGGGCCGCATCGGCGTTGCCGATGTGGTGCTTTTGCCGATTGGGATGATGCGGGCGCTCTTCATTATGCTGCCCTACCTGTTGTTTGCCATCGCGACGGGGGTGCTCGGTCGTTCGACGATGGCGGGTATTGCGGGGGGCATTCTCCTCATCGTGGTAGATGCGGGCGCCGGGGCCCCCGCGCTGCTGGCGACTGTTGACAACCCGATGGTGTCCCTGCTCTACAACCTGCTCATCCAGCAGAACGTCAATGCGCTGGTGGTGGTGAATCGCGGCACCTACGGGCTAGACCCGATGGTGATGACGAACCTCGACCCGGCGCACCTCCCCCACCCCCTCCAGGCGACGGTGGTGCTGGCGGGCTATAGCCTGCTCTTTCTGGGCTATGCCTGGGTGCTGCTGACGCGGCGCGACGTGCCGGGGGGGGTATCGTGAGGGCGTGAAGGGGGATGGAGGACCGTGGTATAATGAGCCGGTTGGGAGATGCCATCAGGCGGTATCTCCCATGCATGTCATGATTGATCGTGATGTTGATGTGGAGTATGGGATAAAGAAGTTTCTGGAGGTGAAGTATGCCAATGTACGAGTATGAATGCAAGACCTGTGGGAAGAGCTTTGAACTTTTGCGCCGTATGCAGCAGGCTGACACCGATATTGTTTGCCGGCATTGTGGGGCGACGACAATCCAACGCAAGCTCTCGGTCTTTGCGTCGGTTTCGAAGGAGGGCCATGGGGCAACCACTGACTTCTCCAGTGGTGGGAGTTGCAGCAGCGGCCTGTGTGGGTGCGGCGGCGGTTCTTGCTCCTTCTAGCCTGGCGAGCTATCTCATCACCTGATGTCTGAAAAGTCGGTCGGGTCAGGTATGCCTGATGATATTGCTGGTATTGATTGACCCGCAATGCATTCGCGGCGTTCCGAACGCATCCCGTACCAATCAGGCAAAGAGCGCCTATCAGCCTATCAATGGTACCGAAAGTATAGCGCATAAGGATAGCCCCATGAAAGTGATTGTCCTGACCGCTGGTCTTGGAACGCGCCTGCGTCCCCACACGTTTAGCAGGCCCAAGCCGCTGGTCAATGTGGCTGGAAAGCCCATGCTGGCCCATGTCATTGATAGCCTGCCCCCTCTGGGGATTGAGGAAATGGTGTTTGTGACGGGTTACCTGGGCCACCAGATTGAGGCATTTGTCAAACAGCACTACAGCTACCCGACGAAGTTCATTGAGCAAACCGAACTCCGGGGGCAGGCCCACGCCATTCATCTCACCCGCGAGGCGGTGCGCGGTCCCACACTCATCGTCTTTGGCGATGGTATCTTCAGTGCCAACCTGGAGCGCCTGAACCGCCCCTCCAAGGAGGGCATTATCTTTGTTCAGAAGGTCGAGGACCCGCGGCGTTTTGGGGTCACGGTGGTGGAAGATGGGCACATTACCCGCCTGATTGAAAAACCCGATACGCCGGTCTCTGATCTGGCGGTCATCGGGGTCTACTATGTCCCCGAAGTTGGCAAGCTGTTCGAGGCCATTGATTACCTTATGGAGCACAACATTCAGACGAAGGGCGAGTTCTATCTGGCCGATGCGCTCCAGGTCATGATTGACCGCGGGGAGACGTTTGTGCCAGAAGAGGTGGAAAGCTGGAAGGATTGCGGAACACCGAGTGCTCTGCTTGATACCAACCGCTATCTGCTGGAGAATGGTCGCAACTATGTTGGCACGATGTCGCGGTCAGTGGTGATTCCGCCGGTCTATATTTCCGACACGGCCCACATTGAGAATTCGGTGATCGGGCCGTATGTTTCGGTTGCCGCCGGGGCGTCGGTGGTGGATTCGCGCATCCGTGACTCGATTATCAATTCGGGGGCGCGTATCACGGCGGTGACGCTGGAACGAAGCCTGATCGGGTCTGATGCCTATGTGGACGGCACGTTCCAGGAACTTAATGTCGGTGATGCCTCTGAGATACGCTTTGTTGGCTGACGCTCCGGGTGGTTTTTGGATTCGCTCGTGCCTCCCCCCCCCCGCTGCGCCCGTGCGGGTGAGCGGGGGAGAGCAGGGGCTTACGTGGATTTGGAACCAGAACCCGACTCTTGATGGGGTCCCACGGGCATCACTCCGCGACGACAACGCAGTTTCGCCCGGCGGCTTTGGCCTGGTAGAGCGCCGTATCGGATGCCTTGAGCACCGCCTCAACGGTTGTTCCGTGCTGCGGAAAGCAGGCGACCCCCAGGGAGAAGGTGATGGGGTCCATGAGCCGACCGGCGTGGGTCACCCGCAGCAGCGCCACCCCGGCGCGCAGTTCTTCCGCCCGCTTGCGGGCGTTTTCGAGCGCTGCGCCGGGGAGAATGACGGTAAATTCCTCCCCTCCATAGCGGCAGACGATATCCTCCTCGCGGACACTGGCTTGCAGGAAATTCCCCACTGCCTGGAGCATCGTATCACCGGCATCGTGCCCGTAGGTGTCGTTGAACATCTTGAAGTGGTCTATATCGAGCATAATGACCCCGACCGTGTAAGACTGGCGCTGCGCTTTGCTCAATTCCCGCTTGAGCATGTCCATCAGGTAGCGGCGGTTGAACAACCCCGTGAGGGCATCGTGGATGGACTGGTCGTGCAGTTGCTCCCGCAGATGCAGGTTTGCCAGTGCCAGGGCGATGCGTTCGGCCACGGTCCGGGCCAGTTGCGCCTGGTGCTCAGGGGTCTGGTGGGGAAGCGTTGGGGTTCCCCGCAGGTGGAGCAGGCCGAATATCTTGCTCTGGGCAATGAGCGGCACGCAGAGGTGGGGTTCGGACGAATCTATGTGCTTGCAGGGCAACCCATGGGAAGCCGTGCCTTCGACCACGTTCAACTTTCCGACGCGCAGTGCCCAGCACGATTCGGGCGCAAACATCCGTTCATGGGGGAGGTATTTGCCCCAACTGGCAACGACTTCGGCCAGGCTGTGGGAGGGATTGAGGATATAGAGCGCCCCGGACTGCCCCTCGAAGAGCCGGGCGGCAAACTGTTCGACTACCATATAGGCCTCGTTCACGGTCAGGCAGCTCTGGAAATAATCGCCCATCTGGTTGATGAGCGTCACCTCGCGGTTGTTCTGCTCCAGCCTGGTTATCCAGCACGAAAGCTGCTGGTTGGCTTTCTGGAGTTCCTGCGCTGCCTGTTTGCTTTCGGTGATATCGCGAATAATCATGATGACCTGGTTGCCGCCGCAGGCCACCGCTCGCGCCTCAAAGTGGCGCGGTTTGCCCGCAACCTCCTGGGGGTATTCGGTGGTCTGGACGGTGCTGGTCTGGAGGGCCTGGTGCAGCAGCGTTTCTATCACCGTTGCGGTTTCCAGCGGCAGCACCTCGTGGGGTTGTTTGCCCAGGAAGTCCCCGGCGATGATGGCCGACTGGCGGGGTGAACTGGTGTAGTAGTCCACATACGTTCCATCGGCATCGTGAATGAACACCATGTCGGGAAGGGCATTCAGGATGGCCTGGTGCCGCGCCTCGCGCTGCTGGAACTGTTCTTCTCGCTCGCGCAGCAGACGCTCCGCTTGCCAGGAAGCGGGCGTATCGTGGATGACGTGGATGACCAGGCAAACCAGGGGATGACCAGGCAGTTCGATGGGGAAGCTAGTCACCTGGACTTCGCGGGTGGCTCCCGACGCCAGCCGGTGGTGGCAAAACGGCGCTTCTGCCGTTTCCAACGGATCCAGGCTGATATCGGCCAGGTGCATCGTACGGAGTTGATGCGAGGAGTAGCCATAGAATGTCTCGGCCGCACGGTTCGCCTCGACAACCGCCCCGGTTGCTGGTTCGACCAGCAGCATGGGGGCGGGATGGTGCTCGAAGATGGCCCGGTAGATAGTATCGCCGTCGGTTTGCCTCTCTTCCATGGCTTTTCCCCCTGGCATAGATGCTTTTCCTGGCATCAGCGTACTCCCCGGCATCATTGGAACAACGCCATTGGGTCTGGTTTTGCGATGCTCAATTTCCATGGAGTTTATCATAAGTAGTGCCCTTCTCCTGATGGGGCCTCATGGAGCTTCTTTTCCCTGGGTGTGGGCAAGCGTTCTCGTGGTTCGCTACTCCCTCTGGGAGCAAAACCCTCCCAGGGGAACCCCAACCCTGGGAGGGTTTTCTCTCCTTGTCCGTCTATGGAATTCAGAAATTTATTGAGCGGGGGAGGGAAGGCCAGTGACGAGCGTTGTAGGGAGGAGCGCAAGGCGCTGCGCCTCTCCGAGTAACGAGCCTTGGCAAAGGCTCGAAAGCTGCTGGTCATACCAGTGATACCAGTGATGCATCATGGGTGGCGACTGACCAACCGCTGCAAAGCCCCTGAACAGTGCCCGTCGCGAAGGTCTTCACCGGTATCTGGTCTGAGCCGAAACCTTACCGACCCCCGATAGTATCATGATAAACGCGCCGACCAGATTTTTTTGCGCCCGAACCCGACGAGACCGACCAACAAGAAAGGCCAACAAGAAAGTCCAACAAGACGGCTCATCATCACAGGTGGTAGGCGGCAATGGCTTGTTGCAAGGATTTTGCCAGGGTATTCAAATCCCTTGCCGCGCTTTCGGCCTGCCGGGTGCTTGCCATCGTCTGGGCAGTCGCCTGCTGGATGGCGCTCATCGCCTGCCCAATCTGCTCCATGCCCGATGTTTGCTGGTGGGCCGCGGCGGCCATCTGGGTATTGGTCTGGGCCCCGCCCTCAACTTCCTCCGCGATCTTG
Source organism: Chloroflexaceae bacterium (assembly GCA_012032475.1). Taxonomy (GTDB): domain Bacteria; phylum Chloroflexota; class Chloroflexia; order Chloroflexales; family Chloroflexaceae; genus JAAUSY01. The sequence continues at coordinate 19,311 of JAAUSY010000028.1, forward strand.
TGGATAACCTGCCCGGCCTCCTTCGAGAGTTTGACCCCCAGTTCGACCCCTTTGGTGCCCTCTTCGGTCACCATGACGGCGGCATTGGTCGAGCGCTGGATTTCGTCCAGAATCTCGCGTACCTGAACGGTGGCGGCTTTGCTGCGTTCGGCCAGTTCGCGCACGTTCTGGGCGACGACGGCAAAGCTCTTGCCCTGCTCGCCGGCGCGGGCTGCTTCGATGGCTGCATTGAGCGCCAGCATATTGCTCTGGTCAGCGATTTCGCTGACGGTGGTGGTGATGGCTCCAATCGCCTGGGTTTGCTCCGACAGGTTCAGAATGGTCTGGGCGATGCTCTCAACGCGCTTTCGTATCAACCCCATGCTCTCAATGGTCTCTTCAACAGTGTGGGTGCCCTGCCGGGCAACCTTCAGGGCTTCCTGGCTGTCCCGAACCACCTCGCTGGCCTGTTGCGCCACCCGCCGGGCAATGGTCTTGACTTCTTCCAGGGTGGTGGAGGTCTGGGTCACCGACGATGATTGTTCGGCCGTGCTTGAGGCCTGCTGGGTCGTTGCTGCAAGGATTTCGGCAGCGGCGGCGGAGATGTTGGTGCTGGCCTCTTGCACCTGCCGCGTAATCTGGTGCAGTCCATCCACCATCCGATTCAAGTCGTGCCCAAGCAGCGACAATTCGTCGTCATGTCCATTGACGTTCAGACGCGCCGTCAGGTTCCCCTGGGCAACATCTCTGGCAAAGGCGCTGTAGGTTCGAACCACCTCTTCGAGGTATTCCTTGGCAACCTTGGTCGCACTGGCGGCCCGAAGCTCTTCATTGGCGCGGTGCTGTTCGTGGATCTGGGCGCGGATGGTGTCGGCCATCTGCCGGAACGCTGCGGCCATCATCCCCACCTCGTCGCGACCGACCGGCATCTCATACGTTTCGTCCAGGTGGCCTTCGGCCATGCCGGTGGCGGCGCGAGCGACCATATTGACGCGGCGGGCGATGTTGCTGGCAACGAAGAATACGGCCAGCAACCCGATGAACAGGGCGGCCCCGGTGCCGCCAAACAGCGTCGCCTTTTCTACCATCGCGGCTCGCTGCGATTCCAGGCGGCGGTCCTCCAGCAGCGAGACTTCGACGCCCCGAAATTGTGCGATGAGCGAGCGGATATTGTCGGAATGGGTCTTGCCCACCCGGCGGGACACCAGTTCTTCGACCTCGCTCATGGTCGCCTGCCCTTCTTCGACCTCGCGGCGGAGGGCGATGACTGTTTCCAGGGCGTTGCGGTTCCACACCTGCACCTCCTGGTCTATCTCCAGCAGCAGGGCGCTCTGGGAGGGGTTGTGGCTTACCATCTCTTGCAACCGCGCCAGCGTTTGTTCGTAGCTGCGGAGACCTTCGGTGTAGGGTTCGAGAAATGGTTCGTCGCCGGTGAGCGCAAACCCTCGTTCGCCCGTCTCCATATTGAGGAGTTGGAGCAGCAGGTTGTCGGTCTGATTGATAATTTCGTGGGTGCGGCTCACTTCGTGTTCGCGCTCCTGGGACGACAGGATGCTGCGATAGACCACCACGGCAACGATGACATTCAGCAGCAATACCAGGGCCACGACGGAGAGAATTTTGTTGCGAATCTGAATATTGTGAAAGAGTTGTATCATTGCGCAGCCTCCTGATGCCAGTGTTCTGAAATCTCTGTATCTTTCTTAAGGAAGGGAAGAAAGCCAGGACAACGTTGTCCCGGCTTTCTTCCTAAGAGAAGACTTGTTGGGTATCGGTCGGGACGACGTTGTCCATCCATGTACCTGTTCTTGCTGGTAGTATAGCGAATGACGAAGGCAACGGCTATACGTCATGGTACGTATATGTTAGCTGAAAAACTTCGTACGTCGTCTGGTCGTCTGGTCGTTTGCCTGACGGTCGTGGTTTGCCAGAAGCTATGGTAAAATAGCCCTCCAACGGGGTCCGAACCCGTGAAACAATCGGTCGCTCCTTTCTGGTTCTGTGTGGGCTGTGTCGGGTTGTCCATTGTCCAACCGGGGGATACAGCCCGCACAGGTTATGGAGATCAGGAAGTATGTCCCTGCGTCTCCCGACCCACTTCTCTCGCTTGCATCAGCGGGTCCCCCTCGCACTGATTGAGCACAGCCTCGGCACGGCACCCTCCCCCACACTGCGCGAAGGCCGAACACGCCCGGCACGGCTCAGGAACCAGCCCCCGCCACGCTTCCATGGTGGGGGAGCGCCAGATAGCAGCAAGCGGTGTGGTGAGCAGGTTGCCGGCGGTCTGTGGCGCATGGTTGCAGGGCCGCACATTGCCCCACGGGTCAATGGTGGCGCAAGCTGTCCCCGCAAGGCACCCCTCGACGGATACGGATACGCTGACCCCGCAATGCGGCAGAACCGTTCCGATGCGGGTAGGGTAGCCGTCTCCGGCAAGGCGCTCAACCGTGCGAATCGCCTGCAAGAACGCCGCACGGGTGGGCGTCAGGTGCGGCACCGGGCGACCAATGAAGCGGTTGAACACGGACCACCCGGCCCCGATGGACCGCGACAGGTGGACCAGCGCCTCGACCTGGGGGGCGTTCTGGCGCGTTATCACGGTGCTGGTGTGGATGGGGAGGCCGGCGTGAGCTGCCCGCCGGAGGTTCGCGACGGTTTCGGCAAACGAGCCAGGCACCCCGGTGAACGCTTCGTGGGCCTGCGCCTCGGCCCCGTGCAGCGAAACCAGCACCCCCACGCATTCGGGGGTGCGTTGCAGCAGGGCTATGAGCGACTCCGTATCGTTCCACCGCCCATTGGTGAAGAGCGTGAAGGGGATGCGGCGCTGCTGAATGGCTGCAACGATGGCGGCAAAGTGGGGGTGGCAGGTCGGTTCGCCTCCGGTGAGCTTCAGACGCCGCGCATGCGGGGCAATGATATCGAGCACCTGCGCCCACTGGTCGGGGGACATGGGGGGCGAGACGGAGCGGAGGGGAACGGAGGCACGGTGTGGGGAAAAGACGTTCCCACACCCGGCGCAGCGGCTATTGCAGGCCGCAGTCAGTTCAAGCGCATAGACCGACGGGACGGTGGGGGGAGCAGCGGGCCATGCTCCTTCTTCCCCCACCGTTGCGCAGTCGCAGTCAAAATCCAGGGTATGGGACCTGGTGAGCATCTGGTTCTGGTTCTGGCTCTGGTTCTGGTCCGGGGTTCGTTCTGGTCCACACCGTTCGACCCCGTGGGTTGGAAGCTCGGTCATGCAACAGGTCTCCCACGACAGAAAAGGCTTTTATGAGAAGCGCACCAGCACATCCAGGCAGAGTTCTTTGAGCGCCACCAGGGGTGAGGCAGGGTGCAGGTCGGCATATCGCACTTCAATCATCTGGCACATGGACCGCTGAGTCTCCGCCGGGGCGTCGAAGAAGCGGTCGCGCACCTGTTCGAACAGCGCCCGAAAACTGGACTGGCTGTAGGCTGCCAGAATCTCACACGCCTCCAGGTAGGTGACAAACGCCCCCAACCCGTCGCCTCTGGCATAGGCCAGGTTGCCTTCTAGCTCGACCATGCGGCCCTTCTCCAGCTTATAGTCATGGTCTTTCAGGATATCTTGAAGCTCGTGCCAGCAGGCTTCATCCTTGCGCTGGTCTTTGAAAAAGGCAATGAGCAGCAGGTCTACCAGCACGCTGGCTATCAGGTGGTCGTCCAGCACCTCGCGGGCCTGCTCCAGCGCCTGAAGCGCGTGCTGCTCGGCTTGGTCGTATTTCGTGCGGACTTCCTGGGGCGATGCGCCCTGGCTCGCCAGCGACTTTGCCTCTTCCATATCAATGCGGGATGCCTGCTGGAGCGCCCGCGCCCGGATATTGGGGCGGTCGTTGCGCAGGCCACGGGCGAGCAGCAGCCGGGCCGTGTCAAACTTCTGGGCATGGCATTCGGCCGCCGCCACATTGACCTGCATCAGGGCCGCGTTGTTGGTGTCGCCCACCAGTTCGCACAGGTCCACGGCGGTGCGGTGGTGGCGCAGCGCCAGCACATAGTCGCCCATGGCCTCGGCAATGCGTCCCCTGGTCGAGTAGCTAAAGCCAAGCCCGTGGATATTGCCCTGTTCACGGCGCATCCGCAGGGCGCGTTCGGCCATATTGTCGGCCCGGATGAGGTTTCCGTTCAGCATATAGACGAAGGCCAGATTATTGAGCGTGGCGGCGTACTGGCCGGGGTCCTGGTCTTCGTCCAGGAGCCGCAGCACTTGCAGATAGGCTTCTTCGGCCTCGTTCCAGTGCCCCTGGCGGCGAAAGGCCAGCCCCAGGCGGTTGTGTATCTTGAGTTCGAGCACCGGGTCTTCGGCGGCTTCAGCCATCTCCAGGGCCACTTTGAAGTGGGTGACCTTGTCGGCCGGGTCGTTCGCGGTGTCGGCCAGCACGATGAAGGCTTTGGCCGCATCCGCCGGGTCAATGTCGGGCAGGTCCAGCGCTTTTTCGGCCAGGTGAGCGGCCCGCTGCATCTCGCCCTTTTCGAGCAAAATCTGGGCGAACCGTACCTGGAACTGCGCCGAATCTACCTGCTGCGGGGCAACCCTGGGCACGGCCTTGACCAGCGCGTCCATCTGGACGAGCGAGTAGTGATAGGTGAGGGCTTCGTCAAACAGGCGGTTCAGGTAGTCCCAACCCTCCTTTTCGGAGATGGTGAACTGGTAGTACAGACATTCCATCTGCAAGTCTCGTTTGGGCCAGTATTCGTCGGGGATGGGGAACTTTTCGCGGTGGACGGAGGCTGCCGTTGCCAGGGTGGGCTTCAGGCTGCGAGAAAGTTTGTCCTGGACAATGGTATTCAGGCGCTCAATCTCCGGAAGGTAGTAGGAGTCTATTGCCATCTGCGCCAGCGACAGTCGCTGTGACCCGTCCGGGTCCACCACCGGCCAGACGTGTTCTCGCAGCAACCGTTGGACCTCTTCGTGCAGCAGCCGCCCTTCGGCGAGCAGCGAGGGCCGAACTTCGACCAGGCGCTTGAGTTCTTCGTCCACGCGGCGCAGTTCGGCTTCGCCGTGCTGGTCGTCGGCAAGCTCCAGCGCCTGCCGCAGGATGCCCCGGTCGTAGCGCTGGTTCAGGTGGGAAAGCACGAGCACGGCGCGGTCAATGGGGCGGCGCAGGGCTTGGATGTCTGCCACCAGCGCCCGTTCAAAATCTTTGTCGTTATCCCGAAGGCTCGCCACGAAACCTTCGCTCCGGGCGGCCATCCGGCTGGCGCTGAGCGCCACGAGGAGCGGGTGCCCGGCAGTGAGCCGGACAATGGCTTGCCGGGTTTCGGAGGGGATAGGAACAGGCACCGCTGCGGCAAGGTAGGCGGCGGTCTCGTCGGGTGAAAAGGCCCCCAGTTCATAGGGGTCGTGCATGGTCCACCGTCGGTAGTATTCGGAAATCTCGGCAAATACTTCGGAGGTGAACGCGGTCGGGCGTCCGGCGAGAATCATGACGGTATTGGGCAGATTGGCCGCAAGCAAGTTCGTCCGCTGGATATCTTCCAGGGCGTTTTCTGTGTCCATGGCATCACTCAAGACCAGGGTTCGCTTTTCCTGGCTTATCTGCCAGATGAGGTCAATGCCAAAGTGGTAGATTTTTTGTTGTTCTTCGCGCACCCGGTCGGGGTCGGGTTCTGCCTTCAGCAAGGATTCCCAGTCGGCCATCCGCTGGTGGTATTCGGCGATATGCTGCTCGGTCATATAGGCACCGAACTGCTCGATGACATGGAGGCTCAGCCCCGGCAAGCTCTGCGGGCGGGCTTCGCCATAGTCAATGCGCACCACCAGCACCCCCGCGTCCGCTCGGTAGCGGTGGTAGAGGTGGCGGAGGAGCCGGGTTTTGCCCATCCCCGACTCGCCCACTATCCGCAGCATGTGCCTGGCCCCCGTAGGGTCGCGGAGCATCCGGTCTACCAGGTGCAGCGCTTCGTCCCGACCAACAAAGATATCCTGAGCATCCATACGATACGCCTCTCTCTTTTGCCCATGGCCCCGCCTTTTGAACCACCAGGAACCGAACCCCTCCCGAACCGCGGTTTTCTCGCTTCGATATTATATCATTGATGAACCGAAGGAGCGGAGATGGTGCGGAGATGGTGCGGAGATGGTGCGACCAAAGATTATCCATGTGACATACCCCCGGATAAGCCATGTGGCGTATAGCCGGGGAGGGGGTTGCGCCGTATACTAGACCCCAGGAGAACGCAGTGGTTTCGGGCTATTCTCCCCTGAGTCTCGACAATTTATCCACCAGCAGGCTCTTGACATCGGGAAACATTGCGGTACGCTGAGGAAGAAAAGGACCTGTTCATTATTATCATCATCATGATACGTGATTTTTGGTAAATTCTTGCGTTCTACCGATAGAGAGGTTGATGGAACCTGCTTGTGTGGCACAATTCTTGCAAGGTAACGACGCAACCGCGTCGGAGATTAGGGCAGCCTGGCAGTGGTGGGTCTCTGGGGAGGGCAAAACCGGGAGGGCAACGGGCGGTGCAACAAATGGGCCTCCATGGTCGTCCTGGTACTATGGGAGAACCAGTTCCCCACCCAGGGGAGAGCTATGCTGCAACAGGAGATAGAGCCGTGAAAACTTTCCGTGACACCCATCCCATAGATGAAGAAGAAGCAACAAGCCAGCTCGATCCATCGGAGGATGCGGAAGAATCAGAGGATGCTGAGCTGTGGGATCATACTGACCGGGAACCGGACGATGCTGATACATTGGTCGAAGAGGACCGTGAAAAAGTGGTCGGAAAGGATTTTCTCGATGACTCGGTGCAACTATATCTCCACGAGATCGGTCAGGTCCCGCTGCTCACGGCGGAGGAAGAATATACCCTGGCCCAGAGCGTCACTCGTGGGCGAGAAGCCCGGACCCTCCTCGAAAATGAAGCGTACCGCTCATGGACCGAGCGCCTGGCGCTGGAGCGAGATATGGTCGTCGCCGATGAATCGCGGCGAAAGCTCATTCAGGCCAATCTTCGCCTGGTCGTCAGCGTTGCCAAGAAATATATTGGTCGCTCAATGTCGTTTATGGACCTGGTCCAGGAAGGCAACATCGGGTTGATGCGAGCCGTGGAGAAATTTGACTACAGCCGCGGCAACCGATTTTCGACGTATGCCACCTGGTGGATTCGGCAGGCGGTGACCCGCGCCATTGCCGAGCAGAGCCGCTTGATTCGCCTGCCGGTGCATCTGAGCGATTCGATTACCCGGCTGCGGCGGGTGGTTCACCAGCTTGAGCAGAAGTTGGAGCGCGAGCCGACCCACGAGGAGATTGCCGAAGCGCTGGAAATGAGCCTGAACAAGGTCAAGCGGCTGATGCAGGCATCTACGCAGCCGGTTTCGCTCGAACAGCCGTTGAAGCACAATGAGCGCGAAGGGCGCGTGGGGGAAATTCTGGCCGATGAAAACCTGGAGTCCCCGATTGAGATTGCGGCGCAGCAAATGTTGAAAAACGAACTGAACGCTATCTTGAATGATTTGCCTGAGCGTGAGCGCAAGGTGTTGCTCCTGCGCTATGGCCTGACGGACGGGCGGCGGCACACGCTGGAAGAGGTCGGGGTGGCCTTTGGGATTACCCGCGAACGCACCCGCCAGATTGAGGCGGATGCCCTGCGGCGGCTCCGCCACCAGAGCAGCGGTCGCTATCTCCAGAGCTACCTGGAATAATCCCATTCTGTTCAGTTCTGTGAAATTGAGGATATGACGATGCCAGGAGTTTATAAACATACCCAGATAGGATACCTGACCCTGAGCTTCATCGGCGTGGCAATCCTGGTGACTGGGACGACAATGTTCTCCAGTCCCCATATCATCGGTGTGGTGGTGCTGGTGGTGCTCATCGTGGTGGCGGTCCTGTTCGCCAGCCTGACCATTGAGATACGAGACGGAGCCGTGCGAGCGGCTTTCGGGCCGGGCCTGATTCACAAGACCGTGCCGCTTGGTGATATTGAGCGCTGCGAGACGCTCCGCTACCCCTGGTATTACGGGTGGGGCATTCGCTTCACCCCGCAGGGGGTGCTGTACAACGTTTCGGGGCTTCAGGCGGTCAAGCTCGTGCTGAAGAGCGGGCATGCGGTCCTGCTTGGAACGGATGAACCGGAGAAACTCTGTAGCGCCATTCGTGGAGCCTTATACCAGTGACGAGCGACTCATTACTAGCATCATTCATACGAAACAACCCTTACCTGGACACCTTTCCTTACCAAGTCCCTCCCCTCAACTAAGGCTTACCTGAGCCTACCGACCGAGACCCGGAGACGAGAGACCCTCCGGGTCTGTTATTTGCGACCGGACGAGTGACGCGTCACAGCGTTCACTCCCGCACCAGTTCGACTTCAGTACTGCCGCAGTTGGGGCACTTATGGAGCGGTTGCGCCACGCTGAAGATGCTGTGGCAGTGGGCGCACCGCCGCACCACCTTGCTCTCCTTCAGGCCGGGGAAGAGATAGACCTTGCGGTCTTCGCGCCATTCGCCCCGCGCCTGTTGTCGTCGTTCGAGCAGGTCCAGCGCATCACGGGCGGCCTGGTCGGGCACACCAAGCTCGGCCACCACCTGGTCCACGGTGACCTCCGCGTTGCTGCGGCGGGCCAGTTCGACAATGCTATCATCCAGCGTATCCGCCGATAGCTGTTTCTCCCGCACCAGCACCCATATCCCGAAGGCTATCAGCGGCACGCCGAGGACCGCCAGCGCCAGCGCGTTCAGCAACCGCTGCGGATTGGCAATGGCCGCAATGAGGAAGATAAGCCCCAACACCAGCAGCAGCGCCCCGACCACGATAGCAATGAGAGCTGCGATTCGTTTCATCTTCTTTCTCCCTATCCCCAGGCTCGCGTTGCCGCGTTCAAAGCATCGCCCAGTTCCTTGAACATCTGCTTGATGGTTTGCTCGGTCAGGGTTTTTTCCATGGTCGGCCTGACGGTGTCTACAAATTCCAGGGGCACCTTGCTGAGACGCGCCTCGTTGCGCACCTGCTGGCGCAGTGGCTCCCATAGCTCGTGAAACTCCACCACCCACGCCGGGAGCGAGATGGTCAGCGGAGGCAGGTGGGCGCTGTGTTGCCGCTGCTGGTCAATGACCGACCGGACGCTCTGACTGAAGAGCTTCATCCCCTGTTGGAGGCCGTCCAGCAGGGCAATCAGCCCGGCCACGCGGGTCAACCCCTCGTGGTAGTGGTCGGTCTGGTGGTTGAGCACAAGCATCTGGCGCAGGTCGGGTTCTAGCTGGCTCTGCTCGCACAGGTCGGGGGTCTTCAGGTCGTCCAGTTCTTTGAACACGGCCCGCCGGCGGGCCAGTGCTTCCAACCGTGCCTCCTCCTCCAGTTGCTCCAACTCGGAGCGCAGGTGCGCCAGCGCCAGGTTTTGTTCGTTCCACGCCTGCTGGAGCCTGGTTTGCTCCTCGCTGGCGCTCTTCTTGAATTGCTGCCACTCGACCCGCACGCCATACAGGGCTTCCTGCTGCGACCGCATCCGTCCAATCAACTGCTGGCGCTGGCGGTCAACCCGGTCTATCTTCTGAAAGTTGAGCAGGAAACCCAGGCACCCCCGGTTCAAGGCTTTCAGGCGTTTGTCAAGCTGCTGAATTTCTTCGCGCAGCCGGGCGATTTCTGCTTTGATCTGCTCCTCGCGCTGGTCGAACACCGGGTTCTTGCGGCGGAGTTCTCGCTCCTTTTCCTGGGCCATCTCCAGGGTGTGGTCAAGCTCCGCCTCGCGCTCCGGTATGAGCGTGCGCAGGTCGTCGCGCCGCTGCCGGGCGGCCTTGCGCTCCTGCTCGAAGCGCCGGTCAATCTTCTGGCGCAGCGCCGGGTTGAGCACGCCGTTCTGGTGGCCTTCGTGGCTTTCGGTGCTGTCCAGGTGCTTGAGTACGAGGTCTGTCAGACGGGCCAGTTCGGCATCATGCTTCGCCCGAAATTCGGCATAGCTGGTGGTGAACCCGGCCTGCACCTCGTCCAGTTCGTTCCGCACCTGCTCAATGCGACGCGTGGTGTCTGTCAGAAACGTATCGAAATCATGCTGTGAAAATGCTCTCTGGCTCATGCCCTCTTCCCTCCCTCTTCCCTCCCCCGGTTACCTCACTTCATCCCTTCATCCCAACCCCTTTGACCCGACCGAACAGCACCCGCCTGGCCCCCCAGAGCAGCATCTCCCACGGCCAGGTGCGGCGGGTGTGGGCGCGGATGGCTTCGAACGACCCCTGCTCATCCCAGTAGAGCGGGCACGCCCCGTGGCAAAGGTGCTCCAGGTCGCAGCCTTTGCAGCCGGGCGGGAGAAAGTGCTTGTCGTGCCAGTAGCGGGCCGCCGGGCTGTTCCAGATGGTTTCGAAGTCCTGGTGCAGCAAGTTCCCGATACCTCGCTCGAAGCTGGAACAGGGGAGCACCTGCCCATCCGGGGCGATGGAAAGCAGGCCATCGGCCGCAGCGCAGGACTGCCCCCCCAGGCTGTGGGCGATGGGGTTGAACAGGCAGTAGGGCACCGGTGAATACCAGACAAAGTGCATCCCCCGTTCTTCGGCGTGGTCTCTCAGCCGCAAGATAATCTCGCCAATCGAGGGATAGTCAATCTCCTGCCGGCCCACGGCATCTCCCGTGCGGATGACCATATTCATGGAAAGGTATTCCTGCCCCATCGCGGCCAGCAGGTCAATCAGCGCCGGCAGCGAAGCCACGTTGTCCCGGTTGACCGTGGTGTTGGTGTGGGTGTGGATACCCGCAGCCTTCAAGTTTCGCACCCCCTGGAGGGTGCGCTCGAACGCACCCGGACGCTGCACCACCGCATCGTGGGTGGCAGCGTCGCCCGCTTCCAGGCTCACCTGGGCCGAATCGAGACCGGCAGCAACGAGTGTTTCGACAAAGGCCGGGCGAGCGCAGCGCAAGCCGTTGGTAATCAGGTTGACGCGCATCCCCCGTGCTCTGGCGTGGGCGATGACTTCTGGCAGGTCCTTGCGCGTGGTCGGTTCGCCACCCGTGAACGAGATGGTGGGGACCTTCGCCTGGTCCACGATAGCGTCAATGACCGTCTTCACCTCGTCGGTGGTCATCTGCCGAAGGGCGCGGCGGCGGGTCGGCGCACTGGCATAGCAAAACCGGCACCGCAACTGGCACCCGTAGGTCAGGGCGATTTCAGAGAGGACCGGGTAGCGATACTGGTGGGTGCCAAAGGGAGCCGTGCGGACCAGGGGGGCAGGGGATGCGCCATCGCGGAGCAGCAGCGAGAGGCTGTGGAGCAGCCGGTCCAGGTCGCTGGCGGCTTGCTCACGGGGGATGTGGTAGCGGGCAGTGATGTGGTCAATGACCGCGGCCACGTTGACGGTCTCCTGGCGGTAGAGCGTGTGGAGCATGGCCGTCGCGGTGGGGTTGAGAAAGTGCATCCGGTTGGGGCGAAGGATGAGCAGGTTATCTTCGGGCCGGATGAACAGGAAGTCACGCGTGCTCGCCACCAGCGATGACGCAGTTTGTTGAAGCTGTTCGCAGGCTATTGGTGTCGTCATTGGCATCGGCATTCAGCATCGGTTCTGTTAACCAGCAGCGATTATCCCCGTTTAGAAGCTGCTTACACAGGCGCTATGGCACGCCGAGTGGCAGGCCGAGTGGGAGACGCACGCCGAGTGGCAGGCCGAGTGGGAGACGCACGCCGAGTGGCAGGCATCGTGGACGCACGCGCTGTGGCACGCGCTGTGGCACGCGCTGTGGCAGGCATCATAGACGGCTCCCTGGGCACCAAGCAGCCGTTCAACGGCGCTGGCAGTTGATGCGGCCATCCCCTCGACCGTGTCGGCCACGCTCCCGGCCACCCCTTCCATCAGGGTGGCGGCATGGTCTGCGGCTGTAACGACGGGCGAACGGCGTACGGCCTCCAACATGTCCGAGGCAACCACGCCCGCGGTCACTCCGGCTTCGCTGGCGCGGCCCACCGTCACGCCAGGGGCAGCGCGGCGATATTCTCGCGACAGGAGTATCCAGTCCAGATCGTCGTCCCGCGGGCGGGTGCGCCGGCTGCTGGAGGTGTGGGAGGCGTGGTAGCTTGTCCAGGCTTCTTCGGCCCGCTGCTGATACTTCTCGCGGGTGGCCTTCGGGTCGGCGTTCCACATCCTGGTCTGCAACCGCGCCGAAAGGCGGTGCATCACCCGGTCAATCGTCTCCTTCGAGAGGGTGCCGTCTTCCTGCACCCCGGCGATGAGCGCTTGCTCGTAGTCTTCCGTTGCGGCGTTGGGGTTGGTCAACTCCAGTTGGAGGGGGCGGTGGTTCACCACCGTGACCGCTCCTTTGCGCGTCAGAATCATAATCAGCAGGGTGAGCGCCTTCGCCGTGTCGCCAATCAGCAGCGCGGCTTCGATGGCGGTCAGGTCGGGCACGAGGCCGGGTTGCTCGAAGGTCTCGATTACAATCTCTGGCGCTTCGTAGCGGTCTTTGAAGGGAGTTGCCTTGGCTTTCGTAAACCGACGAACGAGCAGGAGGATGATTCCGACGAGCATCAGCGCTGGAACGCCCACACAGGCTCCCAGGATGGCAAAGGCCCATCCGGGCGAAAGCGCGGGTTCTTCGCTCCCGCGGGCGGTTGCGGGAGGGGACGTCTGGCCTTTCGTCGGGGCCGCGGGAGCTATGGAGAAATAGCGTGCTGGCACGTAGAAAGAAGGTTCGAACGGCTCCTGGGGGGAAAGGTCTGTTCTGGCGGCGTAGACCGACAGCCAGGACGCGCCGGTCGTCTCGTCTACGGTCGGGTAGTAGGCCCAGGTGTCGAACCGGGAAACCACCTCCGGTTCGATGATGAGTCCCCGATTCGTCCACCACCTCGTCCGTGACCTGTTCTTCTCTGGTGATGCCCGCCGGTAGTTCGATGGGCAGGA
>JAAUSY010000169.1 GCA_012032475.1 Chloroflexaceae bacterium
GAGGGTGTTTGTCAGGATATGTGATATATGAAAAGAAACCCATCCGCGCCTGCCAAACTCGTGGATGGGAGTTCCCTTGACGATGTTCAACCTGATTCTCTCGTTGGATGCATTGTAGCATAGATTTGCCAGGTCGTGGACTATAGCTATGGATCAGCAAAACCCCGCCGTTTTCCCCTCATGTCCTCTGCCCGTTTTGTCTTCCTATCCCCGCCTTCGGAGGCAACACCATAGCTATCCCCCCAGGGTTGCCAGGGTAGGGAGAATTGGCCTGGTGTGCGGGATAAGGTGGGAGACATGCGGCTTCAGGTGGACATCAGGTATGACAGAACGTTGATACCCAGATTAAGGAGCGCTCATGAACCGGACATTGAAAGTCGGTCAGACCGTACAGGCCGAAACCTCCGGAGCAGCCTGTACCGTTGAACAATTTCTTGGTGGAGGTGGTCAGGGAGAAGTCTATCGGGCCAATCTCAGTGGTTCATCCGTGGCGTTGAAATGGTACATTCCCTCCCAGGCTACCGAGGAACAACGCAACGCCCTCCATCATCTCATCCAGATCGGATCGCCCAATCCTCGCTTTCTCTGGCCAATGGAACTGGCTTCGGCCCCGGAGGTCACGGGATTTGGGTATGTTATGCCCCTGCGCCCCCCGGAATACCATGGCATTGTCAGTCTCATGAAAAATCGGATAGATCCTTCCTTCCGCGCCCTGGCGACCGCCGGGCGCGACCTGGCCCACAGTTTCTTCCAACTCCACGCCAAAGGGTTGTGCTATCGGGACATCTCGTTTGGCAATGTCTTTTTTGACCCTGCCAACGGGGATGTGCTGATTTGTGATAACGACAATGTGGGCGTGGATAGGCAGACCGAAGCTCGCGTATTCGGAACCCCGCGTTTCATGGCTCCCGAAATCGTTCGCGGCGAAGCAACCCCCAGTACCGATACTGATCTCTTCTCGCTGGCCGTGCTGTTGTTCTACATGTTCCTGATCCATCACCCGTTGGAAGGAAAGAAAGAAGCAGCCATTCGCTGCTTCGACCTGCCCGCGATGAATAAGATTTATGGTACCGAACCTGTCTTCATTTTCGACCCCAACGATGAATCCAATCGTCCAGAGCCTGGCTATCAGGATAATCCCCTGGTCTACTGGAAGATCTACCCGCTGTTTCTGCGCGACCTGTTCACGCGCTCGTTCACCGATGGCCTGCACGACCCGCAGCACGGGCGTGTCCGCGAGAGCCAATGGCGGGGAGCCATGGTGCGCCTGACCGACGCTATCATCTACTGTGCCCACTGTGGCAGCGAAAACTTCTACGATGGTGAGTCGCTCAAGGCATCAGGTGGTACTCCACCGCCCTGCTGGAAGTGCAAGCAGCAACTTCGCCTGCCGCCGCGCATCCGCATCGGGAAGAGGCATGTGGTGATGCTCAACCATGACACCCGGCTCTTCCCCCACCACATAGACCCCAGTCGGTCCTATGATTTTTCCCGACCGGTGGCGGAGGTGACGCGCCATCCCAAAGACCCGAACGTCTGGGGGTTGAAGAACCTCTCCGATAGCAAGTGGAACAGCACGGTGGCCGAGACTGTTAAGGAGGTGGAGCCGGGGCGCAGTGTGACTCTGGCAGTTGGAACAACCATCAACTTTGGAGCCATTGAAGGCGAGATTCGGATGTAGGTATTCTGGAATGCGTATCAGGAGGATCTGAAATCATGAGCAACCGACCTGGTGGTGAACTGACCACCCGACCGCTGCATTTCATCTGGATTGCGGATTGTTCCGGCTCGATGAGTGTCAATGGGAAGATCCAGGCGCTCAACAACGCCATCCGCGAAGCCATTCCGCATATGCGGACGGAAGCTGACGACAACCCCAATGCCCGGGTGCTGGTACGGGCTATCACCTTTTCCAGCGGGGCAAAGTGGCACATTGCCATCCCACGCCGGTAGAAGATTTCAAGTGGGACGATGTCCGTGCTGACGGAGTGACAGATATGGGGCGGGCCCTCACCCTGGTGGGGGAGGAACTGAAGAAGTTGCCCGAACGTGGGCTGCCCCCGTACTGGTGCTGATTTCCGATGGGCAACCGACCGACAACTTTTCCAAAGGTCTCAATGTCATTATGGACCACGGATGGGGCAAGAAGGCGGTGCGAATGGCGATTGCCATTGGTGAGGATGCCGACCTGGAGGTGCTGCAACAGTTCATCGGGCACTCTGAGTTCAAACCGCTCCAGGCCAATAACCCCGATGCCCTGGTCAGGCACATCAAGTGGGTGTCCACCGCCGTGCTGAAATCGGCTTCCTCCCCGGCCAGTCAGCCAGCCAAAACATCCGGTACGCCCACGACCAATGTGCCCATTCCTGATGCTCCCGACGTCACTCCGACGACGGCAAATAATGTCTGGTGAAGGGAGGGAGATACGTGGAAGCCCAAAGAAATGAAGTGCGATGGTATGGAGTGGGTGCCAGTGTTGTGGGAGCTTCCCACCGACGAGCTAATCAGCCAAACCAGGATGCAATCCGCTGGTCTCCTCGTGAGGCCGGGCCAGCAGAGACGCTGGTGTTAGCGTTGTCTGATGGGCACGGGGGAGCCAAATACTTCCGTAGTCATACGGGGGCACTGTTTGCAGTTGATGTGGCTATCACGATATTGAACGATTTGCAGCGTACAGGGTCAAACGAATCACCAGAGATAGATCTGTCGAGAGTGAAGCGACTGGCCGAGGAACAGATTCCGCGGATGCTGGTTCGGGAGTGGAGTGAACGCGTCACGACGCACTACAAAGGGTGTCCGCTGACCAGGCAGGAAACAACGCCACTTCTGGAACGGGAAGGCCCTGCTGCCGAGGAAGCGGTACGCAACGCCCCTATCCTGACCTACGGCGCGACCATCATTGCCGTGGCAATCACCCCATCTTTCATCCTGTACCTGCAACTGGGGGATGGCGATATCCTGACTGTTTCGGAGGCAGGGGAGGTGAGCAGACCCATCCCCCCCGATGAGCGGCTCTTTGCCAACGAAACGACCTCGCTGTGTACGCGGCACGCCTGGCGCGAGGTGCGCTTCTCGGTGCAGCCGGTGCAGGCAACGCCGGAGGAGCATCTCCCCGCGCTCATCCTGGTTGCCACCGATGGATACAGCAACTCTTTCCAGGATGAGGCGGCTTTCCGCCAGGTGGGGGCAGATGTGCTGGCGCTGGTGCGGGCAGAGGGGATAGAGACGGTGCGCTCCAGTCTGGAAGGGTGGCTCAATGAAGCCTCTCAGCAGGGGAGCGGAGACGATATTACGGTGGGGATTATCTACCGGGGGGTGGGCGTTTCTCCGCCTGCCTCCGCCGCGCCCACTCTTGTGGGGACGGAGGCGGGCGGGGAGGACCGGGACGAGCCAGGAACACCGGAACAGGAACCACAGACCAACCAATCAGGAGGGGAACCAGTATGAGCACATTACCCAACGTGGTGATTGTGATGGGGCGGTGCAGCAAGACCCACCGATCCTACGGGATGCGATTTGAGGAAAAGGAACCGGGATACTGGCTCCTCGACTGGGCATTTGCGATGAAGGAAGATGCCTCACGCAAGGAGGGGTATGATCAGTCCACAATTGCTGGCGGCTTCGGGCTTGCCCCGGAGTATCCGGGGTGTCCGCACTGCGGTGCTGGCAGTCTGGTCAAGTGTGCTTGCGGCAAGGTGGGATGTTGGGACCAGGAGAGCACCACCTTTACCTGCCCGTGGTGCCACAGCACAGGCAGAATCAGCGGAACAATTGACAGTTTGAGCGCGGGAGGCGACCGATGAACGAGAAACCACGGCAGACCCTCTGCACCATCATCCGCGACTACGGGCGCACGGTCGCCCAGGACCCGAAGCGGTGCAAGGCATTACTGCTCGACCTGTGCGGCGAGCACAGGCGAGAGATTAACGTGCTGGTGAGCGCGATGGACGAGCGCATCGCCAGTGACCTGCTGAACCTCCCGCCAAATATTCCTCCCCAGATGCGGATGCCGCAGCTTGTGAAGCGGCTGCACGACCACACGGCTATAGCCGAGCCAGCGGCCCGGTGGGCGGTGGAGAGTTGGGCGTTGGCGTTGGGGGTTATTCAGGAACACGACCTGGTGGAGAAGCGGGAAGAGCGGGAGCGACGCGAGCGAGAGGAACGGGAGCGACGCGAGCGGGAAGAGCAGGAACGGAAGCAGCGGGAAGAGCAGGAACGGAAGCAGCGGGAAGAGCAGGAACGGAAGCAGTGGGAGGAACGGGAACGAAAGGAACGAGAACGAAAAGAGCAGGAACGGAAGGAACGAAAAGAGCAGGAACGGAAGGAACGAGAGGAACAGGAACGGAAGGAACGGGAGGAACGGGAACGAATGGCACGGGAACGGCCTGATGTTTACGCGCTCCCCCCGGCAATGGTCAAGATAAAGGGAGGAACGTTTGTTATTGGCAAGGAAAAGAAATGGACGATATTTGGTGAAAAGGCTGATTTTGAAGGTAATCCAGTAAAGGTAGCCGCGTTCGAGATAGCCCGCTACCCTATCACGAATGCCCAGTACGAATTATTCATGGATGATGACGGGTACAATCCAACACGTCCCTGGTGGGACGAGGCGGGGCGGGCCTGGCTGAAAAAAGAACCGGTGAAGGAACCCAGACATTGGGGGGACAAACGGCCTGGCATTGCCCGTGCGGACCATCCAGTTGCGGGGGTCTCCTGGTACGAAGCCGTGGCATTCTGTCGCTGGCTCACGCGAAAGATGAATGATAGATATATCTACCGCTTGCCAACCGAAGCAGAGTGGGAATATGCCGCGCGTCGTAACACCGGGCGTAGGTTTCCATGGGGCAACAAGGAGCCAGACCATGAACGAGCGAATTATAACGACAACTATAGAGGGACCACGGCAGTGGGATCATTTCCAAAGGGAGCAACACCGGATGGGATATATGACCTGGCCGGGAATGTATGGGAGTGGACAGGCAGTATTTACACACCCTATCCGTATGACCCGAAGGACGGACGGGAGAACCTGAGTGCCCCATCGGGCAAGCGATTCGTTGTGCGCGGGGGCGGCTGGCTCCTTCTGTCGGTCTTTCTGCGTGCGTCCTTCCGATACGACCTTCCGCCCGATGCTCGCTACGTTGATAACGGCTTCCGTCCTGCCCGACACCTTCCCTAGAACGTGTATTCTGTGTTCTGGGATTCTGTTTTCTGTGTGCCTGAATCCTGTAGGGGGTCTGGGGGGCGAAAGTCCCCCAGAGGCAAACGGGGGATGCAAGGGGGCGTGCCCCCTTGCCCGGCGCAAAAATTTTTGGGAACGCTGCAAGGCTTGCAGGTAGGGGAGAGGATACGCAATGAACGAGAAACCACGCCAGACCCTCTGCACCATCATGCGCGACTACGGGCGCGAGGTGGCCCAGGACCCGAAGCGGTGCAAAGGGTTACTCAACGACCTGTGCGGCGAACACAAGCGCGAAATCAACGTGCTGGTGAGCGCGATGGATGAGCGGGTTGCCAGCGACCTGCTGAACCTCCCGCCAAATATTCCTCCCCAGATGCGGATGCCGCAGCTTGTGAAGCGGCTGCACGACCACACGGGGATTGCGACGGAGTATGCATGGTGGGCAGTGGAAAGTTGGGCGCTGGCGTTGGGGGTTATTCAGAGGTGTGACCTGACAGAGGTCCGGAAGGAGCGAGAGAAACAGGAGCGCGAAGAGCGGGAACGGCAGGAGCGCCAGGAACGTGAAGAGCGGGAACGGCAGGAGCGCCAGGAGCGCCAGGAGCGCAAGCGCAAGGAACAGCGGGAATGGTGGGGGCGCATACGGCGTGAACGTAAGAAAGCCTGGGGATTTATAACCAGGTGGACCATCGCTGCAACCGGAGGCTTTGCCGCGCTCTATGTCACAATCCCTCCCCTGAACAATGTGCTCAACGATATCCTGATGAACCATGCTTTGTATGATCCCGTGGACTATGGACTATGGACTATGAGCTATGAGACCGGGGTGGCGGCCTTCAGTGCGCTCTTTGGGGCTATGCTCGGTACCATATCTGGTGCCTTTCTGGGTGTGGTCCAGGGGATGACCCTGCATCGGTACACCCCCCGGACCACCTGGTGGATACTGTCAACCGCCGTGGGCTTTGGCGGCAGCTTTGCCATCCTCTACCCCTTCAACATCTTGGGGGGTATAGACTATGATGGAAAGTTCCTTTTCGTGCCCGGGGCCATATTCGGGCTAGTCCTGGGTATTGCCCAATGGTTGGTGCTACGGCGACACACAGTTCGCGCCACCTGGTGGATACTGGCCCTGACCATTGGGTTTGGCGTAATATGCGTGTTTGCAAACGGTCCTTTTTACGATTTTGTCGGTTATACGGTGTTTCTTTTTGTTATTCTGGGGTGCATGCTCGAATGGTTGCTTCGCAACCCCCGCAAGGACTGACCGCAGGGGAGTAATCCGGAAGTTCAGGAGTGTAATTACCTTTGGTAAGGAGCCAAACGCTATGCCAATCCGCCACGAAGACCTGATTGCCAGATCCGCTTCTAAACCAGCGCCCACGTCCCCTCACCCACGACTACGAGCGCAACGAGTTCCCCACAATCAAGGTCTTTCTGTTCTCCGTCTGTGCCGCTGGATAGGAATGGGTATCGTCCTGTTGCTGCTTGCGGGCTGCAATCTCACCATGCCTCGCATACCAGAGCAACAGGTCTCTATTCCGCCTGGCAACTACCAACTCAAATGGGAAAACCAGCACCCCGTTGGCGATGACAACCCGATTGTTGTAGCGACCAACGGCACCGCCATCGCAGAGGTAACATTCCGCAGTGTTGGCGACCCTATCCCTGATGGAGCCGTGCTTGCTCTCTATCTGCACAAAGATCGGGGCTATGATAACCAGGGCAAGCCGCTTGGGAGCGAGACAGCCGAACAGCTTGCATTCAACGAGCGTACCCAACGATTTACCTATGCGGGAGGGGAAAACAAATGGATCTCGACCCCCGGTCCTGGCCCATCGCGTCAGCAGTGGCACGATAGCCTGTTTCATCCAGCAGGGTGGGCCTGGGGACCGTGGAAAATGTTCCCCGACGGCCCGGCTATCCTGGTGGATACCGCGACTGAGACAAACGGCCTTTTTCGATTCGAGGTTCTGCTGCATGGGAACAAGGTTGATCCGAAGGTGTGCGAACAGTGGTTGGCAGTTCAAAACTTCAACCTGTGTCGGGAAGACTTTGGGGTCGCTTTCCTGGGCAAACAGGAGTGGCTGATGGCCCACGTCCAGGGACAGGGGGGGCGACCGGGGACGGGTGACAACCAACTGGGATATGCCAACGCCTGGTGGCACATCAAGGTCGTGCCGGGCGTCGCCTCTTCTCCCTGGTGGCTGAATACCAATCTGATCGCCTTCATCTTTGTCGGTGTCATCTGGTTTATCCTGGCCAAATTTGCCTGGTCGCTACTTGCCGTACGGGGATGCTTGTTCATTGTAGGGGCCATCCTGGTCCTGACCCTGATTGGATGGGTGCAGTATCGGGTTTTTGCCGACCCGACGGATGTATCCCGCCACGATTTTCAACAGGCTGCATATCAAGCCGTGCTGCGAACGCGCCTGCGGATGCTTAACCCGTTCCAACCCTACGGATGTGCCAACACCTTGCCGCAAACAGAATTCCCCGATGACCCCAACCTGACCCGGATGAGCCAGACATTGGGGGTGGCAATAGTACGCTGCCCGGGGTCGAACTGGTTGCCCGACCAGCCGGGCGCTCTCCTCGTCTGGCGCGATGCCTATGGCATCCATGTTGTCCCTATCTTCGGGGCGCAGTGGAGACTCTACCAGGTCCACTATCAAACGCTTGGAAAGCCGACCAGTGTGCCCTATTTGCTCTATGGACGCTCGAATGACCCGGTTATCCAGGATTTTGGCGTTGGTCATCGCGTGGTCTATGTTGCAAAGGAACCAGGCAAAAGGGGAAATGCGTGGATACAAACCCGTAAGCCGCTTTTCTGGAATGTTCCGAATATCTTCTGCTTTGATGGATTGACCGATGGTGGCAAGGGATGCTGGCAACCCAACAACGTCGGTAATCCATCCTACCCCCTCTATGGACGCAGCGGTGTTGCCGTTGATGCCGATTGGTTGGACGGGCGGACTGTTCCCCTGGGTGGGTGGTGGTCCCCGCTTAGTACCTGGAAATCGCTCTTATTGAGTGTTGCGCTTTCTCTCGCGTTTCTCTCATTCACGTTCTGGTCCGAGTTTATGCAAGCTCTGGGGAAAGCATTGGGGTGTCTGGGGCTTGTTATCCTCGTCGTCGTTGCGGTGGTGGGGGTCAATATCATGCTTGCTGGCCTGCTGCTTGGCTTTAGCGACCCGCGTGTTACCATGCCACAGGCGAAAGGGGGCAATTTTGCGATGATAAACATCGTGTTGGAGTATGTCAACCCAGCACAGAGTCTGGACAATCTGGAAACACTCCCTGCGGTCCGACTGGTTCACCCGGACGGGGTGATGAGCTACCTGACACGCCTGGGGGAATGGTGGCTGAACTGGTGGGTGGAGCGACGTACGGAAACCGGGGCAACCGGATGGAGAATGCTGGTGGAAGGATTTGGCCCCTTTATCGTTGGCGAAGTCATGGCTTTCCTCATCTTGCCAGTCTGGATGGGCATGGCCGTAGCTGGTGAAATGGGAGCCTGGATTGGATTGATTGTCGAGGTGGGAATGATTATCGCAGGCGTGTATGGTTGGTCTACCAGAGGGTCGGGCAACAGCAACTCCGGATGAGCAGTTCCGACCTTATCCCCACATCGCGCAACAGGCGATCACTGATGTGGGGACTGTCAGGTGGATGATTCCTCAGCACGTGGGAAAAACAGTAGCGGCATAGGCGCTATCAGCCTTGCAGGTAGGGAGAGGATGCGCAATGAACGAGAAACCACGGCAGACGTGGTGTGACCTGATCACGCAGGACCGCACCCTCTGCACCGACCACGCCGCGGCGCTGACCGCACGGGGGATGCTGTCAGGACGAGGGAACGGCGAGGAGGGATGAGGTGGGTGACTGACCCAGACGATGGGATATTCTGGTTGGGTATCCCCTCCCCATCTTTAGGGATTTGTGCTATACTATGGGCCAATTGGTCGGGACAAAGAAACGCCCATCCGCGCCTACCAAGCAAACGGATGGGGAGTTCTCCGATAACCAACATCTGTGGGAATTACCTTTATTATACCATTGGTTGCGAGGATGTGCATGGTTTCCACCTCAACCAACGGTTTCGGTGGCCTGAAATAGGGGCTTTTGCGTCACAAACCATATCAGATGTAGGAGGCTAGACCTTGGATTTCGAAAGATTATATACCAGCAAGCAGCAAGAGTCTATTGTTGACCCGATTGAGATATTCAGATATCTACCGAAACCGGCTGGAATAAATGACCTCTACATTAGTCAGGCTGAAGTCCTCAAAACATGGTTCCAGAACCGAGACCAAAGAGATACGGTTATCAAGCTCCACACCGGAGGTGGTAAAACGCTGGTTGGACTCCTTATTGCTCAATCTGTGCTAAATGAAACTGGTGAACCTGTTCTTTATGTGTCATCGAATAAGCAGTTAGTGGACCAAACGCTTCAGAAATCCCAGGAATATAGTATATCAGCAGTGCATTACGAAGAGGGATTCGGGGATTTTCATGCCGTAAATAGTAGCATTTGGGTTTGTAATTACCATACCTGGTAGTCCCCAAACGGTAGTGATTCGCACTATGCCAGGGATGCATTATAGTGATGGATGAAATACCAAATCGCGCCGATATGATTCTCGACCTTCTTCGAGAACGACAACGCCTTGCGCACCAGGCG
>JAAUSY010000170.1 GCA_012032475.1 Chloroflexaceae bacterium
ATCGGCCAGGCGCGACGAGCAACTTCAGGCGTCGAACAGGTTGCTCTTGCCCGTGCCGTTGACCCCAACAATAACCTGGAAGGGTCCCAGTTCGAGCTTGAAATTCTGGAACGTCTTGAACCCATCTATCTCAATCCGGGTAATCATCTGGGGAACCTCCCCTGCTCCCGCTCCGGCGGCAGCACCTTCCCCGGATTGAGCCGGAGTTGCGGGTCGAAAGCTGCCTTGACCGCCCGGTGGAGCGCGAGCACCTCTTCGCCAAGCGCCGCCGCCAGAAAAGAACGCTTCAGTGTGCCGATGCCGTGCTCCCCGGAGAGCGTCCCCCCCAGGTCCAGCGCCGCTTCGAAGATGGCTTCGGCCGCCTGCCACGCACGGGCAGCCAGGGCCGGGTCACGGGCATCGAACAGGATGTTCGGGTGCAGGTTACCATCGCCTGCGTGCCCAAACACCGGTATCAGCACATCATACTGCGCTGCAATCGCCTTGATGCGACGGACAGCGGCGGCGACCTGCGGAACGGGCACGCAAATATCTTCACCGAGCTTGTGGGGGCGCACCGCGCCAGCGCCGGGCTGATAGAGCGCCGCGCCTTCCAGAGCGCCGCCTCTTCGTCGGCGGTGTGGGCGACCTGCACCGTGCGGGCCCCGCTGCGCCGCAGCAGGTCGGTCAGCCGGTGCTGTTCCCAGGCCACCGCTTCCGGGTCGCCATCAACCTGCACCAGCAGCAGCGCTTCGACCTCTCGCGGCAACCCCAACCCCATACTATCTTCAACCACCCGAATCGTCGTGTCGTCCATCAGTTCGAGCGCCGCAGGCACCACCCCGGCGGCCATAATCGCCTCAACCGCTTCGCAGGCATGGTCCAGCTGCCCAAACAATGCCATTGCGGTCTGGCGGGCCGCAGGCTGCGGCAGGAGCCGGAGCGTTGCCTCAGTCACCACGGCCAGGGTGCCTTCAGAGCCAATGAGCAGATGCATCAGGCCAGCGCCCTGCAATGACCCCGCCGGGCCATCAGTTCTGTCACCCACACGCACCACGCGCCCATCTGCCAGAACCACCGTCAGCGCCAGCACATAATCCGCCGTGACGCCGTATTTCAGGCAGCGCGGCCCACCTGCATTGCAGGCGATATTCCCCCCAATCGTGGAAACCGGCTGGCTGGACGGGTCGGGCGGATAGAACAGCCCCCGCGCTTCTGCGGCCTGCTGCACCGCGCTGGTCGCGGTTCCTGCCTCAACCACGGCAACCCTTCGTTCGGTGTCTATTTCGAGCCGCTGCATCCGGGTGAGCACCAGCAGCAGCGCCTCCGGCGAAGGCGTTGCCCCCCCTGCCAGCCCGCTCCCGGCCCCGCGGGTGACCACCGGTATCCCGGCCTCGTGCGCCAGTTGCATCACCTCGCGCACCTCCGCGGTGCTCCCTGGCAGCACCGCCGCCAGCGGCTTTCCGCTGGCCTGGGCAATCGAAGCATCCGTCTCGTAGCAGGCCAGTTCATCCGGGCGCGTCAGAACCCACGCAGTGCCGACCATGCGCTGCAATTCGGGATGGAGCGAAGCCGCCAGGGGATGCAGCGGGGCACCATCGGGGTGGAGGGGGGCCGTGAGCGGAGGCGGGCCGGGGATGATTCCCGCAATCCGCGGGAACGGGGAAGGGGATGGGAACGAGGGCACGGCCCGGTCAACTCCCAGCGCCGGGACTTCCCCCAGGCGCTGGGCCAGGCTGGAGAGCACCACGGTGGCCTGCTGCGTCTCGCCGGGCGTGCGCTGGGTGGCACCACTCCCCGCCTCGATGCGCCCGTGCAGCGTGCCAGTTCCGGCGTCGCCCCACAGCCAGATGCCTACTCCGTAGCGGCGGCCCACGGCCTCCAGCTGGCGCACAAAGGTTGGCACCGCCGGGGATGGCAGGGACCATTCGAGCGTGGGGGTATCCAGCAGGTCCGGCGGGTCCGGTGGGACCGAAGACGAGCGGGGCCGGCGCTCGGCAAGCGCTTCCCACGCCTGCCAGCACGCCGCCGGATGGGAACCGTCATCATCGCTCCGTTCCAGCACCAGGGCCCCCGCCTGCGCTGCCAGTGCCTCCACGTGGGCTTCCTGGCGTTCGAGCACTGACGGAACGCTTTCCAGGCCAACCAGCAGCAGCGCGTCCGTATCGGCATCGGCATCGGCATCAGTGCCCGGCAGCTTGCCCAGCACCGCCAGAGCGCTCAGCGAAAGCTGCGCTTGCCACAGCGTCCGCGCCAGTTCACCGGCCACCGGCAGGTTGGCGCAGCGCAGCAGCACCACCCGGCGAGCCGGCGGCAGCGGGCGCAGGCTCACCGTCAGGTCAAGCAGGCGCTGGAGATGACTATCTCCGCCGCCTACGAGCGACTGCGCCAGCCGGTAGCCCGTTGCTCGTTTGATAGTTGGGCCGCCCAGGAGCAGGCGAGCATGGCTTGCGGTTCCTGTTCCTGCTGCTGCTCCCTCCTCCACTCTCTCCTCCGCTCCCTGCATCGTGGCGGCCCGCACATAGCGGACCATCGTGCCGTAGCGCAGCGCATAGCGCCCGCCGGCGTTCTGCGCCACCAGTTGCGTCAGCGTCTGCCCTCGTTCCAGCGGCACCATGGGCAGCCACACCCCGTATGCCCGCAGGTGCTCATTCACCTGCTCAATCGTGAGGTGCGCCGCAAGCCTCGCCAGCAGCGCCCCCGGTTGAAGGTCTATACCGGGAAAAACAGAAAAAGTCGGAGACATATCACGTTGTTCCATAAGAGATGCCTGACGATAGCACCGGGTCTCTCCCCACTATACCCGCGAACCGCCAGGATGTAAAGCACGCAAGCAGAAGAAAGCAGGAGAAAGCAGATATGCACATCACCATTGCAACGATGGGCACCCGCGGCGACGTTCAACCCTACGTTGCCCTGGGAAAAGGGCTGCAACGAGCCGGGCACACCGTGCGCCTCGCCACCTTTGCCAATTTCGCTTCGTTCGTTCGGCACCACGGGCTGGACTTTGCTGCCATCGCCGGTGACAGCATGGCTCTGATGGAAGCCATCATTCACGCGGGCACCAACCCGCTAGCGTTCATGCGCCGTTCCTACCAGTTCTATCGGCCCATCATGGACCAGGTGCTCGAAGACACCCGGCGGGCCTGCCTGGGGGCCGACCTGGTGGTCTGCCAGCTGGCCTGCATCTATACCTACCACCTGGCCGAAAAACTGGGCATCCCATGCGTGCAGGCGTTCGTGATGCCTTTCCACCGGACCCGCACCTTCCCCTCGATGATGTCACCGCCGGGGTGGTCGCTAGGGGGACTCTACAACTTCCTGACCCACGTCGTTTCCGAGCAGGCGTTCTTGCATGCCTTCGGCTCCGACCTGAACCGCTGGCGGCAGTCGCTTGGCCTCTCGCCGCTACCGCGCCACCACTGGCCCTACCAGTGCCTTCACGGACGCCTCATCCCCGTGCTCTATGGGTTCAGCCCATCCCTGATCCCCAGGCCGCCCGATTGGGGCCACCACATCCAGGTCACCGGTCACTGGTTCCTGGACGATGACCCTTCCTGGCAACCGCCCACGTCCCTCTGCGACTTCCTTGCTGCCGGGCCGCCGCCGGTCTACGTTGGCTTTGGCAGTATCACGGGCAAAGACTTTGGCTCGCTCTCAGCGATGGTGCTGGAAGCGCTCCGGAAGACCGGGCAACGCGGGGTCTTGTTAAGCGGGTGGGGCGGGTTGACCAGCAGCGATGGCAATGACGATGTGCTGGTGCTCGATGGAGCACCCTTCGGGTGGCTGTTCCCGCAGATGGCGGCGGTGGTGCATCACGGGGGCATTGGAACAACTACCGCCGGGTTGCGGGCCGGGGTGCCCTCGGTCATCGTCCCCTTTGCCTTCGACCAACCCTTCTGGGGGCAGCGGGTCCACGCCCTGGGAGTGGGGCCGCACCCCATCCTGCATCGTGAGCTTACGGTCTCGCGTCTGGCAGCGGC
Source organism: Chloroflexaceae bacterium (assembly GCA_012032475.1). Classification (GTDB taxonomy): domain Bacteria; phylum Chloroflexota; class Chloroflexia; order Chloroflexales; family Chloroflexaceae; genus JAAUSY01. The sequence continues at coordinate 3,963 of JAAUSY010000170.1, forward strand.
TATCCGGCAGGCCACCAGCGACCCCGCCATGCGGGAACGAGCCGACCATCTGGGGCAGCGCATTCGCTCAGAAGATGGCACCGCACGGGCGGTCGAAGTCATTGAGCAGCATGCTTGCTCCCGATGACCGGCCAGGCCTATCGTGATACCTTCTGGCAATACGTATGATGCCATTTGCGTTATAATAAGAGTATCGCCAGGTATGAAGAATTGGCCCAGGTTCTGTGATGTTTTTTTGATGCTTCTGTGATGGAGGCTAGAAGGTATGATGAAATTGTCCCTTGACCGATTAAAACGCCTTGGAAGGCTCAGCTTCGAATGGTTCAAAATGCTCTGGCGCTGGCTGGTGGTCTGGCCGGCTCACCAGTTCCGGCGCGGATATTCTTTCCTGGTCCACCTCCCGCGCACGGCCCGCTCGGTCCGCTCGTCGCTCCGGGCGTTCTACCGGCAGTGGGTCCGTCGTCCCCTGGTCCACCTCCGGTGGGCGCTGCGCAAGAGCAGCCGGGCGGTGCAGGGGAGCTTTCGCTCCGGCGAGGGTTTTGTCCAGCAGGGCCAGCAGTGGATCGTTCGCCCGACCCGGTGGGGGTACCGGGGCGTGCTGGCGCTCTGGCGTCTGGCGCAGCAGGGGTGGCAGACTGCCAGTACGCTCAACTGGCAATGGCTCGCTGATTTGCGGTGGATGGACCGCCCCCTCCTGCGAACCAGATGGATGCTGCGCCGCCTGAACCGCCGCACGCGGGGGAACCTCCGGATGGGAGGGGCGTTCTTTTCGCAGTGGTTCATCCGCCCCTTCGGGCAACTGGTGCAATGGCCGTTCACGGCTTCCCAAAGCCTGCGCCAGGTATTTCAGGCATGCTGGCAATTTACCACCGTCACCCTCCGCCAGGTGGTCGGGTGGCCGATATTGATCATCGGCGCTATCACCGCTCCGATGCCTATACCGACCGGACTTCCGTTGATTGTTATCGGTATCTTGATGATTGGACCAGGAGACCCAAGAATCCGTTGGATGCGCGTGCAGTTGCAGGTGGTGTTGCGCAAATGGTCCCGGCAGGGTCTCCCAATCATCAGCCCTACTGCCCGAACGGTGCTCCAGTTTGGGAACCGGATTGGGAGCGTGGTGCATCCGAAAAAGAGACGAGTGGAAGCAAAAGAACGGTCCGTAGTTGATAGTTGACAACCTCCTCCGGGCATGCTATCGTTTCAGCCGGTGGTTGATGGGTCTGACTGGCGTTGAATGCCGGGGGAGGAAGCCCGAATGGAACTTGATATCTCGGTGGCGCTCATCGGGGCCGGGGCGATGGGTGAGGCTATCATCAGCGGGTTGCTGCGCCAGGGTGTGGTCCGGGCCGAACGCATCCTGGCGGCTGAACCACGCGCAGAGCGGCGGGACGAACTGAGCCGCCGCTATGGCATTCTGATGAGCAACGATAACCTGGATGTGGCGCGGCAGGGGGAGGTCGTAATCTTCGCCGTCAAGCCCCAGGTGCTCCAGACGGTGCTGCTGTCGCTGCACGGGATGCTTCGCGGTGATGCCCTCTGTCTGTCTATCATGGCCGGTACGGCCATCCGAACATTTACGACGGGGTTGGACCGTGCCGCGGTGGTGCGGGCTATGCCCAACACGCCGGCCCAGATAGGCGAAGGGATGACCGTCTGGACAGCTTCGCCCGGCGTGAGTGAGCCACAGCGTGAGTGGGTCCGGAGCATTCTGGGCGCTCTGGGGCAAACGCTGTTTGTGGAGGATGAGCGCTACCTCGATATGGCAACGGCTATCAATGGGAGCGGCCCGGCCTATGTATTCCTCATCCTGGAGGCGATGATTGATGCAGGGGTTCACCTGGGCTTTTCGCGCTCCGACGCCGAAACGCTGGTTTTGCAGACGGTCTATGGTTCGGTGTCCTATGCCCGGCAGAGCGGCCACCACCCGGCCCAACTCCGCAACGCGGTCACATCGCCGGGCGGAACGACCGCCGCTGGTTTGAGTATGCTGGAACGGGGAGGATTGCGCACCACCCTGAGCGATGCCATCTGGGCTGCCTACCACCGCTCCAGCGAATTGGGAAGGAAAGAATGAGAAAGGGCGACAGAATGAGCGCGGTGAGCTATGCCCGCCCTCGGCTGACGACGGCCCAGGACAAACGCTACCGGGCCCATGTTGAGCAATTCCTCTTGCAGCGGAAGAACCAGCGGGCCATCCGTCCGCCACGCCAGCGCGATATCTTTGGGGGCCAGGCCGAAGAAGCGCTCCGGGCCTGGTTGGGCGAACACTACTCCCTCTCAGATCGCCGTATCCTCGAATATGAGCAGCGCCAGGGAAGACGCGCCCACACCAGGTATCGGGAACTGGATGCGGTGGTTATCGAAGACAAACGCAGCGTCCGTGTCTTTGAAATCAAGGCCAGCCGCGTTGCCAGGAGCCTGCGCCGGGCCGTTGCCCAGCTTCAGGAAACCCGTGCAATTATCCGTCTGCTCTACCCGACCGTTTCCATGACCATTCTGCTGGTTGATACGGGTATCCCCACCGCGGAAGAGGTCGAAGCCCTGATGCATTCGGCGGAGGCTCCGGAACATCCCCCCGAAACGCTGGCCGGGGTCCTCGAAGCCCTGGAAAGCGTTCATCCGATTACCAGCCTGGATGAGCAAATCCATGATGGTACGACTATCAATGTGCTGACCTTGAGCGTTGACCGCATTATCGAGCTGGCTGGGGCCGAAAACCTCGCGCTGGATTGGTCCGACGACGATGAGGACGAGGAGACCCCACCTCCGCCACCAGACCCCGGCCCGGTCTACTCATCGTCCTCCGACAATGAGGACGAGGCCGGGGATGGCGAAGGCTCGCTGGCCGAGGCGCTGCGGCGGGTTGGCCTGGGGTCGTGAACGGACGCAGGGCGCTGCTGCTGCTGGCGCTCGTCACCTTCTCCGGGTCACTGGTGCTCTATGCCCGAACCGCTGCGCCGGACGTGCTCTCTGGCGATAGCGCCGAGTTTCAGTTTGCCGCGCCACTCCTGGCCGTCCCCCATCCCACCGGCTACCCGCTCTATATCCTGCTGGCAAAACTGGCAACCCTGGTGGTGCCATTCGGGAACATCGCCCACTGTGTTACCCTGGTTTCTTCTCTGGCCGGGGCTGGCACCGTGGCGCTGCTGGCGCTCCTGGTCTGGCGGGCCACGGGCACCTTTGTGGCGGCTCTGGTTGCTGCCACAGCTCTGGCCGTCGCCCCCGGCCTGTGGAACGCGGCTACCATGGCCGAGGTCTATACCCTGCATACGTTCCTGCTCGCCCTGCTGGCCGGAGTGCTGTGGCAGGCCTATGCCGCCTGGAAACCGACCGTCGGGGGCCCCAGTGCCTCCCCCTTGCAGTGGTTCTGGCTCTCTAGTGCAGCCTGTGTTGCCGGCCTGGGGTTCAGCAACCACGGTTCCTTTCTCTTCACTGGTGTGCCGCTGCTGGTCGGGTACGGGGCTTTCCTCCTCATTGTTTTGCCTGCTGGCACCTGTGCCCCGTTCGCGCAGTGCTGGTCGCGCCTGGGCGGAGTGTGCTTCTGGGGTATGGTTGGTCTGGCTCCGTGGCTCTTCGTCCTGACCCAGTACGCCCGCATGGGACCGTTCAACGGCCTGGACCACGGCCTGGACTATGGCCGGCACCTCTCTGGTACACCTTTGCCTGACCCGGTTGCCTATTTCTGGGGAGCACCCACCACCTGGCCCGAAGCCGTGGCCCACCTGTTCGGTGGGGTGATGCGTGGCGGCATCTTCGAGCCACCGGGAGTAGCCCGCATCGGAGCCGTTGCGCACGCGCTGGGGGAACGGCTCTGGTTCGAGTTCGGGCCGGTGGGTCTGCTCCTGGGGGTGGGCGGGTTTGTGGCTTTGTTTCGCCGATTGCCCGGTGTGTGGATCGGGAGCGTCTGGGTGGCCGGTGCCACCGTGCTCTATGTCAGCAGCCTTGGCCGCGCCGTCCAGGATGCCATGGTCTTTACCCTGCCGCTGCTGCTCCCCTGGTCGCTCTGGGTCGGAGTTGGGGCCACGGCACTGGCCCACCCGCGCTCCCTGGTGGGCAGGTTTGCACCGCACGGATGGAGCAGATGGAGCGGATGGGGACAAAGATTCAGCGCTGCCGTGCTGGTTCTCTTCCTGGTGCTGATGCTGGCCTGGGGATACACGCGGTTTCCCTATGGGAACAAGTCTCATCTGGGGTTGTTCCGGACCTTTGGCGAAGGCGCGCTGGCGCGGATGGCTCCCGGCGCGGTCGTTCTGACACGGTGGGAGCAAGGTACGATACTCCAGTATTTGCGCCTGGTTGAGGTTCAGCGCCCGGATATCTGGGTAGATATCGTGGAGCCAGGCGACGAAGCGTGGGAACAGCGTATTCGTCGGCGCTATCCCGATCAGACCGTCTACGGTATCGGGAGCGTGGAAGACTGCGAGGCATTGCACGCCCGGCCCGTCTGGGGAACGGACTATGCCACACTGTTTCTCCTGGAGCCTGGGGGTGGGGGCTATTATGAGGAATAGGAGGAATAGATCATGAGTGTTCATCTGCCTGCCCTTGACAACCTTCCCACTATGTATCACACTACCAGATACCAGGGACCATAGGGAAAAGTTTGCCATGCCCGATGGAACGCAACAAGCCATGAAACCCGATGCCTACCTTGAGGGGATTCGCCTCTTCAACCAGGGGGCATTCTGGCATGCCCACGAACAGTGGGAAGCGTGCTGGTATACCTCCACTGAGCCGGACAACACGTTCTACAAAGGCATTATCCAGGCCGCCGGGGCGCTCTACCACTGGCAGAAGGGCAACCTGCGCGGGTTGCACCTGAACTGGAACAAAAGCCGCGCCAAACTTGCCCGGCTCCCAGAAAGGTATCAGGGGCTTGACCTTGCTGCGTTCGTCGCTGGTATGGACCAGTTCGTAGACCAGATCACCCATCAGACCGGGGCCGGGCAACCAGAAGATGGCCCATCTTTCCCTCGCCTCTTGCTCCACCAGGGAGAAGAGCGCGCAGGATAGGACGGGGCAGATTGGGCCATATCAATCACTCGACCAATCAGGTCTTTCAGAACAGAAAAGGAGGATGAACCAATGGCAACCGCCACCCTCCCCGGCGTCGCGCCGGAGATTATCTACCCGGAAAGTGACGGACAACCCATGGCCGACAACACGCGCCAGTTCCGCTGGATTGCCATGATCAAGGGCAATCTGGATGCCATCTACCACGACCGCCCGGACGTCTTCGTGGCCGGCGACCTGCTCTGGTACCCGGTCGAAGGCCAGCCGGCCATTCGCCGCGCCCCCGACGCGATGGTCGTCTTTGGCCGCCCCAAAGGCGACCGCGGTTCCTACAAGCAGTGGGAAGAGGGGCACATCGCCCCGCAGGTGGTCTTCGAGGTGCAGTCCCCAGGGAACACCGCCGACGAACTGGCGGATAAGCTCCGGTTCTACGACACCTACCAGGTCGAGGAGTACTACCTCTACGACCCGGATGACCACGTGCTGCGCGGGTGGCTGCGGCGGGGCCACCGCCTGAAGGAGATCCCTTCCATGCCCGATTGGAGCAGTCCGCGGCTGGACATCCGCTTTGTCATGACCCCCGACGAACTGCTCCTCTACCGCCCGGATGGGCAGCGGTTCCTGAGCTTCGAGGAACTGGATTGGGAGTATCAGCAGGAACGGGTGGCGCGGGCGCGGCCGAGCAACGAGCGAAGCAAGAGCGAGCCGCCCGAACCAAGCCGAACAACGAGC
>JAAUSY010000171.1 GCA_012032475.1 Chloroflexaceae bacterium
TCGCAGCAGCGCACCGAACGGCGCGTCGAGGAACTGGCGGCGGCGCAGCAGCGCACCGAACGGCGCGTCGAGGAACTGGCGGCGGCGCAGCAGCGCACCGAAACAGCTCTGGCTGCACTCACGCAGGAAGTTCGCGTCCTTACCCAGAACGTGGACCGGATGCAAGAGGAAATCCGAATCCTGTTTGAGAGGATGGATCGGGTAGAGGCGAAGGTGGATCGAGTAGAGGCGAAGGTGGATGATCTATCGGAACGGGTGGATAACCTGACGGGACGAACGGATCAGATAGAGCGCACGATACGCGATATGCAGCGGGAGATAGGTGGTATGTCCGCGAGTATGGGGTATGCCCTGGAGAACGAAGCCTACCGGGTGCTGCCAGGCTTTTTGCAGGAGCACTATGGTATCAAGCTCACCCATCGCCTCGTCCGTACGGAGATTGGCGGGCGGGAGATCAACCTCTTTGGGGAAGGAGAACGCGAAGGGCGGATCATCACCCTGGTGGGCGAGACGAAAAATCGCCTGGATGAGCGACGGAAGAAGCTGGAGAAGGATATTTTCGAGGAGTTGGAGGAGCGGGTCCGTGCGGTGGTCACGGAGCGGGGCATTGCAGAGGAAACAATTGTGCGGGTACTGGTCACTCACTATGCCCGACCGGGTATCCTTCAGGAGGCGCAGGAGCATGGGATTATTGTCGTGCAGAGCTTTGAGTGGTGATGCAGCAGGGAGGAGCACCTCATGAACGAACCGCGACGTGCCCGCGTCATGCGCCGCACCGGCGAAACGAATATTGAGCTTTCGCTCACGATTGACGGCAGCGGTCAGGCCGATATCCAGACGGGGATTGGCTTTCTGGACCACATGCTGACGCTGTGGTCCCGGCACGGTCTCTTTGACCTGTCGCTCCAGGCTCAAGGGGACCTCAATGTTGATGAGCACCACACGGCTGAGGATAGTTGTATTTGCCTGGGGCGGGCGCTGGACCAGGCGCTCGGCGAACGGCGCGGCCTGGTGCGCACCGCGCATAGCTTCGTTCCGATGGATGAAACGTTGGCGCTGGTCGCGGTTGATCTGGGCGGACGCCCCTATTGCGTGGTCCAGGCGGAGTTTGCCACGCCGCGGGTGGGGCAGCTTGGGACGGACCTGGTGGCGCACCTGCTCGAAAGCATCGCCTTTCATGGGCGGTTCAATCTGCATGCCCGGGTCCTCGCTGGTTCCAACGACCACCACAAGGTTGAGGCGCTCTTCAAGGCCCTGGGGCGGGCCCTCGATGGTGCAACCCGCATTGATGAGCGACTGGCCGGGGCTGTTCCGAGCACCAAGGGGGTCGTCTGAGCCGTGAACCGGGCCGCGATTGATTTTCCTGCTCCTGCATGCTATTATGGCCCGGAGCAAAAATGCCGCGCTCCAGAACAGAGAATCGATACCTGGTGGGGCCGGCTTCCTGCCTGTGATAGTAACCCATCGGGGAGTGGTATAGGTCGGGTAAAGGAGTTTTTGTGCCCACGGTTATCATTGAAGGATACCGATTTCGGCTCTATTCATCTGACATTGCTGAACCTCCCCTACCCATGTTTTGCGCGGGGGAAACGAGGCCAAAATATGGCTTGACCCTGTACGAGTTGCATACCATTATGGCTATCATCGCTCTGAGTTGAACCATATCGTCAAGTTGACTCAAGAGTACCAGAAGAGAATCCTGGAGGTGTGGTATGGATACTTCGGTTCATGACGAGATAGAGCGAGTACAGGTAACCAGCGTTTCCTTCATTGACCAGCGGCTTTGTGTTGCGCTCAATGATGGGCGGGAAATCAGCCTGTTGACAGACCAGGTGAGATGGCTGGATTGGTTGGCGAAGGCTCCCCCGAAAAGAGGGAGCAGTGGACGATTGAGCCTGGTGGGTACGCTATCTATTGGGAAGACCTGGATGATGGGATTGAGATTCGCCATTTGTTGAGCACGAAACCGCTGATGTCGCCTCGACCGGTCCAGGGTTGAGCGTCGGGGGCGGGCTTCCCTGGATAAGAACCCTCCTGGCAATGAAACGAGAAACAAGGAGCTATAGCTAGATAGGCAAAAGATACCCAGAAGTGAGCAGGAGTGCTCGTTAGGCACACGAGAGAAAGGAGCGAGATGCGGAAACGGTATTTCCCAGAGGCACCAGCAGGCGAAAGCCAAGCTCCCTGGAACGCTGATGACGGGCGATGAGAGCAGCCCGGTTGCGCTCACCCACGGTTCAAAAGGCCCCCTGGGGCGGGTGGACGCGAGATGGCTTCCTCCATCGTATCGGATTGGCGAGAGCAACCAGATCGCCGGTCCAGGCTACCAGTCCTGAACTGGTCGTCCTCGGTAGTGGCTACGTCGGGACGTAAAAGACGCTTGTGGACTGCGTGTAAGCCCTTCAAGTGAGAAGGCGATGCAGGTGGAAGCAGGAATTTTGGAAATGGACAAAGCGTACTTTCGAGTACATTTGAACACAAAGAAAGTAGCAGAAGAACGGATGGAATTTTTAGAACTCATTGAGAAGCGGTATAGCGCCCGATCCTACAAGCCCGACCCGGTTGAGGACGACAAGCTCAACCAGGTGTTGGAGGCGGCGCGGTTGGCTCCGACGGCGGCCAATCGGCAGCCTTTCCAGTTGGTGGTCATTCATACCCAGGGGCGCGAAGCCGAACTGCGGCATATCTATGACCGGGACTGGTTTGTCCAGGCTCCGCTGCTCATTTGCGCCTGCGGTATTCCGGGGCAGGGTTGGATACACCCGAACGGCAAAAACCACTACGAGATTGACACGACTATTGTGATGGACCACCTGACCCTGGCCGCCGCGAATGTGGGGTTGGGGACGTGTTGGGTAGCGGCCTTCGATGTCTGGGCCGCCCGCGAGGTGTTGAGCCTTCCGGTCGAGGTTGAACCCATTATCTTCACGCCGTTGGGGTATCCAGACGATACGCCCGAAATCAAACAGCGCAAGGAACTATCGGAACTCGTCCGGTACGAACGCTGGTAGATGTGGCAGGAGGGGGAGAAGAACGGATGCTGCGATTTTTGACCGCCGGGGAGTCCCACGGGCCGGAGCTTACGGCTATCGTTGAGGGCTTCCCCGCTGGACTGCCGGTTTCGCCCGACGACCTCCAGGCCGATATGGCTCGCCGTCAGAAGGCCTACGGGGCTGGAGGGCGCATGGGGATTGAGCAGGACCGGGTTCGGGTGACCGCCGGGGTGATGGGTGGGCAGACGACCGGCGGCCCGATTGCGCTGACCATTCACAACAAAGACTGGGCCAACTGGGCCGAAAAGGACATTCCGCCGCTGACGATCCCGCGGCCCGGCCACGCCGACCTGACGGGGGCTATCAAGTATGGCTACCGGGATGTGCGCCTGGCGCTGGAGCGGGCCAGTGCCCGCGAAACTGCGGCGCGGGTGGCGGTCGGGGCGCTCTGCAAACATCTGCTCCGCGAGTTTGCCATCCAGGTTGGCAGCTATGTGACGGCCATTGGCAAGGTGTCGGTGGTGCTCCCCGCCGATATGGACTATTCGGCCCGCTTTGCGGCGGCCGAGGCCGACGAGCACGGAACGCGCTGCCCTGACCCGGACGGGGCATCCAGGATGAAGGCGCACATCTATGCGTGTATGCAGGCCAGAAACACCGTGGGGGGGATTCTTGAGATCGTCGCGCTTGGGGTGCCACCGGGGTTGGGGTCGCATGTGCATTGGGACCGCAAACTGGAGGCGCGGTTGCTCTGGGGGGTCTGCTCCATTCCCGCTATCAAGGGGGCGGAAATCGGGCCGGCGTTTGAGAACGCCACCAGGTTTGGCACCGAGGTTCACGACGAGATTATCATCGGGCCGGGGGGCGTGCTCACCCGCGCCAGCAACCGGGCGGGCGGGTTCGAGGGGGGGATTACGACGGGGATGCCGATTGTCGTGCGGGCCGCAATGAAGCCTATCAGTACGACGCTCACGCCCATGCGCTCGGTCAACCTGGCGACCGGCGAGGCTGCCCAGACGATCTATGAACGGTCGGATTTCTGCGCCGTCCCCCGCGCCGGGGTGGTCGGGGAGGCGATGGTCGCCATTCTGCTGACGGAGGCGCTGTTGGAGAAGGTCGGCGGTGATTCGCTGGCGGAGATTGCGCCGCGGGTCCAGGCGTTGCGGCACGGCAGGTTGGAAGAACTCCCGATGGACCATGTTCCCTGGCGGTTTCGGCCAGAGGGACAGGTGACGAGTGATGAGTGACGGGCGATGCGTGATGCATGATGGGTAACGGGCAAGGATGCGGAATATTATTCTGACTGGATTTGCGGGGACCGGCAAGACGACGATTGGGCAGGAAGTTGCTCGCAGGCTTGGGTTCCCGTTTGTAGACATGGACTGGCTCATTGAAGAACGTCAGGGACGAACCATTGGCGAGATTTTTGCGACGGATGGCGAGCCGTTCTTTCGCCAGCTCGAAGCCGACCTGTGCCACGAGATAGGCCAGTGGCAGGGGTATGTGATTGCCACCGGCGGGGGCACGCTGGTCAACCCGGACAACCTGGCCCGGCTCGCTCCAGACAACCTGGTGCTCTGCCTGGATTGCGATGCCGAGGTGTTGTGGCAGCGCCTGGCTTCGGCCAGCGACCGCCCGCTCATTGGCAGCGCGGATAGGGACGAGAAGAAGGCGCAGCTTCTCCGCCTTCTGTCCCAGAGACAGTCTGCCTATGCCCGAATTGAGCGCCATCTCGATACGACTGGCTGGAATATGGATGCGATTGTCGGTGAGATTGTGCATATCTGGAACACAGGAACAGGGGAACAGGGGTATGAATGCCATTGAAATCCCTCCGCTGACCGGGCCGGTCGAGGCCACGGTTGCTATTCCCGGCTCAAAGAGTATCACCAACCGCGCCCTGCTCATCACCGCCCTGGCCGATGGCGAATCGGTGATTGAGAACGCCCTTTTCAGCGATGACACCCACTGGTTTGCCACGTGTTTGCAGCAGTTGTGCATTCCGGTTGAGAGCAGCCGGGCCGCGGCGCAGTTTCGCGTCAGCGGAAGAGGCGGGCACATCCCGTCGCATATGGCCGACCTCTTTGTGGGAAATGCCGGTACGGCGGCCCGCTTTATCACCGCCTTGCTCTCGCTCGGTTCGGGCACCTATCGCATGGACGGTATCCCCCGCATGCGCGAGCGGCCCATGAGCGAGTTGCTCAATGCGCTCCAGTTGCTCGGTGCGACGGTCGAATTTGAGGGGCAGCCGGGGTATATGCCCTATACCATCCACAGCTACGGGTTCAAGGGAGGGCACATTCGGCTCAAGGCCAACCAGACGAGCCAACAGCTTTCGGCCCTGCTGATGATTGCGCCTTATGCCTACCAGGATACGGTGATTGAGGTGGGCAGTGACCTGGTTTCGCATTCCTACATTGCGATGACGTGCCGCATGATGGAAGCATTCGGGGTTCGGGTGACCCAGGGACCGGAAAACCCCACCCGTTTTCTCATCCGGGCCGGGCAAGGCTACCGCCCCCGGCGCTATACCGTCGAGCCGGACGCTTCGAACGCATCCTACTTTTTCGCGGCGGCGGCTATCACCGGCGGGCGGGTCCGCGTCGAACACCTCTCGCGCTCTTCGTGTCAGGGAGATGCCCGCTTTGTTGAGGTGCTGGCGGATATGGGGTGTATGGTGACGGCAACGGATACTTTTATTGAAGTGGTCGGCCCGCCTACCCTGCGCGGGGTGGATGTGGACCTGAACGATATGTCTGACACGGTGCAGACGCTCGCGGCCATCGCGCCCTTTGCCGATGCACCGGTTACCATCCGGAACGTGGAGCATATCCGCTGGAAGGAAACGGACCGCATCCGGGCAGTGGTGACGGAGCTGTGCCGTCTGGGGGTAGAGGTTGAGGAGTTTTCCGACGGGATGAAGATTTTCCCCGGCCCGCTCACCCCCGCCGCGGTCGAAACCTACGACGACCACCGGATGGCGATGGCCTTTGCGGTGCCGGGGCTGAGGACGCCAGGGATTGTGATTCAAGACCCGCAATGCACGAGCAAGACGTTCCCCGATTTCTTCGAGCGGTTTTTGCGGCTGCGTGAGGCGCAAGACAGCGAATAATACCAGTGACGAGTGATATGACCTCACCCGCCACTGGTAATCACTCGTCACCCATTACCCGTCACCCGTCACTCCTGAGAATCATCGGCAGGTAGACCGAGACCTCTTCCTCGGCCTCAATCGTGATATGATGTTCGCTGGTGACGGCCTCACTCAGTGACACATTCCACACCGAAACTGTGACGGTATACGTCCCTGTCGCGTCAAACAGGTAGGTCGCCTGAGCTTCTCCCTGGCCGCTCAATGGCTCCGGCTCCCATTCGTAGGTCATGGGGGCGGTGGCATTGGCTGGCTCGACCGTGGCGGTCAGCACATAGGAGGAGCCAACCTTGCCCTGGGTCGGGCCGCTGATGGAGACCCCAGTCACTGGTATGTCTTCGGGTACGACCAGTACCACGTATTCATCGTTGAGCGTCCCCGGCTCGGCAAAGTTCCCCACCGAGAAGGTAATCGTGTGGATTCCCGTTTCCTGGAATTCATAGGTCTGGACCTTGGGCGGTCGGTAGCCTTCCAGGGTGAAGAGGCGCCCCTCTTCTGGCTCGGTGCTTGCCGCGGTGAGGAGACGCCCCTCTTCTGGCTCGGTGCTTGCCGCAGAAGAGAGCCAGGTGTAGCTAAGCGGAAAGGTTGCGCTTATTTCGTTGGAAACGTTGATAGTGGCAAAGAGCGTGAGCGAATCGCCAAGTGCCACCACAAAGGGGTCTTCGGGGGTCCCGGCCTGCCCGACGGTGCTGCTGCGCAGGGTGATGCTCCCCTCGACCGGCCGGGCCTGAGGAACCGAAAGCTCGCCTTTGCCGTTGTAGTAGGCGATATTGCCAGCGCGGTCCTGGGCAGTGACGACATAGCGCACATTGGCAGTATCAACTGGCTCGGTGATCTCCGAAGCCCAGACCTCCGTGGTCTGTTCGGTCAAGCGTTCCTGCCGAATCTTGCGGAAGCGAGGGGCCGTCGTCCACCCCTGGTGGTCGGAAGCGGTGTAGAGCGCCTGGACGCTTTCAACGCCGGTGTCGGATTCGAGCGATCCATCCGTGACTTCGACCAGGATACGCGAACTGGTGCTTTGCAGCATGCCAGAGGGATTGACAATTTTCACCTGCTTGATAACCGGCGGGGTCACATCGTCGGACGCTTGTTCCGGGTCTCCATACAGCACCTTGAAGACCATGGTCGTGTAGTAGCGGCAGTCGCCCTGCATGCCATCCGGGTCATCCTGCCCATTGCCGCCCCCATCGCCCTGGTTCCCACCGGCACCATCATCAGCTTTGTACTGGGCGGGTATCACCACCAACTGGTCCCGCTGGTCATCCCCTTCGCCCACCTCGCTGTAGCTGTAGATGGAGTCCGGGTACCAGAGGCCGACCCCCTGGGAGAAGGTGGGAGGTTCGTCCAATTCTGCTCGGGTCACGACCAGGGTCACCTGGGGGTAGTATGGCTCAAGCGAGACTTCCTTGCCACCCGCAAAGCGAACGTGTTTGACATCCAGGGTGGTGGTGATGCCATCCACCATCTTCTGGGCGGTCAAATCGTAGGCAATCTGCGGCAGGACGGGGTATCCCTCCCTGGTATTGCTGATGATACGCGGTTCTATCAGTCCCTGGTCCGGGTCGAAGCTGTCATCTACCTCCAGGCTGGTGATATCAAGATATTCGCGGTAGTCCACAGAAGAGCGGGGGTCGGGCAGGTGTTCCCGCGTGAAGGTCATGGTAAAGGTGATGACCCGCTCGACCGTGCCATATTCACCAACGATTGGTGGGGTTCGTTCGGGTGGAAGCTCCTGGTCGGAGATGTGGCGCGGCTGGTCTACCACTACGCGGAGAAAGGGCAAGCCGTAGAGCGTGGTTTGCATCAGGGCTTTGTAGTCGTAAACGTCCAGCAGGGTGGCGTTGCGCACATAGCGCTGTTTGGCTCGGACCAGGGCACTCCCCACCGGCTGGCCGGCGTAGACGGTTGTGCCAGGGTTGCCGGGGAGCGGGGCATCGTTCCCCAGTTCTGCGGTGTAGAGCAGCAGGAGATATTCGCTGTATCCTATCAGGTCGGAGTCGCCATAGCCATAGCCGGTGTTGCCCACAAAGGTGCCGCCCTGCTTGTTGAACGCCTGGGGAAAATCAGCCAGATATTTTAATTCGGCTCCGGGGAGCGGTTGCAGGTTTGCCAGGTCGCTGCTTTCGATATCCTCGACGTTCAGGCCGGAGTGACACCCCATGGTGTAGCACAGGCGGTTTTCGAAGTAGAGCGGGGTGTAGCCTTCGCTGGATAGCCCGCTGGTCGGGGTCAGGATGCTTTCGGCGTAGAACACCGGCAGCGCTTCATCCAGGTTGGCGGCTTCGGGAACGGCGGCGAAGTGGTCGAAGTGGGCACTGATAGACTGGATGGGAATTCTGCTCTGGTTGGTGTAGCCATGGCGGTTGAATGCTTCGAATTCCCACCCGAACCACTGGTTTTTCAAATCCTGGACGGTCCAGGGGTTTTCGGGGTCGGAGGCCAGTAGTTCGGAGTTGGACAGGCCAAACCCCATGAGCATCGAGAAGACAGCAATGGCATGGTCGTTGAAGAAGTCATACCCGGTGACGATGGCCTGGTGGTGGCCGGTTTCAGCCCTGGCGTCAATCGTGAGGGGGACTCTCCCGGAGGCATATTGCTCCAGGTAGGCCAGGATTTCCGCGGGGGCTTCGACCAGGCGGCCTACGGCGCGGTCCGGGATATAGAGCGGGTGTTCGGGCCAGGCATAGGGGGTGTCGTTGCCGTAGAGGTCATCGGTCATGGTGGTGCGGTAGCGCAAGGCTCCGCTGAGGGCACTTTCTTCGTTGATCAGGTGTTTCAAGTAGTCGTAGTAGGTGGCTTCGTTGGCAAGGACGGTCAGGTCCGGGACGCGATAGAATGGGATGACCGTGTCGCCGCCCACGATGACGATGTTCTCGACGTTGGGGTAGGGGGATTCAATCGGGTCGTATGGCTCTGTGGACGAACGGTTGTTGAAGGTGGCAGCGGCGATGTAGTTATCAATGGCCTGGGCAATCTGGTTGGCGCGGAGCGGGTTGGCCGGGTCGCTGTCCCAGGCTGCATACATGGGCGGAAAGGTCGGGTTCCCTGCGCCATCTAGCACATAGTCAAGGTTCAGCACCTTCCCCTGGACTGCCTCCTGGTTGCTGAGCTGGCTCAGAGATGCCATGAGGTCGGTAATGATGCTATCCTGGTCGGGGTAGAGCTGCCTCATCCGCGATTCGTTCACCAGGAAGAGTGTCCTGACCGTGTCGTCGGGGGGGATTTGTTCTGGCGGGAGCGACATCCCCGGTGCCTGGTCGGGCATTTCCAGGTTGCTGCCGATGATTTCTACTTGCAGCGTGTAGGGGGACTCGCTGTAGGCTCCGTTGTTGTTCACGACCACCAGGAAGTAGGTGCCGGGCAGCCACAGCGCTGTTTCGATGTATTCGTCTTCCTGGCCGACTGCCGTGCCGAGAGAGATGACGGGATTGCCTGAAGCATTGGTACGGCCAGAGGCGTTGGTACGGCCAATTTCGGCAATGCGTCCAGAGGCATTGGTGCGGCCAGAGGCATTGGTGCGTCCAGAGGCATTGGTGCGGCCAGAGGC
>JAAUSY010000172.1 GCA_012032475.1 Chloroflexaceae bacterium
CCTCCACGCCGTTGGAGACGTGGCAGACATAGCGCCACCCGTAGCGGAAGCGGAAATGCCAGTCGTCGTCATCCTCGTTGTGGGTCTGGGGGCCGCCCACGGTGGGGAGGCTTTCTTCAAGCTCCAGTTCCAGGGTCCGGGGGAGTTGCTCCGCGATGGTCATCGTCACACCTCCTATTGTTCGGATCTTTACCTCTGGTACATGATACCACCTCCGGGAGCAGTCAGCCACCGGGCAGCGCTTTCACCCCGAACGGTGCTTTGCCGTTCGGCGCTGGCTCGTCGCTCATCTTCATCTCACCCGGAACGCCGCTCTGCTGCTCAGACGTGGCCTGTCACGCATCACTCAACCCCCATCACTCATCACCGACGATGACCGGCCCCATATCCAGGGAGGTTCCCAGAGATGAACCGTCGCGGTCCCAGGCAGGCTGGCGTTTCCCGCAGTGCGGCCAGTGCCACAGCCCCACCCGCACGAGGTAGCGTCCTGGTGGCAGACCAGCGGGGAGACCGAGCGGGTGCGCATCTTCCAGCCAGTCCCCCACTGTCCAGAGGAAAGTGGGGAACTGCTCCAGGTGAGGGCGACCATTGTGCTCAGCGATAATCGTCTCGTTCCCCTCACCCGCTGCATCTGCTCGGACCAGGTGAACGAACACGACCAAGTCATCGGGGACCCGCTCCAGGGCATGCCAGGTCAGCGTAACCGTGAGCGTCTGGCCGGCTCGCACGGTTCGGTCTGGCCCCATCGTCCCCTCCAGAGGATGCATGCGCCATCCGCGCAGTTCGATGCCCTGCTCCCATGCCTGGGCGTAGCGGGCATAGACGGGACTGGCTATCCGGGTCTTTGCCTGCTCAGGCGGGAGGGTATACCAGGAATAGGCGGGGGCGATGGTGTGGAAGGGAAGGGCAAGCGCAAGCAAGCAGAGCACCGTCGGGAGGCCCCACCGGATGAGCGCCTGATGTGGCAACACGGTTGTTATCCCCCAGGCCAGGAGGATGGCAATGGCGGGGAGTGCCGGGAAGAGCAGCCGGCCCTGCCAGGCAACCAACCCCGCGGTCAACGCAAAGCTCACGACCCAGGCAAAGGCCAGGAGCGGCAGCAGAATGAGCGGGAAGAAGCGAGACGGCAAGATGCGGGCGCGAGAACGACGAACCAGGCGCAGCAGACCTACCAGGGACACACCTTCGAGGAGGGTACTGGCGGCGATGCTCCAGGGGGGTGGGGGCACACTCAGCCAGCCAAAGGTTGCCCAGAAGGAGGCGTGCAGTTGCCGCAACGCTCCCACCCACGCGGCGGGGTTGCGCCATTCGAACGGTTGCGTGGCGAACGCGGCACGGAACACCGCCATCCCCAGGGGGTCGCCATAGAGCTGCCAGTTTCGCCCATACCACCAGCCGGCCACCAGCAATGCGGTGGTCATCCAGCAGAGGCCGTGGAACAGCGCCAACCGCGCCCGACCCTGCCCGGCCTGCCAGCTTCCCCACAACGCCAGGGGAATGAGCAAGAGAGCGCTTTGCTTGGTGAGCAGCGCCAGCCCGGTCACCACCCCTGCTGCCGCAGCGTGCCACAGCAGGGGACGAAGGGAACGACCGGAGACCGGGGTGGGGGATGGGAGCGCAGGTGACAAAGGAGGGAAATTGGGATGGAGAACCCTGCTGGTGCAGAGCCAGAGGAGCACGGCGCTCAGTGTGGTCAGGAGCGCATCGTTCGTCACCAGCGCCGAGGTGAAGAGAAACTGGGGGTTGAACGCGACCAGCGCGGCTGCCAGCAGTGCCAGGTCCGGTTGTTGGCTGGCCCGGCTCCACCCCGCCAGCGACCGGGCCGCCCCCCAGGTGCAGAAAACCGTCACAACGCCCAGGAGGGTTGAAATCCCTCGTACCAGGTGCCATGCCAGCACCACCCCCTGCCACGGCCAGTATTCGCGGCTGGCCCGGACGAAGGCCGCCGGGTCGTCCCCCCCATTCCACAGGAAGTCCGGGTTGGCGCTTTGCTCATTGTGGCGCTCGTTCGGGGGGAGCCAGAGCACCGCGGGGAGCGCCAACCCATAGGCCAGCGGGGGTTGGTGCCCTTCGCCCGGCACATCGCTCTGCTCGTGTGGGGTGCGCTGGACCGGCAACCGCCCCTCGCGTGCCAGGAAGAGCACATAGCTCAGGTGGCCCGGCTCGTCTGGCCCCTCGCCCAACGGGACTGTGGCGTTGAAGAGCGAGGCCAGCAGCACAAAGGCGAACAGCAGCGCCAGGAGCCGGAGCCTACCCGAACTGTTCGATGAAGCGCAGGTCGCCGCTGTTGAACCAGCGAATGTCATCAATGCTGTACTTCGACATCGAAATGCGCTCCGGGCCGAACCCGCCGGCGAAACCGCTGAATTCCTCCGGGTCGTAGCCGCCATTGCGCAGCACGTTGGGATGCACCATCCCGCAGCCACCAATCTCCAGCCAACCCGTATATTTGCAGATGCGGCACCCCTTCCCACTGCACAGGTAGCAGGTTACGTCCATTTCGGCGCTCGGCTCAGTGAAGGGGAAGAAACTGGCCCGCAGGCGGACCTTCGTACCCTTGCCAAACATGCGTTCCGCAAACGTACTGAGCGTACCCTTCAGGTCACCCATGGTGATGGTCCGCCCGACGGCTAGAAACTCGAACTGATGAAACATCACCTCGCTCCGCGCCGTAATCTGCTCGTTGCGGTAGCACTTGCCCGGCAGGAGGATCCGGAGTGGCCGGGGCGCGTAGTAGCGCATCGCGTGGATCTGCCCCGGCGAAGTATGGGTGCGGAGCAGCACCTTCGGCGCGTGTTCTGGCATCTCCAGGTAGAAGGTATCCTGCATATCGCGGGCCGGGTGCTCCGGCGGGAAGTTGAGCAACCCGAAATTGTAGTCATCCAGTTCGACTTCCCGGCTCTCCCATATCTGAAAACCCATCTCGGCAAAGATGGCATAGACCTTCTGGAGCACCTGATTGGTCAGGTGCATGCGCCCGACCGCAGGGAGCCGCCCGGAAAGGGTGATATCCACCCGGTCGGTGCTCAGGGTGGCGGTTCGTGCCGCCGCCTTGATGTGCTCCTCCACCGCGGCAAAGGCCGTTTCGAGCGTGTCCCGCAGCGCATTGACGCACCGCCCGGCTTCTGGCCGCTCCTCTGGGGAAAGGTCTCCAAGCCCCCGGCTCAACCGCGTGACCGCCCCGCTCTTTCCCAGGTAGGCACTCTTCCACTGCGCCAGGGTTTCCGTCGTTGTCACAGCTTCCAGTTCGCATTGTGCCTGGTGCTCAATCTGGACCAGGTCTTCCTGTAGGGACATAGCTCTTCTTCTCCGACAGTTACATCCGCTCTTCCCATCCGCTCTTCTCTTCACCACCGGGTAGCTACCAGGTAGCCGCAGTATATCAGATTATGCCCCTCCTGTCACGCATCACGCCTCACCTGCCACCTGCATATATCAGTACCATGCCCATGTTGAGGAACAGGCGGTGAGCGGTGATCATTGCCTGTTCTCGGTGCCTGTGCTAAGATGGACCGGAAGCATAGGCACCCTGGTTCAGGGAGGTTTCATCTCGACTATGAAAGAATTTTTTCGCCGGACCAAGCTCACCTTCACGCCTGGCCGAGGGAAAGGCGATGCCCAGGTTCCCGACAACATGTGGGTGAAGTGTAAGGCGTGCCGTGAGATTATCTATCAAAAGGAATTGCACGACAACTTGAGGGTGTGTCCGAAGTGTCAGCACCACATGCGCTTGAGCGCTCGTGAGCGGCTCGATCTGGTGATGGTTGACCCTGATTCGTTCGAGGAATACGATAGGAACCTTGCTCCCACCGATCCGCTGGATTTCGTGTCGCTGGACGAGCGTTACACCGACAAATTGAGCCAGACGCAGGAGAAAACCGGGTTGTCTGATGCGGTCATAAGCGGAATTGGCTCTATCGGAGGGCGAAAGGTCGTTCTGGCAGTGTGTGATTTCAGTTTTATGGGGGCTTCGATGGGGAGTGTCTATGGGGAGAAGATGGTGCGGGCTGCCGAACGCGCCGCCGCCCTGTCGCTCCCGCTCCTCACCATCAACAGCAGCGGTGGGGCCCGGATGCAGGAGGGGGTGGTGTCACTCATGCAGATGGCAAAGGTGACTCTGGCGCTCACACGGCTCGCCGCGGTTCGTCAACCACACATTGCGCTCCTGGTAGATCCCTGCTACGGGGGAGTGACCGCGTCGTACGTTTCGGTTTCCGATGTCATCATTGCCGAACCCGGTGCCGAGATTGGTTTTGCGGGCAAGCGCGTCATCGAGCAGACGATTCACCAGAAGTTACCCGCGGATTTTCAGACGGCTGAGTTTATGCTCCAGCATGGGATGATTGATATGGTGGTACCGCGGAGCGACCTGCGCATGGTGCTGGGTCGGTTGCTGCGGCTGTATGATGCTCCCTGCTCGCCGGGGAGCCATGACCTCTGTTTTCCCCCGGACCCTGAAACAGGCCCGGCCCCGGCGTCGAGACCGGACCCCGAAACCGTGACCGAAACCGCGGCCCAGGCTCAGGGCGGAGACCCTCCCGACCACTGCGAACCTGCTCCCCTGAGTCCGTGGGACCGGGTGCAAATTGCCCGTCATATCCAGCGTCCGCGCACGCTGGATTACATCCTGGGGTTGTGCGAGGATTTTGTTGAGATGCACGGAGACCGTCGTTTTGGCGATGACCAGGCCATCATTGGCGGGATGGCTTCATTCAGGGGGAAACCGGTTGTGGTCATTGGGCACCAGAAGGGCCACGACACGCGTGAGAATGTGCGCCGCAACTTCGGGATGCCCCACCCGGAGGGCTACCGCAAGGCGCTGCGATTGTTTCACCATGCCGAGAAGTTTGGTTTTCCGGTGCTATGCTTTATTGACACTCCAGGGGCCAACCCCAACAAGGATTCTGAAGAGCGCGGGCAGGCCAACGCAATTGCCGAGAACATTTTGACCATGGGAAGGCTCCAGACCCCCATCGTTGCCTGCGTCATTGGCGAGGGAGGCAGCGGGGGCGCACTGGCGATTGGCGTGGCCGACCGCCTGCTGATGCTGGAAAACTCGATCTATTCGGTGGCCTCGCCCGAAGCGTGCGCTTCCATTCTCTGGCGCGACTCGTCCAGGGCACCGGATGCGGCTCAGGCGATGCGTATCACCGCCGAGGACCTGCTCAACCTGAGCATTGTGGACCAGGTTATCCCCGAACCGGCAGGGGGCGCACACACCGATAGTGCCGGGGTCATCGCCGCGGTGGGGAAGTGGATGTGCCACCACCTGACTGAGCTTCGTGACCTGGGCCGGGCAACCCTTCTGGAACGGCGCTATGCGAAATACCGGGCTATCGGGTATTACCAGGAACAGGAGGCCGCACCGTTGCGGCCCTAACAGAACACCAACACAGCGCTAGCATCTTTCTGACACTGATTTGCTATCATCCATCTGAGTACCCATGGTGTCTGTGGCTTCCGGTCCAGGCAGAAAGATACCAGCGAAAGGAGGTCAACCGATGACGTTTGATACGAACCGATTGACGGAGAAATCCCAGGAGGCGCTGATTGCGGCTCAGAACACCGCCGAGCGCAACGGAAATAGTCAGGTCGAACCCGAACACCTGCTGCTCTCGCTGCTCGAACAGAGCGAAGGCGTGGTGCCGCAGGTATTGAACAAAATGAGTCTTCCCGTCGGGTCCCTGGCAAAACAGGTGAACGCCGAAATCAACCGGATGCCGCGAGTGAGCGGAAATGTGCAACTTGCGCTTTCGCCGCGGCTGCGGACCGTGCTGGTGCGGGCCTATGACGAACTGTCCCAGTTTGGCGACGAATATATCAGTACGGAACACCTGCTGCTCTCGCTGCTCGCGCATGCGGGTGGCGGGGCGCAGCGGGTGCTTCAGCAAGCAGGTCTCACCCGCGATGCCCTGTTGCAAGCGTTGCGCGAGGTGCGCGGGACGCAGCGGGTCACCAGTCCCCACCCGGAGGGAACCTATGCGGCCCTGGAGCAATACGGGCGCGACCTGACCGAGTTTGCCCGCCGGGGCCGGCTCGACCCGGTCATCGGGCGGGATGAAGAAATCCGCCGGGTGGTGCAGATCCTTTCGCGGCGCACCAAGAACAACCCCGTACTCATTGGGGAGCCGGGCGTGGGCAAAACTGCCATTGTCGAGGGGTTGGCTCAGCGCATTGTGCGCGGCGACGTGCCAGAATCACTGAAAAACAAGCGCATTCATGCCCTGGATATGGCCGCGCTGGTCGCCGGGGCAAAATATCGCGGCGAATTTGAAGAACGCTTGAAAGCCGTGCTCAAAGAAATTGAAGAACGCGATGACATTATTCTCTTCGTTGACGAACTTCACACGGTCGTGGGGGCCGGAGCCGCTGAGGGAGCCATGGACGCGGGCAATATGTTCAAGCCTATGCTAGCCCGCGGCGAACTGCACATGGTCGGGGCCACCACGCTCGATGAATATCGCAAGCATATTGAGAAAGACGCGGCCCTGGAACGGCGGTTTCAGCCGGTTCTGGTCAACCAACCCGGCGTGGATGATACCATCAGCATCCTGCGGGGGCTAAAGGAGCGCTACGAGACGCACCACGGGGTCCGCATCACCGATGGGGCCATCGTGTCGGCGGCGGTGCTGTCCGACCGCTACATCTCCGACCGCTTTCTGCCCGACAAGGCAATTGACCTGATAGACGAAGCGGCGGCGCGGCTCCGGATGGAGATTACCAGTGACCCCCAGGAACTGGACGACCTCAAGCGGCGCATGATGCAGCTAGAGATTGAGCGCGAAGCGCTGAAGATGGAAAAAGACCCGGCCAGCAAGGAGCGGCTCCAGAAGCTGGAGAAAGAGTTGGCCGACCTGCGCGAACAGCGCACAGCGGTTGAAGCCCAGTTGCAGCGCGAGCGCGAGGTGATCCAGCATATTCAACACCTCAAAGAGCAGATAGACCAGACGCGGGTAGAGATTGAGCACGCGCAGCGCCAGTATGACTACAACCGGGCAGCGGAGCTTCAATATGGCAAGCTCACGGGACTGGAGAAGCAGCTTGCCGAAACTGAGTCACAGCTTCAGTCTGGCGGGGCTACCCTGCTCAAGCAGGAGGTTGACCAGCAGGACGTTGCGGAAATCGTGTCGCGCTGGACCGGGGTACCCGTGAGCAAGCTCATAGAGGGCGAGGTTGAGAAGCTGGTCAGGATGGAGGAGCGGTTGCACCAGCGCGTGGTTGGGCAGGACAACGCGGTGTATGCGGTTGCCAATGCGGTGCGCCGGTCCCGCGCCGGGCTGCAAGACCCCAACCGTCCACTTGGTTCGTTCCTCTTCCTGGGTCCCACCGGTGTCGGCAAAACCGAACTGGCGCGGGCCCTGGCGGAATTTCTGTTCGATGACGAGGCCGCCATGATACGCCTGGACATGTCCGAGTATATGGAAAAGCATGCAGTGGCGCGGCTCATTGGCGCACCACCCGGCTATGTCGGCTACGAGGAAGGCGGACAATTGACCGAGGCCGTGCGGCGGCGTCCCTACTGCGTCGTGCTGTTTGATGAGATAGAAAAGGCTCACCCGGATGTCTTCAACGCGCTGCTGCAAGTGCTGGAGGATGGGCGGTTGACCGATGGCAAGGGGCGCGTCGTCAATTTCAAGAATGCCGTCATCATTATGACCAGCAACATTGCCAGCCCGATTATCCAGGAGATGAACCAGCGCGGCGAGAGCCAGGAGACGATCCGGGCACGGGTGATGGAGGAAGTGCGCCTTTCGTTCCGCCCGGAGTTCCTCAACCGCGTAGATGAGGTCATCATCTTCCATCCGCTGAGCCGTGAGCAAATCGAGCAGGTGGTGGGAATTCAACTGGGGCGGCTGTCGAACCTGCTGGCCGACCGACGAATCGAACTGGAGCTTGCTCCAGCCGCACGGGAGCAACTGGGTAATGAGGGATATGACCCGGTCTACGGCGCACGCCCGATCAAGCGGGTTATCCAGCAGCGTATCCAGAACCCGCTGGCGCTCAGGCTCCTTGAAGGCGAGTTCAAGGAAGGTGACACGGTGCTAGTGGATGTTGGCTCGGATGGGGCGTTTGTCTTCCGGAAACCGGAGCATTGACGTGTCGTAAATAAATAAAAAATAAAGGAGAAAGCCTATGCCCCGCTACCTGGACCCGACCACCGACTTCGGCTTCAAGCGGCTGTTCGGGCGCGAAGAGAGCAAAGAGGTGCTGAAGGGATTCCTGTTCGATATCCTGGCCCTGCCGCACCCCATTGCCGACCTGACCTACCTGACCGCCGAGCAACTGCCGGCCTCACCGGCTGAGCGCATCGGCATCTACGATATCTACTGCACGGATACATCGGGCAGCCGCTTCATCGTCGAGATGCAGCGCAGTCCGTTCCGCTACTTCAAGGAGCGGGCGTTGTTCTACGCCACCTTCCCGATTATCCAGCAGATCAAGAAGGGCACGACCTACGACTTCCAGCTCTTGCCGGTCTACTGCATCAGCGTGCTGCGCTACCAGATGGACGAGGAGCCGGGGTGGATGCGGCGCATCCAACTCGCCAATTTGGAGACCTGCAAGGTGTTCTACGAGGGGCTGATGTTCGTGTTCCTGGAGTTGCCCAAGTTCACGCTGCCGCTGCAAGCGGTGGCGACGCCGACGGAGAAGTGGCTCTATCTGCTCAAGCACCTGCCCGAACTGGAGACGGTGCCGTCATCCCTCGCCACCGAGCCGTTCCCGCAGGCGTTCCAGATTGCTGAACTGGCGGCGATGACGCCGAAGGAGCGCGAGGTCTATGACGAGACGCTCAAGCGTGTGTCGGACGAGCAACTCATTCTGGAGAGCCACTTTGAGAAGGGGCGTGAGGAGGGATTTGAGAAGGGGTTAGAGAAGGGGTTGGAGGAGGGGTTGGAGAAGGGCCGCGAGGAGGAGAAGCGGGCGAATGCCCGGAGCATGCTGGCGGAGGGGATTGCCCCGATGACCGTGGCACGGGTGACCGGGTTGCCAGTTGATGAGGTTGAGGCCCTGCGAACAACGGGGGAATGAGCAACGCCAATCTGGCACTGCTCGTCGGAACCCACAGGAGAAACAGGAGGTTTCGCCAATGAAAATGAATAGCATCGGTCGCCGGGTTCTGCTCACCTTCGTATTGCTCGTTTGCCTCTGGTTGCCCTGGCACCGCACCAGTACCGCCCAGACCGGCGACGACCGGTGGGTTTCAATAGGGCCGCAACGAGATGCGGTCGACATCCTGCTGGCCGACCCGTCCACACCGGCCACGCTCTACGCGGCAGCATTAGGGAGCGGTGTTTTCAAGAGCGGTGACGGCGGCAACACCTGGCGGAGCATCAACACGGGGCTGACCAGCCTTGAAGTGTCCGCGCTGGCTGCCGCCCCAACCACCCCGACCACGCTCTATGCCGGCACGACGGTGCGGGGGTATCTTCAAGAGCGGCGATGGTGGCGAAAACTGGCAACCCCTTGAAGCACCCAGGAGAGGGACCTCCGTGGTGGC
>JAAUSY010000173.1 GCA_012032475.1 Chloroflexaceae bacterium
GACGATACCCATGCTGCGTATCTCTGCCGCCGGGCGGCAGTTCGCGCCCGCAGTGGGGCAGAACGCCTGCAACTGTTCGCGCCCGTTGACTTCGCTGGTGGGCAGCAGGGTGCCGCACTGACACCGCCGCTTGAGCACGCCGTAGGGACCGGGCACCAGTTGCTGGTGTATGGCTCCGCAGGTGGGGCAGCGGTAGTGGGGCAGGCGAAACTGCTGGTAGCAATCGGGGTAGGGGCATTCCATCGTCACGCCGCGCCACCGGATGGAAAAGCTCTCGATGAACCGCAGGTAGAGCGCGGCCACAAAGAGCGCGGCCCAGATGAGGCGGATGACCAGGAGATGCGACAGCGCCAGAAAGACGAACATCGCCATGGCGTCCGCCGGCGCCGCGCCCGCCGATGCCAAAGAGCATCCCGAAGAGCCACAGCAGCGGTCGTCGGAAGAGCGTTTCGGTCACGAAATCGGAAAAGTACCAGCGGGAGAACTTCCGCAGCAGGAGCATGGCGCGGTCGCGAACCATGGCGGCATCGGTGGGGGCCTGGTGGAAGACATAGAGCTTGTAGGCTGGTTCTGGCTCGATGGGCGTTTCTTCGCGGAAGCCCGGCAACCGCCCCCGCATGGCTTCCAGCACGGCCCGGCCATAGCACCCCAGCACCACCAGCATCCCGACGAGGATACTGACGCCCAGAAACAGGGGCATGACGTAGATGAAAAAGATATAGGTGATATGGGTGACATCCTGCAAGGATAGGTCAGATATGGGCATGGCTTACTATCTCCTCCTCAAGAAATGAAACCAGGGCCTCGTGGTGGTGCTGCGCCAGTGTTTTTTCTATGCGGTCGTTGCTCAAGCAGCTTTCGACCACGGACCACAGGTTTGCTTCCTCCATATGCAGTATGTGGAATGCTTTGCCCACTATATCACAGGAAGGCAATTTGTGCAGCATGGGGGCGGGGAGGCTCAAAAACCTGGAAATGCTGGCCCAGGGCGACTTTGACGTAGCCCTGGGGGTCTCCAGCCGGCCATCACTCATTGCCGGGTATCATGATCATCGTCCCCATACCCCATCGCTCGCAGCGCGGCGCAGGCTTCGGCAGCCTCGTTCCAGGGGCGCGGGCCGTCGGCGTAGACCATGTTCCCTTCGTGTCCCTTGCCAAGCAGCAACACCAGGTCGCCGGGCCGTGCCTGCTCAAAGGCTGCCCGAATGGCCGCGGCCCGGTCGGGAATCACCAGGTAGCCGGTGCCGGGGCGCTTCCCGGCCTGCTCCGCGCCCGCGGCAATATCGGCCAGAATCGCTTCGCGCTCCTCGCCGCGGGGGTCTTCGTCAGTCAGCACCAGCAGGTCGCAGAACTGCGCGGCAACGATGCCCTGCTGCGGGCGCTTTTCGCGGTCGCGCTCGCCCGCACTGCCAAACACGGCAATCATCCGACCGGACGTCAGGGGGCGCAGCATCCCCATCACCTGGGTGAACGAGTCGGGGTTGTGGGCGTAATCCACCAGAACGCCAAACGGCTGCCCCTGGTCAATCGGCTCCATCCGCCCGCGTATTCCCCGCACCTCCCCCAGGGCAGTGGTAGCTTGCTCCAGGTCCATCCCCTGACTGAGCGCGACACTCAGCGCGGCCAACCCGTTCTGCACATTGAACCGGCCGGGCAGGCGGAGAGTGAGCAGGCTCTCGCCCCACGGGGTCGCCACGCGCACCCGGCTGCCGGCCAGCGAGCTATCCAGCACCTTTCCCCGAACATCTGCCGCAGCATTGAGCGCGTAGGTCAGGCGGTGTGCGGTGTGCGGTGCAGCATCAAGAAACATCTGGTGGTGCGGGTCGTCGCCGTTCACGATGGCCCACTTCGGCGCGGGGACGGTTGGGGGCAAAGGGGGGGGAAAGGAGGACGGAGCAGGAGCAGGCAACTCCTCGCCCAGGAGCGCAAACAACCGCGCCTTGTCGCGGCGATATTGCTCAAGGCTGCCGTGATAGTCCAGGTGCTCGTGGGTGACATTGGTCGCCACTGCGACATCGAACCCACAGTGCCCCACGCGGTTCCACCCTGTCGAAAGCCCGTGCGACGATGCTTCCAGCACGGCATGGGTGCAGTGTGCCGCCACCATTTCACGCAGGAGCGATTGTATCTGCGGGGCTTCAAGCGTGCTCTGGCGGAGGGTATTGGGCCACTGGTGCAGCCCCACCTTCACATCCACAGTGCTCATCAGCCCGGTGCGGTGCCCTCCTCGTTCCAGCACATGACTGATGAGCGTGGTGGTGGTCGTTTTGCCCTTGGTGCCGGTGACGCCAATCACCACCAAGTGGCGGGCCGGAAACCCATACCAAGCCGCCGCCAGCGGGGCCAGCGCCGCCCGGCTGTTGGGAACCGCCAAAAACGTGGCTGCCTCGCCGGGCGCGTCCTCCCCAAGGTACTGGCGGCGCATCTCTGCGGCCCCCTCAATGAACCGCAGATCTACCACGACCACGGCGGCTCCCCGCGCCAGCGCCTGGGGAATATAGGCGTGGCCGTCGGTGCGGTAGCCTCTGACGGCCACGAAGATGCAGCCTGGTTCGACCTGCCGCGAATTGTCAGCTATCCCCGTGACGGGCCGGTCGGTCGGGCCAGCGACCTGGTAGACCGGGAGGGAGACCAGGCAGTCCCGCAGGGGCAGGGGCCGGGACATGGGCGGCTCACCGGCTCTTCTGCCAAACCCACGGTTGCTCTCTGAGCACCGCGTTCATGCTGGTCAGGTCATGCTTCAGGAAGTCGGCCCAGTTCTGGAGAATCTTCTCCGCCAGTTCGTCGGTGCTGGCCTCCTCGTAGAACTCCGGCGTCAGGAATGGGCGCTCAAAAATGGCAATCCAATCGCCCCCGGTCAGGGGGGATTCTTCGATTTTGAAGGGTGGTTGGTGCGCAATGGCAACATCCAGCAACCGCTGGCGAAGCTGGTCGGAGCACGGCCCGATGTGGAGCCGCAGCGGGAGCGTGTCTTGCCAGGTGTCGAATTCGAAGAGCAGCACCCGACCGGGGCGGTCTCCCTCGGCGCGCCCCTCCAGGAGCACGGGCACATCCCATTCCTGCACAGCAAAGCCCGTGTAGCGTTCCTGGATGTGGTCCAGGAGCAACCCTTGCTTCTGTTCAATCAGGAGCCGGGTGACATTGCGGATAACCTTTTGCCGACTCAAGCGGTGTTCATAGATGAGGTCGAAGGCTCGCTGGTGTTTGCCATAAATGCGGCGGCAAAGCCTGGTGATTTCCGATTCGCCCACAATATGCCTCCTGAGCATCCTGGTATAGTGTATCATCATGGTGCGTACGTCTGCACGCAGAGTCGAAGCCCGACTGTCGATCAGCCCTTCAATCAGGTTGCAAATCAACCCGTAGTCTATGGAGATATAGCGTCCATCCGGCGGTGGTTCTCCGTCGGGGGTGAGGTAGAGACCCAGGAGAGTCCAGCCGGGGTAGAGCTGACTCACCGATTCCCAATAACGCTCCAGATGGAACGGGTTCCCCGCCCCGGTGAGTTTGTTTTCAATCATCGTCGCCATTCGGTGGCGTTCGTCCAGCAAGAGGATGTCAATGCGCTGGCTCTCGCGCAGGACGATGGTCTGGTCAAGGTCCCAGACATCGAGGTCAATGGGCGTAACAGGGAACGCGACATCGTTATCGGTTTCCTGGGCGAAAATTAGCGCCTTCTGGAGCAGTCGTTTGAGAAAGCTATCCCGCAGGCCATGGTTTTGCTGCGGGTTAAGCAGGAAGGCCAGCAAGTCGGAATGGCGCGTTTCCTGCCAGGTTGCGCCGATGGCCTCGAACATGTTAAATTCGTCCAGCAGCATTTCCAGCCGTTCGAGGTCGGGGTTGTCAACGACGAGAGCTTCCAGGGCTTTGTAATCAAGTTCGCTGTTCATAAGGGTTCCTGGTGATGGTTTCAATGGGTCGTGCTAGGGTCGCCGGTGCTTATTCAGTTCTTCAACCAACCAGTGAACGGTCGTTGAAGGATCGGAAGAGGCAGGCTCCCAGGGATCATATTGTTCGTACAAACGTTGCGCGTTCCGAAGGGCTGCCTCCTGCCGGGACTCTAATTGCAGGTAGATTCCCGGACGGTTTTTCTGGTACTCATCCCCCAGACACTTACTGAGGCGCTCACAATAGTCGCTCCGGGACATTGCAGTCCACTGGTAGTGGAAATGAAGCAGATACCAGAGTTCGAATGCCTGGTTGGAGAAAGCGATACCATACCCCAGCAGTTGTGCCTGTTCGATGGCGCGATGAATGTGGTCAACCTCACAATCATCGCGGTCAAAAACGCACCAGACCTGATCATAATCGTCCCGCGCTTGCTTGTGCCGGGCCTCCTCAATCAGTCTGAGGTTGCTGACCCCAACCCCCTCGACACGGACCACCAGGCCAGGAACTTGAAACGCCTCGAAGTAGGCCGGTTCGGTGCGTTCGCCCTCACAAACAACCAGAAAGCGCTGTCGCACCTCACGGGTCGCAACCTTTCGTCGGAGGCGACCGTGAAATCTACGCTCCTTCGATTGATCCTTGTGATTCTTGCCCAACGCCAACCCCCAGAAGTTCATCGAGGTTCCCAATAAAGGGAATAGCCCCATAACGCCCCATAACGTAGTCCTTTTCGAAGGGTGCATCGTTGCGCACGATTTTCTGGTTGTCCGTGCGATACTCCACAAGCGAGTACAGGTCAGAAGCCCCCCGGCGGGATTTTTCCACAAACCAGACCTGGTCTCGCCGGAACAGTTGGGCACTGAGCAGATTGGTGTTGTGGGTCGTAAAGACCAGTTGGGCCTGGTTCGGGTTCGTTTTCACCGAGTGAAACAGTCGAATGAGTTCGGTCACCAGGTTCGGGTGGAGACGAGCGTCCATCTCGTCAATGACCAGGACCGAACCCTGGCGCAGCGTGCGCAGAAATGGGTAGGCCAGCACAAAAAGGCGCTGCGTGCCCTCCGATTCCTGCTCCTCCAGGTCAAACAGGACTTCGTCCTGGGGTTGGTCTGCCGCATTAAAGCGGCGATGAAACGTCCTGATTCTAATCTGCTCCGGACCTTTGATACGCTGGTTCAAGGTTTCTACGAATGCTGCCAGTTCCTTTGGCATGTTTTTGGGGATCGCAAACAGGGCAGGCCGACGCTCAGTGAGAAACCGTTCAATCCCAACGTCAAGACGCCGGATGAATTGCTCAATATCTTCCCGATAGGAAGATTGTTCGAAACTGGTAACCGCGAAGAAGAGTGAAAGGGCCCTATCGTCTATCCCGGTATTGACGATGAGACGATTGAACCACCGCAGTATCCTGGTTGCAATTCTGCCATTGAATTGAGCCACGACCGAAAGAAACAGGGCGTTCGGGCGCGTACGTTTTTCAAGTTCCTGGCCTTCTGGAAAGTTGCGGGCATTGACCTTAATCGCATCTCGGTCGCGCTCAAACAAACGCATCTCGCGTGATTTGCCAAGGCGATAGAGCCATTCAGAGACCACGCCCTGCCGGTGAACCGCAAAGCCATACCGATACTGGGTATCGTCGGTCAGGAAGACGATTTCGAAAAGCGATGGCTGGTCTTCTGTTGCGGTGCTGAGGAGAAACGGCTCGACGGGGATAGCCTCGGTTATCTGGGTCTCTCGTGAAGAATTCAGAACAAACATACGCATGAAATCCAGTCCTCGAATGAGGTTGCTCTTCCCACTGGCATTTGCCCCATAGACCGCCGCGCTGGTGAGCAGCTCCAACCCCGGACCGGCGCTGAATACCTTGTGCTCGTCGTGCTCATCAAGCGCTTCTGACCTGGAGCGAATGTTGTTGGCAGCGACCATGCTCAGCGTAACCCGCTCCTTGAAGGAGCGGTAGTTTTCCACGCTGAATTCAACGAACATAGACCATCCTTTTGCCCGAAACTACCTTCTGTGTGAGACGAGCACCCCGGACCATGGTACGGGTTCGGGGAGGGATTGTCAATGAAAAGAGTGTTCTGTTCATGCGGTTCCCCTCCGCCACAGCGCATAGAGCGGGGGCAGATAGACCTGGTCATAGGCCGGGAGGTAGCGCACTACCCTCCCGCCGAACCCCTTCTTAAAGCGATAGACCCCCACGAGCGGGTCGTGCTGCGCTGCTGCTTCCAGCGCAAGCCGCTGCGGCTCGCTCGTCGCCGTCGCGGCCCGCCCCAGTCCATCGGGAATCCCCCAGAAATCGTAGTGGGTGCATCCTCGCTGGTGCGCCCACTGGAGGGCATGCCACTGCAAGAGATGGTTGGCCCCCGACTTGAGACCCGCCTCGGTTGCCCCGCTATACAGATAGAGACCGGCGTGTGCATCGGCAAAAACCAGGTGCCCCGCCACGGCGCGGTCATCCTGTATCCCAAGCAACAAACGGCACCGTTCCTGAAACACCTGCTGCGCCAGGCGATAATACGCCACCGGGTGAATACCAAAAGCGGCCCGTTCACTTGTTGTATGTAGTATAGCATAGAAGGTCTCGATATCGTCAGTGTTTCCAACCCGAACCGTCACCCCCTCTCGCTCAGCGCGGCGAATATCGGCGCGGTGCCCCTTGCGAAAGCCCGCAAAAACCTGGTCGAGCGGCGGTGACAGGTCCAGGTGAATGGAACTGCGTGGCTGGACCGGGTCAACCGGCTGAAACCCCTTCAGCAGCAGCCAGGTATGGCAGGTGTCTGCCTGGGGCGCGTCCTCAAGGATAGACGGCTCCAACCGTAAGAAAACCGCCCGTCGGCGTCGGGCGACCTGTCTCAGCGCCGCCAGCAGAGCTTCATCAACCGCGAGGGAACCGGACCACAAAGGGCCGCGGGGAACATAGGCCATACTCAGCCCATAGCGCGAGCGGAAAAGCACCTGGGCCCCGGCCAGCAGCGGGGGAGATGAGCCAGGAACGGCGGGAGCACCATGAGAATCATCAGGCCCCCCCCCTGGTGCTCGTCCGGCCCCTCCACACCGCAACCCGCTGGACCCCCCACCCGAACGAGGATTTGAGCTGCCCCCAGGACGAAAGCTGCAAAAGATTCCCCTGGGGGTGGCAGAGGACCAATGCATCCCAGACCTCAGACGATGGTTCAAACACGACCAGGGTCACACAAGTTCTTTCACCATATGGGCAATATCGGTCGGGAGTTTGGCGATTTTCACCCCGGCCCGCTCAAGGGCCGCAATTTTGTCCTGGGCGGTGCCACGCCCGCCGCTAATAATCGCCCCGGCGTGGCCCATCCGCTTGCCGGGGGGAGCCGTCTGGCCGGCAATGAAGGCCACCACGGGCTTGTTTCTCAGATAACTTTGAATAAAATCGGCGGCCTCTTCCTCCGCCGTACCTCCAATTTCCCCAATCAACACAATCGCTTCGGTGTCATAGTCCTCTTCAAACAACTCCAGCACATCCACAAAGCTGGTTCCAATAATCGGGTCGCCACCAATGCCTATACAGGTAGACTGCCCCAGGTCAAGGCGGGTCAGCGCGTCAATGACCTCGTAGGTCAGGGTGCCGCTCCTGGAGACGACACCAATGGAACCTGGGCAGGCAATATTGCCCGGAATAATGCCCACCTTCGCCTCGCCGGGGGTGAGCAGGCCAGGGCAGTTCGGGCCAATGAGCCGCACCCCGCACTGCTTCACATACGCCTGGGTGCTCACCATATCTATCGCCGGCACCCCCTCGGTGATGCACACGATTAACTCTACCCCGCAGCTTGCTGCCTCGCGAATGGCATCTGCCGCAAACGGGGCCGGCACATAAATGACCGACGCATTGGCCCCCGTGACCCGCACCGCCTCGCGCACCGTGTTGAACACCGGCACCTTGCCATCAATGACAAACTGCCCCCCCCGTCCGGGGGTGACCCCTCCCACCACATTCGTCCCATACGCCACCATCTGGCGGGTATGAAATTCCCCCTCTCTTCCCGTAATACCCTGCACTATCAAGCGGGTTTCCTTGTCAACCAGTATGCTCAAGTTGTTCCTCCTTCTTCTTCTTCTGCACCTGCGGCCAGTTCGGGGTTCTGGCGAATTTCCAGCATCCGCCGGTCAATCTCCTTGCGAAACTCGCGGCGCAACTTTGCCGCCGCCCACCGCCGTTGTTCCGTGGCCGTTTCCACCACCAGGGGCGGAACGGGATTCGGCTTGCCATGCTCACCAACTGCGACCATGGTAAAATAACACGTCATCACATGGCGCGAGGTGCGTTCGCGGATGTTCTCGGCAACCACCCGGATACCCACCTCCATAGACGTATGCCCCGTGTAGTTGACCGACGCATGAAACGTCACCAGTTCGCCAACCCGGATGCGCTGCATAAAGACCACATGGTCAACTGACACCGTGAGCACATAGTAGCCAGAGTAGCGCGAGGCACAGGCATAGGCCACCTGGTCGAGCAGGTCCAGAACCCAACCGGCACTCACGTTCCCGGAGAAACTGACCGTATCCGGGGTTGCCAGCACGGTCATGATCAAACTCTTGTGCTGTGGTTGGTCCGGGGGAGCATCGCCCCCGACCGTTGGTGCCGTTGGGGGCGATAGCTCCCGCTCACCCGCAAGGCTTTCGGGGTTCTGGCGAATTTCCAGGCTCCGCTGCTCAATCTCCTTCTGAAGCTCACGGCGCAGCGCTGCCGCGGCCCATCGTCGCTTCTCGTCGGGAGTCTGCACCGTGATGGTCGGAACCTTGGTCGGGGTTCCATCTTCGTTGACGGTCACCATCGTAAAGTAGCAGGTCATTACATGGCGCAAGTGGCGTTCGCGGATATTCTCGGCAATCACCCGTACGCCCACCTCTAAGGAAGTCACCCCGGTGTAATTCACCGAAGCGATGAACGTGATCAACTCGCCCACGTGGATACGCTGTAAGAAGGTAACCTGGTCTACCGAGATGGTAATGACATAGCACCCGGAATAGCGCGAGGCACAGGCATAGGCCACCTGGTCGAGCAGGTCAAGCGCCGCCCCCCCGTGGACGTTGCCCGCAAAATTCGCCATGTCTGGCGTTGCCAGCACGGTCATGGTCAGGCCTTTGTGTTGGGTCTGATCTTCCGCCATACCCCTCCCCCTGGCTTCTTGAATATTCCCTATTGTAGCATAACCTGGGGCGAAGCAAGAACGGCGGGGATACGTGAGCACCCCGAAAGACCGTCTATCCCACTCCGGGCCGGGCACGGTCCGGACTACTCCGGAGCGTTTCGTGGTGCATCCTGTGCGGCAATGGCTCCATCACGGTGGATAACCGTAACCGGTCCGTCACCGAAGGCGTTGCAGAAATCAGCAGAAAAAAAGAGTTTATCTTAAGGTAGAGAGCAGCGAGAAGCCAGCAGCGACAGCGCAGAACAACGTGGATATTGGATATT
>JAAUSY010000029.1 GCA_012032475.1 Chloroflexaceae bacterium
CATGATCTGGCTCACCCAGCGATGGTGGGTCGTCGCCATCAAGATTATTCCTTTTCGCCCGCGTTGCCCGCAGTGCAACCGCCCGCCCAGATACCCGCTACGGGTCCATCGGGCGCAGGTCATCACCCGCCCGCGGCGGGGAAACATCAACGCTATCAGCAGTCGGCATTGCTCCCATTCTAATGGGGAATGCAAGATTTCGCGATGGTTTTGGTAACTGTTCGTACGAAGCAAAAATCTGGTATACTGGGTCAGCGGACGGTGGAAGTTCGCACAGATGCACGAACTGACAAGAGAGAAAGGATGGTCTTATGACCCGACCAGGCAGGTTTTTGATTCGCCCGGTGCTGGCACTGGGGTTGGCGCTGGTACTGGTGCTGGTGGCCTGCGGCCAGACGACCACCCCCACCGCGGAGCCAGCAGAAACCCTGGCGTCTCCAGTGGCCCCGACCGAGGTGACTGGAGTTGAGGCAACCGAAGAGGCGGCTCCGACCGAGGTGACCGGAGTTGAGGCAACCGAAGAGGGGATGGATGGAGAAATGGGTGGGGAAATGGAAATGGAAGCGGATGAAGTTGGTGATGACCAGATACGCGAGCCGGAGGGAGACCCTGATGCGTTCTGGGACAGCTTCGACTGGGCAGAACTGACGACCGCCGAGCAGGAGGCGTGGGGCGTTCTGGGTTGGGACGAAGAAAGTTGGGACGAAGAAACGACCACCCCTGCCTCGGAAGAAGCCGATTGGGCAGCATTGACTCCAGAAGAGCAGGCTGCGGCGGAAAGCCTTGGCTACGACCAGGAAACCTGGGACATGGGCGAATAGCCTCAGCGCACCACCCCACGGGCACGCACCTGCGACAGCACAAAATCCTCCACCGTGATGGAGGTGTCGGCAAAGAGGTAGCTGATACTCCGCGTGGCGCAGAACGTTTCGACCTCTCTGCGCCATGCCACCAGGTTTTCCTGATAGCGGTGCAGCAAGTCCAGGTCGGCGGTTACCTCCACGGGCGGCCCGCCCTCGCTGTCGAGCAGGCGGAAATCCCCATCAATCTGAGGGTCAAGCTCCTGGGGAGCCAGCACATGCAGGAGCGTCATATCGAAGGGGCGCGACGACAGGACCCGCAACCCCTCTTTCCAGCCGGGGTCGAGGAGGTCGGAGCAGAACACGAGCGGACCCCCGGCCCGCTCGGTGCGGGCATAGCGGTGGCATGCCTGGGCAAGGTTCGTCGCACCGCCGGGGGGGAGCTTCTGGAGGAAGTGAAACAGGGGAAAGGCTCCGCGCTTGCCGCGTACGCCCGGCAGCCGATACCCCCCCGCAGAATGTGAGGCTTCGGTCCCTGTCCCTGTCCCCGTCCCCGTCTCCACGCCTGCGCCAAACGCCGTCACCGAAACGCGGTCCAGGCTGTTCAGCACGAGGTAGCCCAGAGCGCCCGCAGCGCGGCAGGCATAGTGAAACTTGTTCGGTTCGCCCCAGTTCATCGAAGCGCTGGTGTCGAGCAGCAAATGGACCGTCAGTTCTTCTTCGGCCACGAACAGCTTCAAGAAAAACCGTTCCATACGGGCATACAGGTTCCAGTCAATCTGGCGGATATCGTCGCCGGGGGTGTAGGGGCGAAAATCGGCAAATTCGACCGACGACCCGCGGCGCGGACTGCGCCGTTCGCCCTGCATATTCCCGGCCATCGCCCGGCGGGTGACCAGCGACAGGCGGTCGAGCTTGCGGAGAAAGGCTGGTTCAAGGAAGGGTTCCATCGCCATAGGCATGATAGGCCTTACAGGTACTCGTGCTGCGACACCCGCCGCCGCCAGTGCTCTTTGATGGCAATCGGGAGGTCTTCCTTTTTGCTCATCATAAAATCCAGCACCATGCGGCTGAAGGCCGTCGAGTCTTCCAGAAAGGGAAAATGGTTGGCTCCGGGGAACAACACCAACTGATGCGGCGGGTGCCCCTCCTCATAGGGCCGGTCATCGCGCAAAAAGGGGTACGTCTGGGCGTGGTCGGGCGGGATGATGCTGTCTTTTTCTCCATAGACGGCTAGCACCGGAATAGATTCATCCAGTTCGCGCAGGGAAGAGCGCAGGTCGGTTTCCATGATAGATTTCTGCACGCTGCTGATGACCTGCTCGCTCAGGCTGTCGGTATCCTCATAGAGTTCCTGTTGGACTTCAGAATCGTCGACCGGTATCTGGCGAATGAGCTTGGTCCAGGTCGTAGACGGATTGCTGCTCCCAAGCAGGCGCGAGAACGTCCCGCGCCTGGTCAGCCCTCCGAGGATAGCCCCCTCCAGCGGGGTCGCCACCAGCAGGAGGCGGGTGAATCGCTCCGGGGAGGTTTGCGCGGCCCGCACTGCGACCATCCCCCCCAGGCCATGCCCCACCAGGTTGGCCTTTCGGATGCCCATGTC
This sequence comes from Chloroflexaceae bacterium, assembly GCA_012032475.1. GTDB lineage: Bacteria > Chloroflexota > Chloroflexia > Chloroflexales > Chloroflexaceae > JAAUSY01. The sequence goes on from JAAUSY010000029.1 coordinate 2,404, forward strand.
ATCCATAAAGCCGTGGAGCATCTGAACGAAGGTGGTAATCCCCAGGTCCTGGTAGTTCCGCTCTGATTCCCCAAACCCCCAGAAATCCAGGGCATAGGTTCGATAGCGCACGGATACCTGGTCCATGGTCGAGACCCAGTAGCGCCACGACCCCACCCAGCTATGCAGGAAGATGACGGGTTGTCCCCGCCCGAACACCTCGTAGTGAACCAGCCGATTATCAAGGTATAGTGCGCTCACTCCGTATCCTCATCCGCCTCGGTGATGGCGGGTTGTTTCAGCGGGATGATGAAGCTGAAGACGCTTCCCTTCCCCAGGTCACTTTCCACCCACATCTCGCCACCATGCTGCTCAACCAGCGACTTGGCAATCGAAAGACCCAGGCCGGTGCCTCCCACTTCCTCGCGGAGCGGGCTATCGGCCCGGTAGAAGGGGCGGAAGAGTTTGTCGAGTTGGTCGGGAGACATCCCCACCCCGGTGTCCTCCACCTCAACCTGCAACATCTGGGCCGGGTTCAAGAATGCCCGAACGGATATCCGACCGTTCCGATAGGTATATTTTACCGCATTTGAAAAGAGGTTGAAGATAACCTGGGTGATACGCCGGGTGTCGGCCTCAACGACCGGCAGGTCGTCCGGAAGCTCCAGAACGATGCTCATGTTCTTGGCTTCTGCCTCCAGGCGTAGCGATTGAACGGCATCGTGGATGATATCGCGGATATCGAGCTGCGTGATGTTGAGATTGATCTTGCCGGCCTCGATGCGGGACATATCCAGAATATCGTTAATCAGGTCCATGAGGCGGTTGGCGTTGGTTTTCACGACGTTCAGGAAGGAGATCTGGGATTCGTTCAGGTCTCCCATGGAGCCGAGCAGCAGCAGGTCAATGTACCCCTTGATGGACGTGAGCGGGGTGCGCAGTTCGTGAGACACCTTCGACACGAATTCTCGTTTGGCCTGGTCGGCCTGAATTTCGCGGGTGACATCGCGGAGCACCGCCACGTTCCCGTAGCTGCGTCCATCCTGCCCCACCACCGGAGCCAGGTTCAGGGCGACCATCTGGGATGGGTGGGGCAGCTCGATGGACATTCGGTGGATGTTTTCGTGCTCCCAAACGTGGTGCAGCCCTTCGTCCAGGCGGTTATAGAGCACGGTCGCCCGCCGGTGCTGCTCTTCAGTTTCGCCATAGTTGGGAAGCTCCGGCAGGGGACGAGACAGAATTTCGCTGGCGGGGATATTGAGCACATGCTCGGCGGCCCAGTTCACCAGCTCAATCCGCTGGTCTTCGTCCAGCACGATGACGCCCTCGGTCAGGCTTTGCAGAATGGCCCGGCTGCGGCTGGTTTCTTCTTTCTGTTGTTCGAGCAAATCCGACAGCCGTGTTGCCATCTCATTGATGTAGGTATACAACTGGGCGTTGTTGAGGGCGATGGCGACTTCGTTGGCGATGGTCGCTAGCAGGCGGATTTGCGACTCGGTGAAATGGTTCACCTGGGGGCTGGTCAGGATCAGGACTCCGAGGGGGATGGCTTCGTTGGTCATCAGGGGGGTGGCAACCGCCGAGCGTACATCCTCGGCGCGGCCTGTTTCCATCACCCAGCGGTAGTCACTGCGGACATCGGCAATGTAGACCGTTTCTTTGTGCTGCATCACCCACCCAACCAGTCCTTCGCCCTTTTCGAAGGAGATGGGCAGATCTACGCTCTCGACGGTGCCCTGTTCTTGCAGCACCGACCGGCACTTCAGGGTGCCGGTTTTCAGTTCGCGCAGCATGATAGAGCCACGCGAGACGTTCAGGTTGGTCGAGGCAATTTCCAGCGCCCGGCTGATAATCTGCTCCAGGTCCAGGGTTGAGGTCAGTTCCAGCGTAATCGCATGCACGGTTTCCAGGTGGTCTTTCTCCTGGCGGAGCTGGGCGTTCGCCTGCTGGATTTCTCTGGTGCGTTCGGTCACGCTCTGCTCCAGGCTGGCGGCAATATCCCTGATTTTCTCGAACAGGCGGGCGTTTTCGAGCGCTATCGCGGCCCACGAGGCAATCGTGGAAAGGAGCCGCACCTCCGATGTCCCGTAGGCATGGGGCTGGTCATAATGCTGGATGCCAATCACCCCGACGACTTTGTCAGCCGCAATCATCGGCACGCCAAGCCACGAACGGGGGCGGGCAAAGTTCGAAGGCACCAACCCCAGTTCTTCGCGCAGCTCAATCATCCATTCGCCCACCTCCAGGTCTGCTTCGCTCAGCAAGAGCGGCTCGTGGCGGTAGATGACGCGCCGGGTCAGGTAGACCGTCAGCACGTACAGCCCTCGGTTGACCGGCCCACGCATGTGTCCGACCCGTCCGCTCTCGTAGGCTCGGACCTGCTCCATCGGGCAGATAACCCCGTGGTCGTAGAACAGGGGGAAGGTAATCTCGCGGGTCACCTCATCGAACAGCGCCATATAGAAATTGGTCGTGTCAATGAGGCGGCTGGTTTGCCGATAGATGAGCGTGGGCAGTTCATCGAAGCTGACCGTGGAACTGAGGGCCTGCCCGATTTCGTTGAACGTTTCCAGTTCTTGAATGCGCTTTTCGCGTTCGACAAACAGCCGCACGTTTGAGATGGTGATGGCTATCTGGCTTGCGACGGTCATCAGGAAGCGCAGGTCATCTTCATCGAAGGCATAGGGTTGGTAGCTCTTGATGCTGATGACCCCAAGGACCGTATCGCCAGAGATGATAGGGGTAACCAGGAGCGATTGAACGGGGGTGGACTGGGGGTGGCGGATGCGAGACTGGCCCGACCGCAAATCGAACACCGAGAGGCCAAAATCCTGGATGCCCATTTTGCGCCGCTGCTCGGCGGTGTGAATGAGCAGCGGTTGCCGATTGCGGATAGTCCACCCGCTGGCATTGTCGGCAATGGGCGATGGGTCCACGTACATCCGGCGGCCTTTGTCGTAGCAGACCGGGTAAGACAGGGTGTGGGTCTGTTCATCGTAGACGCCGATGATAGAGGTGCTCATATCAATGGCCTGTCCCAGTTCGTGATACAACCGCTCCAGCACGCCCTGCAAATCCAGCGTTGAGGAAATGGCGCTGCCGATATCTTTGAGCACGGTGATTTCGCGGAGCCGGCGCTCGCGCTCATTGAACAGGCGGGCGTTGGAGATGGCAATGGCAACCTGGCTTGCCACCGTCACCAGGAAGCGCTGGTCGTCCTCGTGGTAGGCATAGGCGACCGGACTCTGAACGTTGATGATGCCGAGCACGGTATCCCCATGCATGATGGGCACGCCAAGCCAGGAGGCTGGTTTGATGGAAAGTGGGCAGGTGAAGCGAGGGGCGACGGCCTGGGTGGGCGGGTGGTGCTGCAAAATCCCCTTGCCAGAGACCCAGAAATCGGTAATTTCATCGGGGGTTTTCAGGAGCAGGGGGCGGAACCCCAGGAGCACCGCGTCCACCAATCCGCTGCCGTCAATCGGGATGGTCCGGTCGCTGAGATGTACCGCGTCGTTGTCGCGGACGACCCGCTGGGCCAGGGTGGGCGACTCGCCGGTTTTACCAACGTCGTAGAGGCCGATGAACGAGTGGGTCGTATCGATCACCTCGCTGATGCCGCGGTGCAAGGCCAGGAGCAGTTCGTCCAGGTCCAGGGTTGCGTTCACGGCCAGGCTTATCGTGTTGATGCTGGTCAGTTCGTTGATGCGCCGTTCGCGGTCCTGGAAGAGGCGGGCGTTTTCCAGGGCGATGGCGGCCTGCCCCGCCAACCCGATGAGCAACATCATCTCGTCGGTGGTGAAATCGCGCTGCTCGGTGGTCATCACACTGAGCACACCGATGATCTTTTCGCGGTAGAAAACGGGCACTCCCATGAATGAGACCAGGTGATTCAGGCGGTTGAAGTCGGGGTAGAGCGAGCCGCCATCCTGTTCCACGTTGCGCACCATCAGGGGAGCGCCGGTGGCGGCCACGGTGCCGGTCAACCCCTTCCCAACCGGTACACACATTTCGCGGGCCATTTCCAGGGGGGTTCCATCCATTGCGGCGGGGACAAGCACCTGCTCCTTGGTGATGGTCCAGAGGGCGACGGTAGAGACCCCAAGCTGGCGGCTGACCAGGTCCATGAGGTTGTTGAGCACTTCGTCGGGGCGCAGGAGCGACCCCAGAAGACGTGCGGCTTCGAGGAGGGTCGAAAGTTCCCCGACCTTCACCTGGAGCGCCTGGGCATTGAAGCGAGCCTGGGTCGAGAGGAGCATGGTATCTACGACCTGTGCCGTTTGCGAGGCGATGATGTAGCACAGGTCCGACTGATGGGGGGTGAGGGGGTGGGCAAGGGGCGCACGGAAATCCACCTCGATGCAGCCAGAAACCTGGCCCCTGGTGACCAGGGGGAAGAAGATGACCGAACGGATAGCCGCCTGCTGCAAGTCTTCGTGGAGCCGGGCCAGCACCTCTTCCTGCCGGGCGTGGAGTGCCACCAGGGGTTGCTGATGCATGTCGAGCCACGCCACCAGGGGGTTGTCGGTGAGCGGGAAGGGTTGGCGGCGTGGCGAGGTTGCCGTTCCTGAGATGGTCCCGGCTCCGGTCCCGCTTTCGTAGCCGTATTCGGTGGCGGCGGGTTCTTGCCCGGCGGCGCGATGGTAGATAACCAGGCGGGTCTGGTCGGCTTCGGCGACCTCGGCCATGGCCTCCAGGATGACCGGATAGACCAGGGATACATCATGGGGGGCAGCCACGGTGAGGGCGATACGACGGAGGAGCTTGAGCGACGGGTCGGTTTCGCCGTCGGTGGCCTGGTTGGAGGAACAGGCGGGTTGGTGGAGCGGGAGGGTTGGTGGAGCAGCACCGGGGGCTTCGAGCCAGGCCGGCGCTTCTTCGTCGCGGTCGCGCTGGATAGAGAGGAGCAAGCCGAGCTGGGCGGCCACGGCCTGGAGCCAGGGTATCGGGGAAGCCAAGGCTTCTTCGGATGAAGCGTCTTGCTGGCTCAAAACGAGGTAGCCCACCGTTTCGGCTCCGGCCCGGAGGGGCAGCCGCAGCACTGGAGCGCTGTGGTTATCTTCTCGCGGGGCTGGTTGGCCGATTTCGCTGGCGTTGCCCAGTTCGCCCCACCCGGCAGAGGCCGTAACCCGTCCATTTCGCACTGCCACCAGCAGGCCACCAGGGAATGTCAGGTGGCGCTGAAGAATCCCGATGAGGTGCTCAAGGAGGGTTGCCGTGTTGTGGGTTGCCGTGTGGTCCTGCCCGCAGAAGGCTATGTGACCGAGCAGTTCCCAGTTGCCGGTTCGAGACGATGTCACGGTGGTATCATCCATCCAGGGAATTTCCTTCATATCGCGTCTGATGTGGGTTCTGGCGCTGGTCCATTCCATTCCATGGGGTTCCACCAGATCCCGCGTGGTGCCGTGATGAGCCATGGGTTCGGGAAAAAAGGGCTTATGGTTGTATGAACGTCGCTCTGGGAGAAAATAACCCGCCCCGGCCCGCATTTCCCCGCCCTACCGGAGTCGTCCTCGTCCCTGGTTTCCTTCCTGCCGCTAGCAATTCGAAGGCCCGCTGTTTCACCGTGGCTTCGTCCACCTGCGTTCCAGGCTGAACTTCATTGTAATGGCATATCCCCCAGAAGACCTCCAGAGAAAGCCTGTTTAAGGGCAGGTTGGTCGGTTTCATCAAGAACGTGGCGTCGTTCTTCGCTGGTGGGTGGCCCTGCCCTACTGAATTCGCCCATAGTAGACCGAACTTTTCTGGTTCTTTTCGCGTGACAGACTGGCGGCTCGCTGGCGCGTTTCTTCGGCGGTTTCGCTCAGTTCGCGGATGTCATAGAACGGCCCGTCTTCGCTGGTCAGCACCCCGATGGAAAGGGACATGAACGGGAAGCGGCGAACAACCCCCTGGTCGTCTACGACTTCGATGAACCCTTGCTTGCGGTGGCTGTAGTTGTAGTGGAGGCCAATTTCCTCATCGAAGCGCGTCGTGAGCCGTTCGCACACTGGCCGTATTACGTCGGGCGTGGAGGTCACCACGAAATCTGGCCCGATGACCATGTGCCCGATGAAGTCCTCCACGCGCCCCAGTTCGTTGACGGTTTCGCTCAGCAGCATGGCCGCAAATTTGAGCACATCTTCCCCGGCCACCGCTCCGTAGGACTGGGTGAACAGCTCAAATCCGTTGAGGTGGATCATCGCGAGGGACCAGCCGTCGGTAGACAGCAGGTTGCGCAGGTGGTCCCCGATGATGTCGGCGGTCGGCAGGTTGGTCACCGGGTGCGACTGGTTTTTTCGGCGGGCTTCGGCCAGTTGATTTTTGACAATGGTATGAACTTCTTCGATATCGAAAGGCTTGACAATATAATATTGGGCCTGAACTTCTCCAAGCCCACGGAGGCGGTCTTGCCGCTCGCCGCGGGCCGTCAGAAAGATAATCGGGATGTGGCGGGTGCGCGGGCTTGCGCGAAGGGACTTGCCAATATCGTACCCTTCCATGTCTGGCAGATTGACATCGAGCAGCGCCAGGTTGGGTGGGGTTTTTCGGCAGATATCGAGGGCATCTCGCCCACGCATCGCCGTTGACACATCATAGCCTTGAGAGGTGAAATAGATTTTGAGCAGGCTTGATATGTCGGGCGCGTCTTCGACAACCAGTATCCTCTCCTTACCCACAGTGTCAACCTCCTGGTAACGCCCCCCGTGTTGATGGGTGGCTATTGGTACAGATTCATTGGTTGAGACAGGTGTTTGGTCTTATGCTGCTCAACCAGGGCGGTTCCGTCGTTTGAATGATTGGTTGCGGGTCCAGGGCCGGGTCCGGGGCTATGCCTACGTCCGGTTCCGGGACCGGGTCGCTGATGAGCGTAGTAGTCCGGGTAGTTTGCCGAGATTTCATCATCATAATCATCATCATAATCATCATGGGGCCGCGTGTCATGATGGGCATTATCATCATCATGACAATGCCCAGCGTAACTGGCGGCGCTTTCTGGCTCGTAGACGTTGGGCCAGCGGTAGAAGACCCGGCGCGGTTCGCCGGTCTCTTCGTCAATATCTTCCGGGCTTCCTCCGGGGATATTGGTGCGTATCAGCCCTTCGCGGTCGTGGTAGGTGAGCGTGACATTCGACCCGATCATCCGTCCGGGGTAGACCACAAAGCCGCTTCCGATTTTGCAGTTGTGCCCGACCGCCGAGCCGAGCACGGGCAGCCCGGTGGGGACGAGCTTCCCCCGGTGATAGGTTCGGATGGATTGTTTTTCTTCCTGGTCAGACAGATTGAAATCGGTGAAGACGTTGTTGGCTCCGATGAACGTATTGCGCCCGATGACCCCAAGTTGGACACAGGTATTCTGCGCCAGCATGCAGTTTTCCATCATCGAACTCATGAACAGCGCCGAATTGAATGCCAGAAAGGAGCGGTCGCTCACGACGCTCAGCATGACCTGGCACCCCTGCATGATGTTCGCGTTGCTGCCGATGACGCTGTTGGTAATGACGGTGCCGGGGCCGATGTAGACGTTGTCTCCGATGGTGGTTGGGCCATGGATGACGGCGGACGGGTCAATGGAGCAGTTTTTGCCCACCTTGACCAGGCTGCGGCTTGCCAGGAAGTGGTTGCGCCAGGGGGCTTCGAAGGGGTTGAGCCGTTCCCAGAAAGCTCCGAGCACCAGCTTGAGCTTTTTGCCAAACAGTCGCCAGTCTTCGATTTTCCACTTCGAGAACCGGCGCAGGCTACAGCGGTCCATTTCATATTCGGCGCGGCTGGCCTCGCTGAAGGTGCCCATCACGATGTTGGCGAGGAAGAGATGCACCCAGTTTTCTATCGAGAGGAATGAGCGGAGCGGGATTTGATAGACCAGGTCGCCCTGCCGGGCCATATAGCGGGGGACGCTGTAGTAGCCCATTTCACGGGCTTCGGTGTCAATGATGAGGGGGGCCGGCGGGTTGGTGGGGCCGGGGGGGTAGTAGTACATATCGGCCACGTAGCAGTGGGACAGAGGCGGTTCGGGTTGACCTTCGTCGTGGGGCATGCGGGGCAGGGGCGATTCGTACGGGCGGATGCCGGACTGAAGCCCCAGAGCATGGGTCGTAATGGCCCGGTCGCGGTTGGTGAAGGCAATCTGGCAGGCTTTGCCGGTCGCCCTGGCTTTTGAAAGAAAGGTATCCACCAGTAATTGATTAAAAAACAGATTATCTTTATACACAAAGAGTTCTTCATCGCTCTGATCTGGTATTTCGTGCAGCGAAGCGATTTCCTGCCCCCCTTTGCAGTAGCGGCTGAGAAGGTCGCGTTGGAGCAGCCAGAGCGGTTTATTGAGAATGCGCAATTCTCGTGCTGGCTCACCGAAGGGGGGGATGAGTGTCTGGTCTTGGATTATCATGCGCTTCATCGAACAGCCTCTTTCTTCCTGGTGGTCACATTCATCTTGAGCGTTTTTTCTGGATTCGGGGCAGGTCTCCTGCGACTATTCGTCCCTTTCTTCCATCAAAACCGCTTCTCCTTTCATAAACGTGACCAGCGTTATGATTAGGATACGCTTTATCCATGCTCATGTGGTCTTCGGCAACTTCCTGGCTGTCCTTACTATAGACGATAGCGCGTATTGGCAACAAGAGGGCAAGATTACGTTCGGATTACACGCCCTCCGTTGCCCAACGTTTGCCCATGCGAACTGGCGGCATAGGGTCGGTGGGGCTACCGCTGACGATGTTCTTCCTCCCGGTTCTCTTCCCCTTCCTCATCTCCTCCGTGATAGTAAAATTGTACCCGATGGTTCGGGCTGAGTCAACGGGTCATATGGGGGAGCGCTTATGACCCGCTCTCCTCTCCGCACTTCACGAGCGGCCCCAGTGAGCCAGGAGCGTCGAGAGAGCCGTAATGGCTTCCTGGTCAATGGCGGTGCGGAGTGGCTCGACCGCGCTCCGAAGGCGGTTCAACTGGTCGGGGGTGGGTGTACCCGGAATCATAGCAAGCAGCGCCCGCAGCATATTGGTGTAGGGTTGGACAAAATCGGTGGGGTGGAGCGGGGCCGTGCTCATGGTCTGAAATTCGGTTTCAAGCTGGTTTCGGGCGTTGTCCCACGCGATCAGGGCCGGCATATCGTGTATCACCGTGAGGATGCGGATGCACCGCTCAGCAGCGGCGGTGCGGGCTTGCTCTGCCTGCGAGGGAGGCGGAGCAGGCTGTGGGCGTGGGCGACCGGTGTTATCCTGGTTGGCCTGGTCGGCCTGGTCGGCCTGGTCGGCCTGGTCAGCCTGGTCAGTCTGGCCGGTTCTGGGCAGCGGTGGCGGCGGGAGGTTGGCCTCTGCCGGCGGGGGGGCCGGGGCAGCATGGTGATGCTGGACCATCTGGACCGTCTGCACCATCTGGATGAGCGGTTGCAGGCCATTCTGGAGCATCGTTTCGATTTCTCTGGCATAGCTCACCCAGGCGCTCACCTGCATGCGATAGGGGTCGGGGATGTCGCGCAGTTGACCGGCCAGGTTCCCCAGGGTGGTGACCCGGTCAACGATGGCGGGGTAGTGCGCTCGGAGCGCATGAAACACGCTCGTGTCAATGGCGAGCAACACGGTGGCCTGTTCGACCATGTTGGGGGTGATGGTTCGGGCGCGGTGGGACGAGATATCCAGGTCGAAATCGTCCATCGCGTAGCAGGCTTCGGGTTCGGGCGGGTCGTCGTCGTAGCCAATGACCCCGGCGGTCTCGACGGTCCATTCCAGTTCGTGGTCGCTCAGGATGCGGCTCAGGAACGCGGCTGCGATGGGAGAGCGCCCGGTGTTGGCTCCCCCCACGATGAGGATGTGCGGTCGGGTGTTCCGGTTGGGGTGTGACATGGCGTCTCGTTTCTGGTTGGTTCTACCCAGGTTTAGTATAGCACGATTCCTGGAGGAGGATGACAGCGCCGGCTGGTTTACCGCGTGGGCCGGGGGTTCGGTCCGGTTGACAAACGCCACGGAATTTGGTACGGTACGCAGTAAAATGACCTGGAAGCTCGTTACTGGAAACTCGATGAGAGGAGGCTTTCCCATGACGTATCCAATCTATGAGCAATCGGTCGGGGCGTTTCTCGATGCGCTGGCATCGAGCGAGCCGACCCCCGGCGGTGGGAGCGTGGCCGGTTTCAGCGGGGCCATGGCCGCCGGGTTGTTGAGTATGGTGTGTGCCATTACGCTCAAGAAGAAGAACCATGACCCGGAAGGGGAGACCCTTCAGCAGATTCTCACCCAGGCTGAGACCCTGCGCCAGAGCTTGCAGAAGCTCACGCAAGACGATATCGAGGTGTTCGACCGTCTGTCGGCAGCCTACAAGCTCCCTCGCACCACGGATGCTGACGCCGCCAGTCGCAAATCCGCCATCCAGACCGTCACGCGGCAGGCGGCGGAAGTCCCCTTGCAGACGGCGCACCAGGCCGCGGCCCTGCTGCCGCTCTGTCGGGAGTTGGCCCACTTGAGCGGGCGCTTGCTGGTGAGCGATGTGGGCGTGGCGGCGCTGCTCGTCCGGGCGACGGTCCGTGCGGCCCTCCTGAATGTTGAGATTAACCTCACCAGCCTGGAGGATGCCATGTTTGTGCGCCAGGTTCGGGCGCAGATGGCAGACCTGACCGCCGGCCTGGATGAAGAGGTGGAGAAGATTGGAGAAGCGGTCCGGAATCGGATGAATAGCTAGGGTCGAACCGAGAGAAACAAGAGGGAGCATGACAGCGACAATCCTTGATGGACGTGCGGTGAGCAGAACGGTGCAGGCGGAGGTGCAGGCGGAGGTGCAGGCGTTTGGAGCGCAGTATGGCATTTCTCCCTGTCTGGCGGTGGTGCAGGTGCAGGGCGACGACGCTTCAGAACGGTACGCTCGCACCATTCAGAAGCGGTGCGAGACGGTGGGGGTGGCGTTTCGGTTGGAGCAACTCCGGGTGGATGTGTCGCAGGAGGTGTTGAATGCGACCATTGGCGCATTGAGCGCGGATGATGAGGTCCACGGGATTCTCCTCCAGATGCCGCTTCCGGCCGCGCTTTCGTCGGACGACGCCGTGAGACACCTGGACTACACCAAAGATGTTGATGGTATCCACCCGGTCAACGCGGGGTTGCTGTCGTTGGGGCGGCCCGCGCTCGTGCCTGGTACCCCGGCGGGGGGGATGGAGTTGCTCCAGCGCTATGACATCCCGCTGGCCGGGCGATATGCCGCGGTGGTGGGGCGCAGCGCGATTGTTGGTCGCCCCATGGCGGCGTTGCTGGTGCAGGCCAATGCCACGGTGACGGTCTGTCATTCGAAGACACCCGACCTGGGCCGGGTGCTGCGGTCGTGCGAAATCGTGGCGGTGGCTGTCGGGCGGGCGGGAATCGTGACGGGTGATATGATTGCACCAGGCGCGGTGGTGATAGACTTCGGTATCAATGTCCTTGCGGATGGGAACATGGTGGGCGATGTGGACGCAGCCAGCGTGGGTGAAGTGGCCGGGGCGCTCACGCCGGTGCCCGGCGGCACCGGGCCGATGACCAATGTGATGCTGCTGAGGAATGTACTCATTGCGGCGCGGCGGCAGGAAGAAACACGTTCATAGACAGAAGAGCGAGGGGGGCACCTGAACCATGACCATGATGCGAAAGGTGCTGGTGCTTGGGAGTGATGGACGGGCCCACGCGCTGGTCTGGAAGCTGTTTAACAGTGCGCAGACCGGCGAGATTGTGTGTGCGCCGGGGAACGGGGGCATTCAGCAAATTGCCCCCCAGGTTGACCTGGACCTGCATAACGCGGTCGAAATTGCTCGCTGGTCGTTCGAAGAGCAGATAGACCTGATTGTCCCGGCTACGGAGGAACCCCTCCAGGCTGGATTGGCCGACGAGGCGGTGCCCTATCATCTGGACGTGGTTGGCCCCCCCCAGGCAGCGGCCCGCCTGGGGTTGAGCCGCTGCTTTGCCAAGGAATTTCTGCTGCGGCATGGTTTGCCCACCGCCAGTGGGCGGGTCTTCAGCAGCCTGACAACGGCAGAACGCTACCTGGCGTCCCAACCGCTGCCCGTGGTGCTGAAGGCCGACCACCGGGCCGATGGCAGCGGGGTCTACCAGGACCGCTATGCGGCGATGAAGGCGCTGAAGGAATTCTTTGCGGCTCGCCCGGTTGAGGGCAGCGGCGGCAGCGGTGGCAGCACCAGCAGCGGCGGGGTTGTGATTGAATCGTTCCTGACGGGGAGCCGCATCTCCATCTCGGCGCTCACCGATGGCAATACGGTGGTGCCCTTCCTGCCCACGCGGGTCTACCATGGCTGAACGAAGGCGACAGCGGCCCCGTTGCGCCGGGGATGGGAGCGCACACCGGAACTTCGACCTATGCCCGGAAACTGACGGAATATGTCCAGCACCACCTGTTTGGTCCCCTGGTGGCGGCCCTGAACCGCGATAACCTGCCGTACCGCGGTTTTCTGGGGGTTGATTGCATTATCACCAACAAGGGGCCGCGCATCCATGCGCTGCGCTGCGCGATGCGAGATATGGAGGCTCAGGTGGTGCTTCCGCGGCTGGAGGATGACTTGATGGCGCTGTTTCAGGCGGCAATGACCGGACGGTTGGACCAGGTTCCTCCCCTGACCTGGCGCGATGAGTCCAGTGTGGGGATTGCGCTGGTGGCACAGGGCTACCCCCACCATTTTCCGACCGGCAGCCCCATCCGGGGGATAGACGAGGTGGACGAAGGCATTCTGGTCTTTCATGACGCCACGTACAGTGCGGTCGGGTTGCGCTATGAATCGAGTGGGAGCCGCGGGTCCGGCCCTCTGGGGGCGCTGATTATGGGGGCAGGCGTCGGGAGCAGCGCGGGGCAGGGTTCTACGATGACCACTTCTGGCGGGCATGTGCTGACGGTGGTGGCGCTGGCGGCAACGCTCAATGGGGCGCGGGGGCGGGCTATTGTGAATGCGGAGCGTATCACGTTCTCCGGGCGTTTTTTCCGCGGCGATATTGGGCAGCGGGAATTTGCCTGATGAGATTTCCCTTGCTATAATAGGCGCGAGTTTCTTCCGAAATAACAGCATGGGAATCCAACCACAACGCTCCCTGATGAGCACCATCCGCCATCTCACGTTCGATCACCTGTGGGTGGTGACGGTGCTGGTGTTTGTCTGGTGGTTGATCAGTGTGCTCCCACTGCCACCGAATGACCTCTGGTGGCACATGGCGGCCGGTCGGGCGATGGTGGAGGAGGGAAGGTGGATACAGACCAACCGATGGGCGTATACCCTGCCGCTGGATGCTTCCTACGTCTACCAGAGCTGGTTGAGCGAGCTGACCCTCTACGGGCTGTGGCGGTTGGGCGATGTGCCGATGCTGACGCTGGCGCGGACGGTGGCAATTACGGGAAGCTACGGGTTGATAACCTGGCATGCGTGGCGTCGCTCCGGTCGGGGGAAGGCAGCAACCCTGGCGCTGGTGCTGGCGGTCCTTATCGGGTGGAATAACTGGACCCTGCGCCCCCAGACCCTGGTGCTGCTGCCGGGGATGGCGTTTGTGGTGGTCCTTGGCGAATATCTCGATGGTCGTGTGTCGTCTCGCTGGTTGCTGGCGCTGCCGCTGCTGATGGTCGTCTGGGTCAATGGGCATGGCTCGTTTGGGCTTGGGTGCGGGTTGCTGGCGCTGGCCTGGGTCGGGACGCTGATACGCGCTATCCGCAGAGGCGGCGGGGGCGGGGTCCCTGGAGAAGACGGAGCCGACGACCCCACGGCCCGTGCCCGTCAGCAGGTGGGGCCGCTGCTGCTGGCTGGGGGAGGCACATTGCTGGCAACAATGGTTAACCCGCTCGGTGTGGGTATCGTTACCTATGTGCCTATGATGCTCACGCAATCATCGCTCCAGCAGTGGTTTGTCGAGTGGTTCCCCCCCCGCAACGACCTTGATGTGATGAATACCGGGTTCTGGTTTTTTCTCCATCTACTCGTGCTCGCCGTGCTGATGTCTGCCGGGCCGCGCCGTCCCTCAGCCACCGACCTGCTCTGGTATTGCGCCCTGGCGTGGCTGACCTTCGGGGGGGTGCGCTATGCGATGTGGTATGGACTGGTGATGCTTCCCCTGCTGGCAACCTGCCTCGCTCCTTTGCTGACATCGCGTCGGCCCGGTCATCCAACGGCCCGGACCGTCAACCCGACCTTTGCTGCTGGCTATGGGGTAGGCGTGGGCATTCTGGTGATTGCGGTGCTGCCGTGGTTTCAACCGGCGCGGTATGCTGGCATCGGAGCGGACCATCTCTTTGCTTCGAGCGGGCCCTATGGGATGCTGCTGAGTGACACGACTCCGGTGGCGGCGACCGACTGGTTGGAGCAGCACCCGGTGGCAGGGCGTTTCTGGGCCGATATGAGCTACACCAGCTATACCATCTGGCGGCTTCCCCAGAAGCAGGTTTTTGCCGATTTGCGGGTTGAATTGTTCCCGTCATCGGTCTGGAATGATTATTTTACGATTGCTCGTGGGAACGAGCGTAGCCTGGCAATGCTTGACCAGTGGGAGATTACGCACCTGATGGTGGATCGCCACTGGCAGGCATCGCTGTATGATTTGCTGCTGGAGACACCGGGGTGGTGTCTGCGCTTTCAGGGTCAGCGGGCAGCGGTGATAGGGCGCTGTTCGTAGCAGACTGGAAACCAATCGAAACCACAGTGTGAGGAGTTTGAATACATGCAAGGGAATCAAAGACGGGTGGTTGTGACGGGGATGGGCACGGTATGCCCACTGGGGCTTCAGGTCCCAACGCTCTGGCAGAGCATTTTGGAAGGTCGGAACGGTATTGGCCCGATTACCCTTTTTGACGCCAGCAACTTCGAGACGCGCTTTGCTGGCGAGGTCCGCGGGTTCATCCTGCTGACTATATGGACAAGAAAGAGGCTCGCCGGACGGATCGGTTCATCCACCTGACAGTCGCGGCCACCCACGAGGCCCTGCGTACCTCGGAGTTGACCATCACCCCTGAGAATGAAGAGGAGGTGGGGGTGTTCTTTGGGAGCGGGACCGGTGGGCTTGAGACTTCGACCATCCAGGCGAATATCCTGCATACCCGCGGGCCAGGGCGTATCAGCCCTTTACTGTGCCATCTATGATTAGCAATATGGCCGCCGGGCAGGTAGCGATTATGACCGGGGCCCGCGGTCCCAACATGTGCATCGTCACGGCGTGTGCCAGCGGGGCCCACGCGATTGGCGAGGCGGCTGAGACGATTCGGCGGGGGTGGGCCAGGGCGATGATTGCCGGCGGCGGCGAGGCGTCTATCACGCCGCTGAGCCTGGCGGCGTTCAACAGTGCGCGGGCCGTCTCGACCCGCAATGACACACCAGAGACAGCGTCGCGCCCCTTCGATGCGACCCGCGATGGCTTTGTGTTGAGCGAAGGAGCCGCGATGCTCATTCTGGAAGATCTGGAGCATGCGCTCAACCGCGGGGCCCCCATTCTGGCCGAACTGGTGGGCTATGGGGCTTCGAGCGATGCGTTTCACATGACGCAGCCGCCGGAGGATGGCCGCGGGGCGGCTCTCGCCATGCGGATGGCGCTCAAGCATGGCGGCCTTTCGCCCGACGAAGTAGACTATATCAATGCGCATGGCACCAGCACACCGGTGGGCGATCTGGCTGAGACGATGGCGATCAAATCGGTCTTTGGCGAGCGCGTTGCCTCAAAGCAACTGCCCGTCAGTTCGACCAAGTCTCAGACCGGGCACCTGCTCGGCGCAGCCGGGGCGATTGAGAGCATCATCACGGTGCTGGCGATTCGCCACCAGATGCTCCCGCCGACGCTGAACCTGCATCATCCCGACCCGAAGTGCGACCTGGACTATGTCCCCCACACGCCGCGTCCGGCGCCGGTGCGGGTGGCTGTGTGTAATTCGTTCGGCTTCGGAGGACACAACGCGTCCCTGGTGTTCAAGCAATTCGATGGGCGCTGACGGGACGGGACGAGATAATTGATATGGTTGGTGATGAAGAATCAGTTCAGCGCGATAACCGGAATTGCCTTTCATAATGAGCGCCTCTTGCACGCGGCGCTCATGCACCGCTCGTTCAAGCAGGCGCACCCCGAACGGGCCGAGGGGGTGCCCTCGAACGAGCGGCTCGAATTTCTGGGCGATGCAGTGCTGACTTTTCTGACCACGGCGTGGATTTATGGGCAGTTTCCTGATTTCAGCGCCGGCGCGATGAACAGCTTACGGGTGTCGCTGGTGCGCACCACTACCCTGGCCCGCTTTGCGCGGGAACTGCGCCTGGGAGAATGCATCCGCCTCAGCCGGGCAGAGGAATCGCGGGAGGCCCGCAACCGTGATGCGCTGCTGGCCGATGTGTTCGAGGCCGTGCTTGGGGCAATCTACCTGGACCAGGGGATTGATGCCGCCCGGTCGTTTGTGCTCCCTTTGCTGGAAGCTGAAGCCCGGCGGGTGTTTGCGGGCCAGGCAGAGGCCGATTACCGCACCCGGCTCCAGCACCAGCTTCAGTCGCGCTATGGGGTGGTGCCGGTCTATCGAACCGTTGAGGAAAGCGGCCCTCCCCATCGGCGGCTGTTTACCGTCGAGGTGCTGCGGGGGGAGCAATCGTTGGGAATGGGCACCGGAGCCAGCAAACAGGCCGCCGCGCAGGAGGCGGCCCGTCTGGCTCTCGACCAGGCAGAATGGGAGTGATGCCCGTACCCGCTTTCACCCTTCCCGTGACATGAGTGCGGGGGGCCGGGTTCGGGCGGACCGAAGAGGACCGAAAACGACACGATTTCGTATGCGGCGTTTGCTTATCACCGGAGGTACGGGCTACCTGGGCACCGAACTGGTGCGTCAGTCCCAGGAGTCGGGGGGGGTTGTGGCGGCGAGCTATTCGAGCCGCCCGCCCTCTGTTGATGCTCCCCCGGAAGTTCACTGGCTCCCGCTGGATGTCGGGGATGGTGCGGCGGTGGACGAAGGGGTAGCTATGTTTCGCCCCGATACCATCATCCATACCGCGTTTCGGCAGCATGACCCCGGCCTCTGGGAGGTGACGGCGGGGGGAACCCGCAATGTGGCTCGTGCGGCCCAGTCCCTGGGCGCTCGCCTGATACACCTTTCCAGCGATGTTATCTTTCGGGGCGAAACCGGCAGGGGCGAAACCGGCGGGGATGGGACAGAGCCGAGACCCGTTCCCTATGCCGCCTATACGGAGGCCGACCCTCCCGACCCGATGACGACCTATGGCGCAGCTAAGGCCGACGCAGAGCGGTTTGTCCAGGAATGGTGTACGAACGCCGTGGTGGTCCGTACGTCGCTCATCTACGGGGTGCGGTCGCTCGACCGTCATACCCGCTTCGTGCTCGATATTGCCGAGGGAGTCCGACCGGGGGTGCTGTTTCATGATGAATTTCGCTGCCCCATCTTTGTGGAAGACCTGGCAGCGGCTCTGCTCGAACTGGTGGCGCATTCCTATCGGGGGGTGTTGCACGTGGCGGGAGCCGAGCCGGTGAGCCGCTATGAGTTCGGGGTGCTTCTGGCTCAGGCCTACGGGCGGGACACCGACCGTATCCCCCTGGGGTGGAGCCGCGAGAGTGCTGAGCCGCGACCGCGCAACTGTACCCTGGATATCGGGTTGGCCCGCAGCCTGCTCCGAACGCCTCTGCGGGGGGTGCGGGAGGTGCTGGCGCAGGAGATGGTGCGGGCGACGGACGGGAAGGTGCGCGAAAACCAGGGATGAAAACCGTTGAGATTCATGGGTGAGCAGCGAGAAAGTGGTAACATGAAAGAGAAAGATGTGATTATCGGGGTAGAAACATATGAACAACCCATCGGATGTGGTTTCCCAGTTGATTGAAGATTTGCAGGGCGATGACGCGTTTCGCCATTCGCAGGCGGCTTTTACGCTGGGGATGCTTGGTGAGCCGGCGGTTGGCCCGCTCCTGGCACTCCTGCGCCATGACCAACTCGATGTTCGGATGCGGGCTGCCTGGGCGCTTGGCATTATGGGGGCCCCGGCGCTCCCGTCGCTGCTGAACCTGGCCGAAGGCACCGACTCCAGATTGCGGATTGAGGCTATCCGTATTCTGGGCGTCATCGGGGAAGCTCGCTCGCTCAAGCAGTTGTTGCAAGGTCTGGCAGACCCCGACCCGCAGATTGCGGCCCGCTCGGCCCGTGCGATTGGCAAAATTGGCGACCCGCGGTCGTACCATGCGCTGCTGACCGCGCTGCATCACCCGTCGCCGGAGGTGCGGTTTGAGGCGTGCCGGGCGCTCGAAAACCTGCGTATCCCCGATGCGGCCCCGTTCTTGATGGAACTGGCAGAACAGGACCAGGAGCAGACAATATGGGGGGCTTCGGTGGCCGAGGTTGCCCGCCGGGCGGCGAATGAGGTCAAACAGGGCCGGCCCGTTTTGCTGGACGAGGAATTTGAGCGGGTTGCCCGGCTGCTCCAGCAGCAGGTAACCCCACCCGCGGACCCTGAGCCTTGATAGCGGTCGTTCTTTGAGATGAAGGGCCTATGGAAGAGCTGGAAACCTATTTCGCCAGAGAATATCCGGGGACTCCGTTTCGGTTCTTCTCCCCGGCCCACCGCGTGGCGCTGCTCGTGGTTGTGCTGGTCAATCTGGTGCTGTTTCTCTTGCGGCGCACCCCTCCCCGCCCCTGCCCGGTGGTGCGGAATGGCCTGGCAACCGTGCTCATCGTGAACGAAGGGGCCTGGCACGCCTGGAACTGGAAGACCGGCCAGTGGGATGTCCAGACGATGCTACCGCTGCACCTGTGTTCGGCCTCGGTCTTTCTCAGCACGATCATGCTCGTCACCCGAAGCTACGCGCTCTATGAGGTGCTCTACTTTATGGGTATCGGGGGGGCGCTCCAGGCGCTCCTGACCCCTGACCTGATGCAGTATGGCTTCCCCCACTTTCGGTTTTTCCAGACCTTTCTTTCCCACGGGGCGCTAGTCACGGCTCCGGTGTATATGACGGTGGTTGAGGGCTACCGCCCGACGCCCAGGTCGGTGGCGCGGGTGCTGGTCGGGCTGAATCTCTGTCTGCTGCCAGTGGCGGTGCTCAACCGGGCGATTGGCAGCAATTACCTGTTTATTGCCCGCAAGCCAGATATGCCGACGCTGCTGGATGTGCTCGGTCCGTGGCCGTGGTATATCCTGAGTATGCAGGCCATCGGGGCGGGGGTGGTGCTGGTGCTCTATCTTCCCTTTGCGTTCCGCGACTGGCAACGGAAGAACGGGGCATCTCGTCGGTCAGTGAAGAGCGATGAGTGAGGAGCGATGAGTGAGGGGTGGCGAACCACCGGTCACTCATCGCTCTTCAAGGCTCTGACTTACCGGTCACCAGCAGGTTCATCGCCTCCAGCAGGCGGTTCCTCCGATGGGAGTTTCTCCGTTGGTGGGGCCGGGGGTTCCTCTTGCGAATAGTCGTAGCCGGACGCGTCCGTCTGTTGCGTTGGCGGGGTCGAAAAATCAGTCGGCTCGTCCTTCCTGACCGGGGTTGGTTCCGGAGCCTGGGCCGGGGCGGATTTTCGGCTCATCAGGAAGAAGACGACCCCACCCGCGACCAGCGCCAGCACCACCAGCACCACCACGATGATCAGGAGCGTTCCGAGGAGGCCACCACCACCACCAGCGCCGCCGCTTCCTCGCCCCGGAGTGAGGGTGACATTCACCTGTGAGGGATTGGTCCAGGTGGCGGTGCTTCCCTTGACCTCATCGGCGTTGCTGTCAATGATTTCGGCACCGGTGACGCGGATAATCATGGTCATCCCCATCATCCCAGGGTTTTCAACGGCCCAGGAAATCGAGACCTTGCCATCGGCGTCGGTGGTAATCTCTGCGCTTCCGTCAAATGCCTCGTTGTTGAGGTTTTCAAACCCCTGGCCGGTGCTCGTGCCGGTCATGACCACGCTGCCATCGCCACGTTCTTCTATCGAAAAGTTTTCCGGTGAATCCTCACTTTCCTCGGCCTGTTTTCGAATCTCTTCAACCCCACCCATCTGTTCTACGGCCTCCGGGGGCAGTTCAACGGAAACCCCAAGCTCCCATTGTTCTTCCGGGAGAATTGTGATATTCTGCTCCACCGTACAGCCAGCAAGCAACAACCCGACCAGAATACCCAGAAACCAGAACACCGGGCGGGCCAGGGGAGCAGACAGACGTTTCGGTATGGATACACCTACCATCAGAGGAATCCTCCTTCTACATAACATGCGTATTTGCGTCCTCTATGACATGATCGCCCCCACACCATTTCTTGCTCTGCTTTCATCCAAAGCCCATCAGGTGTGGAATAAACCATACAATAACCTTTGGCTATTGTAACATAGAATATGAAATTGCGATGGAATGAACGGAACGAAGAAATGGAAAGCATGGGAAAATTATGGAAAGAGAGTGCGATAGAGCATAGAAACAGCGGCAGAGAACACTTCCGAACTCTCATCGTTGCGGGTCTCATCGGGGGGTTGGCGCTTCTGCCACGCGTCTTTTCGCTCGGTCGTGCCCTGATTACCGACGAAGCCCACCACTGGGTGGCTTACCGGAGCGAGGCGTTTCTTGCCGCCGTGACGGGGGGGCGCTTTGCGGAGACGATGATTACGGGGCACCCCGGTGTTACGACCATGTGGCTTGGCAGTCTGGGGTTGCTTATGGAACGGGCGCTGCAATGGGCCGGGGTGCTCGCCACGCCTCCGCCCTTCGAAACCCACCTGACCCTGATGCGGCTTCCCCTGGCCTGCACCACCGCGCTGCTCATTTCTATGGCCTATCTTTTGCTGCGCTCTCTGGTTGGTCCCGGCGTGGCGCTGGTTGCGGCGCTGCTGTGGGTCAGTGACCCTTTTCTGGTGGCCTATAGCCGGGTCCTCCACCTGGATGGCCTGCTCGCGCTGCTCATGCTGCTGGCGCTGCTGGCGCTGCTGAGCGGGTGCTTCAGCGAGACGGCCCCGCGCACCTACCCGCGGGTGGGTCGGCTCGCTCTGGGAGGGGTCGCTACGGGGTTGGCGCTCCTGACGAAGGCTCCGGCCCTGCTTCTGCTGCCGGCTGGCGCTCTGACGCTGCTGGCCTGGTTCTGGCAGGGCTACCAGGGAGCCTGTCCCCACCCGCTGCGGTTGCTCATCAGCGACACCGCGGGAACGTTCCGGTGGGGAGGGGGCCGCGCTGTGGTTCGTGCGGCGGCCCGACCCGACCCGCGCCTGGGGATGCTCCGACCGCGGTTTGGCCGAAGGTTGGTCGGGTTGCTGGCTGGAGTGGGGCTTCCCTGGGCCGGGATGGCTGCCCTGACCACCGTGCTCTGCTGGCCGGCGCTCTGGGTGGCTCCCTGGGAGGCCATCGGGAGCGTGGTGCAGGAGGTGGTTGGCAACGGCGGCACGCCGCACAAGGGGAACTTCCTGCTTGGGAAGTCCTTTTTGTTCGATGACCCCGGCGTGCTCTTCTATCCGGTGACGCTCCTGAGCCGGATGACCCCCTGGACAACACTTGGTTTGGTGGGGTTGCTCATCGCCGTCATCGTGCGCTGGCGCTGGCTGGTTCCCCGCCGGGTCCCGCTGCTGCTCGTGGCCGGTGCGGCGCTGCTGTTTGTGACAGCGCTGACGGTGGTTCCGAAAAAGTTCGACCGCTATGCCCTGCCGGCGGTGATGCTGCTCCACATTCTCGCGGCATGCGGTCTGGCCTGGGTAGGGACAAAGCTCTCGCCGGTGCTTCGCGCCGGTGCGGCGTTGAGCGTTGTTGTTGCGGCGTGCCTCACCCTGCTTGTCTATCACCCCGACTACCTGTCCTATTACAACCCGCTCGTTGGCGGGAGTGCGCATGCGCCCGCGCTGGTGCTCGTCGGGGCGGGGGAGGGGTTGGATCGGGCTGCCGATTGGCTCAACGCCCAGCCTGATATCGGGCATGGCGAGGTGGCAACCTGGTCGCCTCCTATCCTCCAGTCCTACCTGGCTGCGCCGGTGACCTGGCAGGGCGACCTGAAGACTGGGCGGGTCAACTATCTGGTCGTCTATCTCTCTCAGGTTCAGACGGGCCGCGAGCAGCAGTATATCCGCTCCGTCCACGGGCGGTGCGCCCCCATCCATATCGTTCGCCTGCATGGCATCCCCTATGCCTGGATTTACGAACGGCCACTATTTCACCGCCTTCAGCCACCAGGGGCACAGTTTGGTTCTGCGGTGGTGTTGGAGGATTATACGGTGGCTCCGCCGGATGCCTGCACCTGCACGCCGCTGACCATTACGCTGGTGCTCAGGCCGGTGCAAGAACCGGAACAACCACGCTTTTTCTTCCTGCATGTGCGTGATGCCCACGGTCAGACGGTGGCGCAGTGTGATATTCCGCTGGCGCAGCTTGTTCCCCCGGACTACTGGGAAAGCGGTGAGGTGCTGGTCCACCCGATAGCCATTCCGCTCCCGCCTTCTGCTGCTCCGGGGGATTACCAGGTGGTGGCTGGTCTCTATGATCCGGCGACCGCGACGTCGCTGCCGGTCGTCCCTGGTCGGGCGGGGCGTGAGGGGGGGGGCGTGGCAGAAGTTCGTCAGCTTTCCATGGCTGCTTTCAGCCTGACCAGGACGTTTCAGTCGGGGTGCGGCGGGCAGTGAGTTGCGTGGGGGACATGTTTTTGACAATTACTAGCGGGTAGCATATCATAGGGCCGTTCCAGGTGCGCGGGTGGTCCGGGTGGTTCTCTGGTGTCTGTGGTTTTCAGAAACAAAGCGATACATGGATTTTGATGGTTCAGTTGCAGAAGTTGCGGACGTAAACTTTCGAGTATCTTCGAGTATCTTCGAGTATCTTCGAGTATCTTCAAGGGCCTTATCCTTGTAAGGCCCTTCGAGGACCTTTGAATGCTAGAAAGCAGTAGGAAGTCACATGGCTGAGAAGAAATGGGTCTATCTGTTCCGTGAAGGAAATGCCAGCATGCGCGATTTGCTTGGCGGCAAGGGAGCCGGGGTGGCGGAGATGACGAACGCGGGGGTGCCAGTGCCGCCCGGTTTCACCATCACAACCGAGGCATGCAATGCCTTCTACACCAGCGGCGAGCGGTTTCCGGATGGGATGTGGGAGCAGGCAATGGCGGGGTTGAAGGATATTGAAGCCCAGACCGGGCGCACCTTTGGCGACCCTGCCAACCCGCTGCTGGTGTCGGTCCGAAGCGGGGCCAAGTTTAGTATGCCTGGGATGATGGACACGGTCTTGAACCTGGGGCTGAACCAGCAGACGCTGGCTGGTCTGGCGAAACAGACCAATAATCCCCGCTTTGCGCAGGATGCTTACCGCCGGTTCATCCAGCTGTTTGGCAAGATTGTGCTGGGCGTCGAGGGTGATAAGTTCGAGCATATGATGGACGAGGCCAAGGGGCATGGGCAGCGCCAGGATACGGACCTGAGCGAGCAGGAGTTGGCGCAGATTGCCGAGCAGTTCAAGCAGATTATTCGCGACGAGAAGGGGATTGAGTTTCCCGAAGACCCGATGGAGCAACTTCGCCAGGCGATTGGGGCCGTGTTCATGTCGTGGAATGGGAAGCGGGCGCGAGATTATCGCCGGGTGAATAAGATTCCGGACAGTCTGGGCACGGCTGTCAATGTGCAGGCGATGGTTTTTGGGAATATGGGCGATGACAGCGCGACCGGGGTGGCTTTCACCCGCAACCCAAGCACCGGCGAGTCGGTGATGTTCGGGGAATATCTGGTCAATGCTCAGGGCGAAGACGTGGTGGCCGGGGTGCGCACGCCGCAGGATATCAGCGAACTGGCGAAGAGCATGCCGGAGGTCTATAATCAGTTTGTGGAGATTACCAGCAAGCTGGAGCGCCACTACCGCGATGTGCAGGATACGGAGTTTACGATTGAGCGGGGCAAGCTGTGGATGCTCCAGACCCGCACTGGTAAGCGCACCGGCCCGGCGGCGGTCAAGATTGCCGTTGATATGGTCCAGGAGGGTATCATTGACAAGGCGACGGCGGTGCAGCGCGTGGAGCCGGCGGCCCTGGACCAGATGCTGCACCCGATGATTGACCCGAAGGAGAAGGCCAAAACTTCGGTGCTGACCAGGGGGCTGCCGGCTTCGCCGGGCGCGGCCAGGGGCAAGGCGGTTTTCCACCCGGACGAGGCCGAGCAGATGGCCCAGAAGGGGGAGAAGGTCATCCTGGTGCGGGTTGAGACGGCACCGGACGATTTCCATGGGATGGTCGCGGCGCAGGCTATTCTGACGGCCCGCGGGGGGATGACCAGCCACGCCGCGGTGGTGGCGCGTGGGATGGGCAAGCCCTGTGTGGCAGGGGCCGGGGACTTGAAGGTCAATTATAAGGAAGATGTGGTGGTGGTTGGTAATACGACCATCCGGAAGGGTGACTGGATAACGCTTGATGGCAGTACGGGTGAGGTGTTTGTCGGGCAGTTGCCGACGATTGAACCCGAAGTGGCCGGGGATTTCGGGACGTTTATGGAGTGGGTGGACGAGTTCCGGGCGATGGGGGTTCGGACGAATGCCGATACCCCACACGATGCCAGGGTTGCCCGCGAGTTTGGGGCCGAGGGGATTGGCCTGTGCCGCACGGAGCATATGTTCTTCGAGGGTGACCGCATTGATGCGGTGCGGGAGATGATTCTTGCTGAAAATGAGGAAGGCCGACGGAAGGCGCTGGCGAAGATTGAGCCGCTTCAGCAGGAAGATTTCGAGGGGATTTTCCGTGCCATGGATGGTTTGCCAGTGACCATCCGCACGCTGGACCCACCGCTGCACGAGTTCCTGCCCCATGACGATGCGGGGGTACGGGAGGTCGCCGGAAAGCTCGGATTTGAGGCGACGAAGGTGAAGGAGCGGGTTGAGGCGCTGCACGAGTTCAACCCGATGCTTGGGTTCCGCGGGTGCCGCCTGGGGATTATGTATCCTGAGATTACGGAGATGCAGGCGCGGGCGATTTTCAAGGCGGCGGCGAAGGTGAAGAAGGAAGGGGTGAAGGTTCATCCAGAGGTGATGATCCCGCTGATTAACGGTCGAGAGGAGTTGAAGCTCCAGGAGGAAGTGGTTCGCCGTGTGGCCGATGAGGTCCAGAGGGACGAGGGGGTGCAGATTGATTACCTGGTCGGGACGATGATTGAGCTTCCGCGGGCGGCTCTCACGGCCGATAAGGTGGCGGAGGTGGCCGAGTTCTTCAGCTTTGGGACGAACGACCTGACTCAGACGTGTATGGGGTTGAGCCGTGATGACTCCGGTCGCTTCTTGCCGTCGTATGTGGAGAAGAAGATTCTGGCCGATGACCCGTTCCAGTCGCTTGACCAGGAGGGGGTGGGGCAGTTGGTGAAGATGGGGATTGACCTTGGTCGCCGCGTGCGCCCGGACCTGAAGGTGGGTATCTGTGGTGAGCATGGTGGTGACCCTGCCAGTGTGGAGTTTTTCTTCCGGGCGGGGATGAATTATGTGAGTTGTTCGCCGTTCCGGGTGCCGATTGCTCGCCTGGCTGCGGCTCAGGCGTCGCTGGCGCGATATAAGAAGCCCGGCGCGGGGACATCGGCGAGAGATAAGTAGGGGTTCGGTCGGTGGTGAGTTGGGGCGAATCCCCTGCAAAGGTGCGGTCCTAATAGTTTTTCAGTTCTTCATCCTTGCGGGGGTTCGCCCGGCCCATGCGTGATGGGGCGGTGGGTCCCCGATGGTGGGGCGGGGGAGCTTGATACTTGCGCTGCTGGCTTCTCCGTGGTATACTCCAGGAGGTGCGGGTGTAACTCAGTTGGTAGAGTACCTGCCTTCCAAGCAGGTTGTCGCCAGTTCGAGCCTGGTCGCCCGCTCCATACGTGATAACCCATCAAAACGCCTGGTAGTCGCTCTTGGAATATCAGGCGTTTTTTTGTTTGGGTGCGAAATCATAACCTCTGCTTTGTTTTGACAACAACACTGACAACCACCAGGCCCAACACCCTTCAGGGTTGGGGTTGGGCTTCTAGGGTCGAAGCCCAGGCTGTGTAGCCCCACCGCCAGAATGTTTCTTGCGGCGTTGCGACCACGATCTGCCTATACTATCTCAAGGCCACTGACAGGCCATTGAGGTACTGATTCTGTCACAACACACCAGTTCTGAAGTTATCTCAGGCGGCTGAAGCGGAGAAAGCCCTTATATCCCATCGCTCAAACTGGTAGGCTTTATAGGTTATTTTGTTCGCGAAATAATGACAATGAGAGGGGGAACATGGTGGGAAATCCGTTTGTTGATTATCGGACCGATATGCTGATTTTGCTGATGGGGGAAAACCCCCTGCCCAACTATGTTGCGGCCTGCCTGCTGGCCGACACCAGCACGCGCTTGCTGCTCGTGCATTCAGGCGTAAAAGGCACCGGGAAACAGGTTACAAAAGGCACCGGGGAACAGTGCGACCGTCTGAAAAAGGTGCTGCAAGCAAAAGGATACACCTTTGGCCCGGACGACACGGTTGAGGTGGAAGAGAGCAACCCGGCCAATATCTGGAACGAGATAACGTCGAAAATAAAGGGTCACACCGGCAGCATAGGCCTGAACTACACCGGTGGGACTAAGGCCATGTCGGTGCATGCCTATCGGGCTGTGGAACAGGCTAAAGACCGGCAGAAGAGGTATTACAGCTACCTGGATGCACGAAGTTTGAGTATGTGGTTTACTGATGAATCTTGCAACGCTTGGTCGGAACGGGTTAAAACGCTGGTTCCAGTAACTCTGCTCGAATTGCTCGCACTGCATGGGTTGGAGAAATTGAAGCAGGAACCAGATGAAAAGGTTCGATGGCCTGAAACCACCAAAGCATTACTTGATCTTCATACGGATGCAGAGCGACAGAAGGTTTGGCGTGATTGGTACAACCTAAGAAAGTTCAATGAGCTTCAGGGACCGAACGCGCATTTGTCTACAGATGAATTTCCCCAGACAATACGCGAAGCACTCCAATGTGATAACCCGACGCTGGCCTTTCCAGGTACGTTTGGTGATCTTGTCATAGCAGGTGATTTCAAACCCAAAGAGAGAGAGAAGCGCACAGTTGGAGGGGTTTGTGGCAAATGGTTCACCTCTACATGGCTGGAAGAGCATGTCTTTCGACAGGTGCAAGAAATTCAGTCAGAGCAGGGTATCCACGACGTGAAAATGTCCATAGAGCCTGATCTTGGTCCTGACGATAGTTTCGAGTTTGATGTGGCGTTTATGCGTGGGCATCAGCTATTTGGCCTTTCCTGTTCAGCAATGGAAAAAAAAGCCCCGCTGAAAGAGAAATTGCTTGAAGTGGCTGTGCGGGCATCGCAGTTGGGCGGAGGTGAAACTTGTTTTGCCCTGGTGTGCTGCGCTGAAGGAGATAATCTGCGAGATCTCAAGTATCAGCTTGCTAGGTTGTGTTGACATTTTACCGAAGCCATATCAACATCCCAACGAAATGCAAAAACGCGAGATAGCGACCGGCCAGTTTCTCGAACCGGGAAAAGATGCGACGATAGTGCTTGATTGTATTGATGAAGCATTCCACCAGGTGCCGTTCCTGGTAAAGATGCTTGTCATCGTCAGCCGGGGCTTTCCGGTTGCTCCGCGGTGGAATAACGGCTTCCGCCCCTCGTTCCGCAATCGTCTCCCGCAGGTCATCGGTATCATAGCCCTTATCGGCGATAACATCATCCGCGTCAAAATCTCCCAGCACGTTTTCGGCCTGGGGGCGGTCATGGCGCTGACCACCCGTCAGGATGAATTGCACCGGATTCCCGTGACCGTCTACGGCAAGGTGGATGTTGGTGCTGAACCCGCCGCGACTGCGTCCCAGCGCCTGGTCCTCAGGGTCCTCATCGTCTTTTTGGGGGGCACCCGCGGCCCAGGGATGGGACCGCACGATGGTGCTATCGATGATCAGATACTCCCAATCGAGATCGTTCGCGAAATGGTCAAACAGGCGCTTCCAGATACCCTTCTGCTCCCAGCGAGCGAATCGTTTATACCCACTTTCCAGTTGCCATAAGCAGGAGGCAGCAAGCGCCATTGAGCGCCACTGCGGACGATCCAGAATACCGCTTCAAGAAACCGCCGACCCGCCTCTTCCGAGCCGAGGTACACCCCCTCGCACGACCGAAGGAATTCCCGTATTTTGATCCAATCTTCATCGCGGATGCGAAAGGTTATGGTTGTCATAAGGACAAGTATACCATGAATGTCAACACAACCTAGTCTGTGGTGGCCTGGGTGGGGTGATGGAAGCAGCGTGCCGGGGCGCAGCAAGCGCCGGTGGCCTGACCCTCGGTATCCTTCCTGGCCCCGACCGCTCCGCTGCCAACCCTTCCGTCCACATCGCATCCCCACAGGGATGGGGCATGCGCGCAATGTGCTTATCGCTCAGACTGCCGATGTGGTGATTGCCATTGGTGGCGAATATGGGACGCTCTCAGAAATTGCGCTGGCTCGCAAGAGTGGGCGGCGCGTCATTGGCCTGCATACCTGGGATTTAGGCGCTCCCCCAACCACCGGGCAACCCCATATCCTCGCCGCACCAACGCCCGCCGCCGCTGTTGCCCTTGCGCTCCAGGAATGCACCCGGCGTCAGGGCAACGGGTAGATACACTTGCAACACGACCCTCCCCCCCCCTCCTCACTCGTATGCGCGGAGGCAGGTTGAGGAACCAAAAGAAATGGTACACCCCGACCGTTCTGGTTCGCCAAACAGAATCCCCCCCGCTGCAAATGGCACATACGAACCT
>JAAUSY010000030.1 GCA_012032475.1 Chloroflexaceae bacterium
GGGTGCTGCCGTGTGCCGTGTCCATGGATAAATCCGTCGCCCACCAGTTGCTGGCCGCGGCGGGTTCGAGGCCGTCCGCGAAGCCGTAGTGGCGGAACATGCCTGGAACACCGATGCGGAGGGCATAACCCGACACCTCACCCAGCACATTGGTTTCCCCTGTGTCGTCAAGCCCACCCGCGAAGGCTCAAGCATCGGGGTTTCGGTCGTCCAGAACCCCGAAGACCTGCCGGCAGCGCTGGCGGTGGCCTGGAGATGGGATACGAGCGCCCTGGTGGAAGCCTACCTGGACGGGATGGAGTTTTCGGTGATTGTTGTGGGCAACCACGATCCAGAAGCCCTGGTGCCCACCGAAATTGTCACCACCAACCCCTATATGACCTACGATGATAAGTATATGCCGGGCCGCTCGCAGAAAATCACCCCCGCCCATGTAGACCACGAAACGCTTGAGCGGATACGCCAGGAGGCCCGGCGAGCACACCAGGTGCTCGGTTTCACCGGCTACAGCCGCATTGACGGCTTTTTGCTCAAGGATGGGCGGATGCTCATCACCGACCCGAACTCCACATCGGGGATGTCTCCCTCTTCTTTCCTCTTCCACCAGGCCGCCGAGGCCGGGCTATCCCCCGCCGATATCATCGGGCGCATCGTGTCGCTGGCGCTCGAAGCGCATCAGGCCAGGCGGGGGCCGCTGGAATAGGGCCGGACGGGACGGACCGGACCGGCCTGGCACCGGCGGAAACAAACCAAGGCAGGTTCGTATACGTCCGGTTAATTTTTCCTGATACCGAAGGGATTTCTTGATCTTCCATGGTATACTAGGATTACATCCAGATTCGTCAGGAGCGAAGTGGTATCTCAACCACGCGGGGATCTCCTATGGAATCCATATCTCTATCCATGGGGGTGGGGGAGCTATCCCCTGCTTCTCGTCCCCTCAGACCTGAGCAATCCGACGAGATACCTTCGGAAATCTCTTCAAGGAGTCGCACATACAATGGACGCACTTATGAACCGGCAAACTTTCGAGGTCGCATTGAAGTGGTCATCCCGGATTTCGCTGTTCTCCGGGCTGGTCGTCTTCCTCAACCTGATCTACCAGAATCTTTCGAAGCTCGAAGTCATTCGCACGCTGGAGGAAAACGCGCTCATTTCCCTCATGGTCCGGGTGCTGGACGGCCTGTCGGGGGTAGCGCTCAGCCTGCTTATCTTCAGCCTGATCATCAATTTCATTGTCCAGAAGTTTGTCATCGAGCCAGGGACGGGACCGCGCCACTTTACCATCAACGGCATCGTGACCCTTGCCGACCGGCGGCCAGTCAAAGACGCCAAGATCTATGTGGATGGTATAGACTCCCGCCGACGAACGGACATCAACGGGATTTTCCGCGTGCGCGTGCAGGAACGGGGGGCCTGGAAGATTACCGCGCTGTATGATGGTAAAGAGGCCCATGCCCTTGTCCGGCGCAACCATGCCAACGAATATGTTCATCTGGCGCTCCCGGCCTTTCTCCTGAGCCAGACCGACCGGAGACGCAATGGTCTGCGCTGAGAAGCAGGCCATACGCCAGGAATGCCAGCGACGACGCGAGGCGATAGCGCAAAAAACGCGTGCCACCCGCAGTGGGGCCATCTGCGAACGGATTATTAGCCTGGACGTGTACCAGACCGTACGCTCCCTGCACTGCTATGTCCCGATTCGCTCAGAGGTCAACACGCTGCCGCTGCTGGCCGATGCCCTGGCCCGCGGCAAGGGCGTGGTCGTGCCAGTCGTCCGGCGCGGCTCCGAAGAACTGGCGCATACGTGGCTCACGTCGCTGGCCGCAGAAGACTGGCAGCCGGGGCTTTTTGGTATCCCCCAACCGCGAACTTTCTGCCCCGCCGAGGCCGCAGAATGCCAACTGCTGGTGGTTCCGCTGCTGGCGTTTGACCGGTCGGGCTACCGGTTGGGCTACGGCAAGGGCTATTACGACCGGCTGCTTGCGGCGTGTCACCCCCCTCTCATCACGGTTGGCGCGGCCTTTGCCGCCCAGGAGATCGCCGCCGTCCCACGCGAACCCCACGACCTTCCCCTGAACTGGATTGTCACCGAAACCGAGATTATCAAGACGACCGAGATGACCGAGGTTTTCTAGGGAGACCACGACAGACCGGAGTCGGCATCAAGATACATCTCGTGCGTAACCTGGCGCGGGGTTTCGGCCACGGGCCATCCGCGTTCATCGGCACTTACCTCCGCAACCCATAGGTCGAACCCTCCCTGGTGAGGCGGAATTGCCAGAAACGCCAGCCGTTTGCCGTCGGGAGAAAAGGTCGGAGACCGCGCCATCCCCAGGTTCGTGAGTCGCTGCGGGGTGGGGTTGCTGCCTTCGGCAGGGTTGGCCGGCAATACCCAGATATCCGTTTGCCCATCCTTGTCGCGAGCGGCAAAGGCCAGCCACGCGCCATCGGGGGAGAACGCCGGGTCGTAGCTGTGGGGCGGGCACCGGGGAAGGGCACCCCCATGTCGCCCTCCGAGTCGAGCCGGTAGATTTGCGGGTATCCCTCTGGACCCAGGCCAGACCGGGTGAATACCAGGTCGCTTGCTCCCTGGTTCCCGCCGGACCGGGCCGGGCGATAGGCCATGGCTCCACCGTGGGCCATCTCATCGGCATACAACTGACGGCGTGCCCCGCTCCCGTTCAGTGACAGGCTGTAGATAGACAGGTTGTAGTCTACAGCGGGGGATTCCGTGTAGGGTTGGTAGGGTGGGGCATACTGCGATACCATCGTCATCCGCGTGCCGTCGGGCGACCAGGTTGGGTAGAACGCCCACATCGTGTCGTAGATACGCTCAAGGCTCTGAAGCGGGTGGGTCGAGCCATAGAAGGTGAGCTGGTCCAGGTATTTACCGCTGGCGTCGGCCAGCATCACATCGGTGTAGCTTTCGCCTCGCTCCACATAGGCAATGCGCGTGCCATCGGGCGACCATTCGGGCTGACACGCAACGCCCTGCCCGAAGAGGGGGTAGCCCTGTTCCCCACGCCATATCCAGACGACGCCCTGTTGCACAAACAGCAACCGCCCTGGCAGCTTTTCGCCGCGCACGACGGAGCCGGGCGGAGGGGAGGTCCCATCCTGGGTGGTTTCGTTGCCGGACGGTGCGCCTTGGCCGGGCGATTCCCCCCGCGCTCCGCAGGCGGCGAGCGCGAAGAGGAGGAGGAGAAGGAGGATGGCAATGCCCCGGTGGAGCAAGTTCTTGGTCAGGGCTTCCATAAACAGTGGGACGGCTTCTCCAGGCGACCCACCCCGCATCGCCCGATGGCCCTCCCCCACAAGCCTTCTGGTGCGTTCTCTTCTCCCTTCAGCTTCCTGTGTCTTATCCTGCTCAGGCATCTCAACTGTCGTCATGTTCCCTTCCCGTCGTTCGCCAGAGGTTCCGCCAGCAGCGAGCACGGCCCCATCATACCACACAACCCAACCCGCCAGAACACCGCGTTTACCCCCAATCCTCCTCGCGCCGCATATCCGCCGCTACCGGCAGCGTGAAGAAGAACACACTCCCCTGCCCCACCTCGCTCTCGACCCAGATACGCCCCCCGTGCAATTCCACCAGCGAACGGGTGATGCTCAGCCCCAACCCGGTGCCGCCAATCCGCCGCGTGTTCGTATTATCCACGCGGTAGAACCGCTCCCAGATGAGCGGAATATGCTCCGCGGCAATCCCAATGCCTTGGTCGCGCACACTCACCACAATCCAGCGCCCCACCGGGTGGTCGGGCGGCAGAGCGCCCCCCGGACCGCGTGGCTCCCCCCCTTCGCGGCCCTCCTCCTCGTCCCGTCCAATTGCTGTCACTCGCACCTCCTGTGCCGCCAACTCAATCTCCCCTCCCGCCGGGCTATACTTAATCGCATTTGTCACCAGGTTGAACAACACCTGCCGGACCTTGTCGCGGTCAACAGACACCGGCGGCATCGGTTCCACCAACCGAATGAGCAGGCGGTGGCGCTCAAGCTGCCCAATCTGGTTCGTCAGCTCAGCAATAATCTGGCGGAGCGCCACTATCCAGCGGTGCAGCTTTACCTTCCCTGCCTCAATCCGCGACACGCTCAACAAATCCTCTACCAGCTTCGACAGGTGGTTCGCCTGGTCATACACCGTCTGGATAAACTGCCGCTGCTCTGAAGGGGAAAACTGGCGCACCAGCAGCAATTCGGTAAACCCCAGAATAGAGGTAAGCGGGGTGCGCAGTTCGTGCGACACAATCGAAACAAACTCGTTCTTCAGCCGGTCCACCTCCCGCTCCCGCGTCACATCACTCACCATCCACAGCCGCCCGGTCACCTGCCCCAGACTATCGTGAGTCGGCACCGAAAGCACCTGAAGCTCCCGCGCCGGATTCATCAGCCGAATGTTCATCATCTGCGCCTCGCGGGGGGCGTTCTGCCCATCGGTGCAGAACTGCACGAGCAACAGCGGGTCCGGGAGCCGCGGCAGCAAATCATCCACCAGATCAATCGGTACATGCACCGGCTGGCCTGCGGGGCGCTCGGCAATGCCCCACACCGCGGACCAGGCCGGGTTGGTCCGCAGCACCCGCCCGCTCGTATCCAGCAGCGCCAACCCCGTCGGCAGGCTCGAAAACACCTGATGAAGCTGCGTGCTGGTTTCCACAATCTCCTGGTAGCGCATGGCGTGGTAGAGCGGACGGGTCGCCCGTTCGCACAGCGCGTTCACAAACGCCAGTTCCTCATCCCCAAACGCCGAAGAGCGGGGACTATCGAGCACCAGCACCGCCAGCGCTCGCTGGTCCAGGCACAGCGGAACCGCCAGTTCTGCCCGCAGGTTTGCGGCCACCGTCTGGAACTGGAGGGACACCTCCCTGGTGACATCACGCACGAGCAGCGCCCGCCCACTCTGCACCGCCCGCCCCGCCAGTCCCGTGTTCCATTTCCAGCGGTGGCGCTGAATGCTGCGCACATCGGTTGGGAACATCTCCGGCGTGTACCCTTCGTAGACCTGCATCACCAATTCGGCGTGGTCGTGGTCAACGAGAAACACCGCCCCGGCCTCGGCTCCGGTCGCGTCGAGACTCCAGCGCAACAGCATCGTCAGGAGCTTGTGCAGCGCGAGGGGTTCTTTGAGTTCGTGTTCCAGCGCGTCGAGCAGTGCCGTCTGCGCCAGCAGTGCGGGGGGGGCCGGCAGCAGCGCCGGGAGCGACTGCACATTCGGCTCCGACCCCTGGTGCTGGCGCTCCCCCTCCATCGCAATGGCAACGGCAATCTGCGGCAGCAGCGCCGCTATCAATTCCTGCTCGGTCGTTCCCAGGTCGTCCGGATTGCCAGAACGCACCTCCAGCACCCCCCAGAGCTGCTTCCCCCAGCATATCGGTGCGCCAAGGTAGATAATCTCCCCCCCGCGGCGGGCGAGAGCTGGTGGCGAAGGGGCGTTCGTCTCCGGTTGCAGCGTATACCGCACCACCTGCCGGTCCATGGCCGTCTGGCGCATACGTTGATTATCCCACGGGCAAGCGAGCGTGTCGGAAGAATAGAACTGCTGCCGCTGTGCGCCCGGTCGTGCCGACGGAAACCAGCACGTCAGGCGAGCATCACCGTAGCGCATCCCCCGATGCAGATGCTTGAACAGCTCATGCACCCGCCTGCCAAACGGCCCATCCTCGTGGAGCATGCGCGTGGCTTCTGCAAGCACGGCAAGCGTCTCCGCCGATGGCGACAAAAACGTGGGCATCTTTCGCGCTCCTGCTGGCACCCGGAGGGCAAGGTCAGGCTCCGGCCTGGTTCGATGCCATGGTAGCCAACCGCAACGTTCTGTCAAATGGAGCCTCCCCAACCGCACGCGACATCAGTGACGCGTGACGAGCGGTAAATAAATATCAGATACAATAGTATAATAGAGTCGGGACTCGTTGGAAAAGAAACCGTAACGTATGTGAAGAACAGGAGTTACCCCTATGTTTCAAGCCTTAGACCACATTGGCTTCGCCGTTGAAAACCTTGACGATTCCATCGCATTTTACCGCCAGGCATTCGGCATCAGCGATTGGGAGCGCATCCCGATGCCCGAACGGCACATGGAAGTTGCCGCAACCCGCGTGGGCAACATCATGGTCGAACTCATCTCGCCCACCTCCGAAGAAGCGAGCTTTGCCAAGTACCTGCGCGAGAAAGGTCCCGGCATCCACCACATCGCCTACCGCGTGGATGACATTGCCGCCTCGCTCAACCTGCTGCGCGAGCGCGGGGTGCGCCTCATTGACGAAACGGCCCGCCCCGGCATCCACAACACCCAGGTGGCCTTTGTCCACCCGAAGAACGCCAATCAGGGCGTGCTGGTCGAATTGGTCCAGCATGCGGATGGAACCCACTGATCCCCGTAATGCGTGTGGATGCGCGGCGAGTGACAGGCCGCGGCAAAGCAGTTCCCAGGGGTCGGGGATCAGGCTTCTTTACCTCCGACCCCCGGCCCCTCCTCTCCTGACTCGTCACTCGTCAGGAAGATAGTTCGTGAAGAGTTCGCGGCCAAGCAGCCCGAACTGCACCTGCTCCCCCCCGCCTCCGGCGGGATACTCCAGGCGGGCGCGTTCAAAATACTGCACGATATACGGCTCGCCAGTGGCCGGGTGCGCCACCTCCATCGGTTCGCTCAAGGGGTACCCCAGGATGCGCGTCTGCCCATATTGCTCCCAGGTGGCGCGGAAAGGCGGGCACAGGCTGTGCCCGGTTTGCTCGAAGAAGAGACACGCTTCAGTGGGGGGGCCATCTGCCTTTGGCAGCGTAAACCAGTCTATCCCCTGGTGCTCCAGCGATGCTGCTCCCAGGCGACTGAGCTTCACCTCGCCAGAGGAATTGCTCAACTCCGGGTAGTGTTCAAACTGCGCCCGCTCGAAGTATTGCACCACTCGCGGACGACCGCTCCCCGCCTCCGGTTCGGTGATTTCCCCCGTGAGCGGATACCCGAAGGTCACCAGGCCACCGTTGGCGTGCCAGAACGACCGGAAGGCCCCCTGCAATGGCTTGCCCGTCGGCAACACCTCACCCGACCCCGCAGCCACCGGCGGGTCATACTCGACATAGATAGGGGCACCAAGCGCGTCCAGGCGAACGCGCAGCACATTCTGACTGCTCGTGAGCACCTGCTTCAGGCTACCATCCCAACTGTGGACCATCGCCTCGCGGCAATCACACGCAATCTCCATCACCTCCGGCGAGGTATCCAGCGTGCGCCAGATCACATCCACGCGGCGGCCAATCCCGCCAAACCGATACCAGTAGAGACCCTCGTTCCCGTCCGACACCACCTGCTCCGGCGTCTGCCCCCCAAGCATACTGGTCATCGCCCGAAACGCCAGAAAG
The DNA here is from genome assembly GCA_012032475.1 of Chloroflexaceae bacterium. Classification (GTDB taxonomy): domain Bacteria; phylum Chloroflexota; class Chloroflexia; order Chloroflexales; family Chloroflexaceae; genus JAAUSY01. Next base: position 7,357 of record JAAUSY010000030.1, read on the forward strand.
GCTGGCTTGCGCAGGTCGGCCCGGTTGGGGTCCAGCGGGTAGGTCCGGTTGAGCAAGCCAAAGTGGAATTCGGGTTCGTGGCTGTTGTAGACCGGCTGGTCATAGGGTACGTTCGGCCACGTATCGTTGCGGAAATCATACCAGAACACCTTTTCGACACTGGGGTGGGTCAGCGACAGCACAAAGGAGCGTACCAGGAAGAACGCCTGCGAATGTCCATCCACGCCCGGCCAACCGCTCGTCGTAGACCACCCCATTTCCGTAATCCAGACGGGTCGCGGGCCATAGCGCCGCAGCAGTTCATCCAGATGATGCAGTTCATCGCGCAAAGTAACCGTGCGCTCATAGCGTGGCACGAGACTCTCCGGGGCTTCGTGGTGGTAGAAGTGGATCGCCAGGATATCCGTGTGCTGCCAGGCCCCCGCATCCCCGATGCGCTTCAGATAGTCGAAGCAGTCGTAGTTTGGCTCCGGCTGCTCCAGCGTGCACGAAATCCCCCCCATCACAATCTGCGCTTCCGGGTCGGCGGCTCTGGCCGCGGCCCGCCCGACTTCCAGAATGCGCACAAAATCTTCGGGGCTGTTCAGCCCTCCCCCGAAGCCAAAGTGGGCCACGTTCGGCTCATTCCAGAGTTCCCAATACTTGACCCACCCGCGGTCGCGACCATAGCGAGCCACGGCATTGTAGACAAAATCGCCCCAATCGTTAATCCAGGCATCAATGGGGGGGTTCTGCCCCTTGAACCAGGCCGGGTTATAATCGAGCAACCCCATAATGCGGATACCCGCCTCAACCTGAACCTGGATGGCCCGGTCATAGTTGTAGAAACCGCTCCCATCGCCAGTCCAGACATACGGAGCACCGGGCGCGGTCTGGACGTGGTCCCAGAAAATTTCCTCGCGCTGCCACTGCACCCCCGACTCGCGCATCAGCACCATCGCCGCGTCTATGTCTTCCGCCCGCACCCGGTTGCCGAGCGCCGCCTCAAATCCGAAGGGGCTGCCTTTGTTACGCCAGGGCAAGGCTTCTTCGGCATCTGCCGGAGCACCGCCAACCAGGAACAGGAAGATAAGGAGGATACCACCGCCCAACATCAGAAAGAGGGGCCCCGGCCCGATACGCCTGACCCACCTGATAATCCCCTGGCTCCGCCAGACCAGCCGGTCTGGCCGGTCTGGTTGGTCGTGTCTGACCATCCGTCGAACAAACATCAAATCCCCTCCGCCTGTGTCATGTTGCACCATGTCCATAGGAATAGGAATAGCCGTAAGCACGATTTCGGTGTCCCTCGCACCCCGCACCCGCGGTTCGTACGTGGCTCATGCTCAACGACCTGACTATACCACAAAGATACGAACACTGATATATGGGAGATTCCCCAGGATCGCCATCCGCAACTCATCGCCGGTCGCCCGTAGCCCGCCAATGAATAAATGAATGATTGAAAGACTGCCGGATAGAACGACGGATAACCCCCGCTTGGGGGAGCCAGACATGACAAAACCCTGTCAGGTCCAGACCTCCCCCCGGCGCAGTTCGGCCACAAACGGTTCGTAGAAACGGGTGTCGGCTCCACGAAGGCACGCCTCGTAGTAGTGCTGCGCCAGAGACGCCTGCTGCTCAACATTGAAATCGCGCAACCGCTTTCCGGTGGCAAGCGCCCGCTGCAATCCATCCACCCCGCCATAATCGTAGAAGGCCCGTCCGCGGCGGACCTGCCCCACCAGCGATTGGAGCGCGTAGCCCCACCCCCCGCGCTCATACTGGAGGACATGAACCGCTTCGTGGACGATGAGCGACCGCGACACCCGCCGGGCATCGGGGATGACGATGGCATAGCCCCACACGAACGCCCGGTTGCTGAAGGGCGGCAGCGCGGTGAGATAGCGCCAGAAGCCTTCTTCAACGACGCGCACCCGATTCCACGCAATGGCGCTGTCTCCCAGGACCAGGCGGGCCGCGGTCTGCTCTTCGGCGGTGAACGAACGAACCACCGGCGTGAGGGAACAGGCAACGCTGGCCGGGGTCACGGAGACCATCCCCACCCGGAGGCGTTTCAGCGTGAATCGCAGCATCTCGCGCATTGGCGTGTGCATCAGCAAGGACTGACTATGCTATACTAAGCGATGACCAGGCAGCCGCGTATCGTGAAGTGACGAACCAGGAGCCACAATACCATGACGATGACGATGACAATGACCAATATTCCCCTGTCGGTGATAGTTCCGGTGTACCGCGCTGCGACCCTGCTGGTCCCCGTCGTGCAAGAGTGTCTGGCCGTGGTCCCGCAGTTCTTCCCCGACTACGAAGTGATTCTGGTAGACGATGGCAGCACCGATGCCACCCCGACCATTGCCGATAACCTGGCGGCCCACCACGACCCGGTGATGGTGATTCACCACCGGCGCCGGCAGGGCTATGGCTGCGCCCTGCTCAGTGGGGGCCGTGCGGCCCGCGGCGAATACATCCTGCTCATTGATACCAGCAGCCTGGCAAACCTGAGCGAGATAGCCCCGCTGGTTCCCTATGTCGGGCAGTACGACCTGGTGATGGGCTACCCCCACCAGTCGCCGCCGCGCTCGTTCCCCCGTATCCCCCAGATTCTCAGTTTCCGGTGCTTCCATCGTTTCCATGACCGGGCAATGACCCGGCTGGTCAACCGCCTCCTGGGGCTTGATATCCAGGATGTCGGCTACCCCTGCCGCTTCTTCCGCACCACGCTGCTGCAAGAGCAACCATTCCGTTCGTACGGGCCGCTCATCTCCGCCGAAATCTACGCATGGGCCAGGCAGCGGGGGTCGCTCCCCATCCAGGTCAGCGTCCAGCACCACACCCGCCGCGGAAGGTGGCGCTACCGCTACGACCGGGTGGGGTTGCGCTCCCTGCGTGACGTGCTGCGGTTGTGGGGGCGATGAGCAGAGATAGCCATATCATCGGATAAACCGTACACTGCATACTCCCTGGGACACCAACGGATCAAATTCATGATGGTCAGATGTAACAATGACCGCACCAATCCGTTTTGCCAGTGCCAGGGCAAAGCAATCAGCTAGTGATATACGCCGCAACGTAGCTTTGTAAAATCCCACAGCCTTCCAGAAGGAAGTATCAATATCATCACGAAAGATGAGATCAGCAACTTCCAGGTCAATGACAAGCTGCTGTGCATGGGCTTCGTCCACTCTACGAGTGGCATCATAGTAAACCTCGCAAAGGTTCACAACATGGACGAAACACCCAACCTGTTGGTCATCAATCAGCATACGCACAATGTCGGCACCTGGTTCATTCCGAGCATATGCGATGATTGCACAGGCATCCAGGACAACATTCATATCATCGAATCCTCCAGGTCAATATCTTCCTGCTTCTGCCTGGCAAATTCATCACTGGGTGTCAAAATATGGGCATATTTGCCCTGGAGCGCACGGGTGTGTGCGCTCCGCTCCTCGAAAGAGAGACCGATTGGTTGAGCAGGCTCAAGAGTCCACGGGGCCCGACGAATCAGGTCCATAGTAAGTTTCAGTTGGTCAGTCGCAGAGAGTTGTTGCACCACCTCAAGTGCTTCATCATAGGAAATACCCGTGACCGTCATCAGCGATTTTTCCTCCTCCAGCATACGCTGACCCACTGGAACCTGGTTCCCCCGATAGCCGTCACAAATACTTCCCGACCAGCAGGTTCACCCGCTCGCGGGTGGCCGGGGGGATGCGCTGGCGGTCGGTGATAATCGCCTGCGCCATGGCGGTGTGGGCCGCGCTCTCAAACCCCTCCCCAATCAGGGGGATAATCTCGCGGACGATACGCTGCGAAAGGGCAACATTGGCCTGGAGCACCGCAATGACCGTCTCAATCGTGACTGAATCGTGATGCGGGTGCCAGCAGTCATAATCGGTGACCATCGCCATCATCCCATAGGCCATCTCTGCTTCGCGGGCGAGCTTGGCTTCGGGCAGGGCTGTCATCCCAATCAGGTCGTGCCCCCGGCGGCGGTTTTCCTCGCTCTCAGCGAGCGTCGAAAACTGCGGCCCCTCCATACAAACATACGTTCCCCCCCGGTGAACGGTCGCCCCGGCCTTCTGGGCAGCCTGGTAGATTTTCTCGCTCAGGACAGAACAGAACGGATGGTCGAAAACAATATGCGCCACGATCCCATCCCCATAGAACGTCGCGGGACGAATCCCCTTCGTGCGGTCGAAAATCTGGTCTGGCACGACCACGTGGCCGGGGGCATAGTCCTCGCGCAGGCTCCCCACCGCACTGATAGCGACCAGATATTTCACTCCCAGTTGCTTAAACCCGTAGATATTGGCCCGGACCGGCAGCTCCGACGGCATCAGCCGGTGCCCCCGACCGTGCCGGGGCAGGAAGGCCACCCGCTGCCCGGCGAGGGTTCCAAGCACATAGGTATCGCTCGGTGTGCCATAGGGCGTCTCCAGCGCAACTTCTTCCACCTCCTCAAGTTCCTGCATCGCATACAGCCCGCTTCCGCCAATCAAGCCAATGGTTGCCTCATGGGACATCAAGGTCACTCCTTCTGCATCTGCATTTGCATCCATCCAATCCAATCCAATCCTCACTCCGAGAGTATAGCATGACAACGCCAGACGCTTCAAGTCAGCTACCCACGGCGAAAGCGCGTGGGCTTGTCCCTGGCGCGACGGCAACGCCGCCTCCGAGACAATAGGCGGGCTGACAACCGCCCTGGAAATGTTTATCGCCGTTTCATAGCAGCTTTGGCAATGGGCTGAAGCCGCTGAAGCAGGGCGCTTCCTCCCACCGCTGAAGCGGGTAGCTTCCGCGCCTAAAGGCAAGCATCTGTGAAAAAATATGGATCAAAAGACCAGATTTCTTCTGAATTTCTCCGTACTTGTGTGGTATCATACCATAGGATATGGGAACCGTATGAGCGAGGGAACCAGCGAGGTATTGAGCATGCGAGAGACCATCAAGAATCTTCTGCATATCATCCCAGGCTATCAAGGGTATGCCGCACGAGAGCAGCGGCGCGATGCGGACCAAGCCCTGCGGGACTACCTGGCACAGCACTATGGGGCCGAACGACAGGCGCTCATGGCCCTCACGCGAAACGCGGTCGAGGCGGGTGCATTTGGCACGCTCGAACAACTGGAAGGGATCACCCAGACGCTGGACCGGTTCATTGCCCGCCTGGAAAGTGCCCCACGCGGCTATACCAGCTGGTTCAGCGAAGCCCGCATAGACGAAAGCGACCTGGACCGGCTCTACGCATTCGATGCAGCCATGGCCGACCATCTTCCGCTCTTGCACGAGCAGATTGCCGCGGTGGGGCAGCAGATTGCCGCGAGCGAACCAGGCCATGAGCGGGCAATAGATGAAGCTCTCACCAACCTCCGGGCGCTGGTAGATGGCCTGCACACCCAGTTCGATGCCCGGCAGGAGCTTCTGGCCGCTGGCAAACAGATACCAGGGAAACCACCGTTACCATAGCTACCATAAACAGCAGAGATACCGGAACCACCGGAAACCAACGACCCGACAGGGACGCAAGGGGCACCGGCCTATCATATCGCTACATTGTGGAGGGGAAACAACTATGGCTCGAATGATTGATGTGGTCGAATTTCTCGACCAGACTGGAGAAGAGATAGTTCACCGCGAACCGGAATGGGGACCAGGCGATTTCCGTTTCGGGTCTCAGGTGATTGTCCGCGAAAACCAGGTGGCAGTATTTTTTCGCGATGGCAAAGCCCTGGATATCCTGGTACCGGGCCGGCACACCATCACGACCGGGAATATCCCGCTCCTGGCCCGTCTCATCGGGATGGCAACCGGCGGAAAGACACCGTTCCAGGCCGAGGTGGTTTTCGTCAATACGAAACAGTTCATTGACCAGAAATGGGGCACACCCGAACCCATCTGGTTTCAAGACCCGGTGCTGCGGATGGCACGGTTGCGGGCCCGAGGGACGTATTCGTTCCAGGTACGCGACCCGGCGCTGTTCGTCAACAAGATTGTCGGGCAGCAGGGTATCTATGCCTCCCGGCAGATTGAAGACTACATGCGCGGGTTCATCGTCCAGAAGTTCATTGACCTGCTTGGCGAAATGCGCAAGTCGCTGTTTGAGCTACCGGCCATGTACAACGAACTCAGCACGGGGGTCAAGGCCAAGCTGAATGACGATTTTGGCCTGATCGGGCTGAGCATCCTTGCCTTTGCGCTGCACGCGATTGCTCCGACCGAAGAAACCTCGAAGGCGATGGAGCAAGCAACGGCCATGGGCGCAGTGGGCGAAGCCGACTACCTGCGCTACCAGGCGGCCCAGGCCATGCGCGAGTCGGCCACGGCTCCCGGCAACCACAGCGAGATGAGCACCGGAATGGGCATCGGAACCGGCCTGGGACTGGGGGCCGGAATGGCCGGGATGGTGTCGCAGGCCTTTCATCCCTCGCAATCTCCTTCCCACGCTGGCGGGAATATCACCCTGGAGCAGGTCCGGCAGGCCATTGACAACCTCGACCTGCGCTTCTCCATGGGCGAAATCTCTGAGGAAAACTACAACCGCCTCATGAAGAAGTGGCAGGACCGCGTCCGGGAGTTGGGAGGAAACCCGAACGACGTCTGACACCAGCGACGATTGATATGGGCGATGGCGATGGGTGATGAGGACGGCCCGGTTCCCTCGTCGCTCATCCGGCTCTGCCGGCGGGGGGGGTTCGGGCCTGCCCCCCTGGACACTGGTGCTCCATCCAGACCAACCCGGACAACCCGATTATCACCATAGCTCCCACCACTACGTACGCCTCCTCCAGACGAGCGCGAGTCAGGTAGGTTCCCACCATTCCACAGACCCCGGCCAGCAGGTAGCATGTCAATACTGCCTCCAGTTTGGTCATCCCCAGGGCCACTAGCCGGTGCGAGAGGTGGTCCTTGCCGGCGGTGGTGAAGGGGTTGACCCCACGGCGCAGGCGCGAAACAAAAACCAGCGACGTATCGAAAATGGGTATCCCAAGCACACAGACCGGCACCATCCAGGTCACCAGGGGCACATTCGAGAGGAAGCGCAGCTTGATTGCCAGCGATGCCAGCACAAAGCCCAGGAAGAGGCTTCCCGCGTCGCCCATGAAGATTCGGGACGGGCTGAAGTTGTAGCGGAGAAACCCCCCACACGCGCCCATCAGCGCCGCGGCCATCGCCCCCACCAGCACCTGCGGTGGCTCGTTCATCGTTGCCAGCAATACAAAAAACGCCGCGGCAATCGTGGCTATCCCTCCCGACAGGCCGTCCATATTATCGAGAAAATTCAGCGCATTGGTGATGCCAACCACCCAGAGAAGGGTCACGACCCAGTTGAGCCAGGGAATCGGGAAAAGCGCCACCTGGATACCCCCAGCCAGGAGTATCCCCCCGGCCAGCAGTTGCCCGGCGAACTTGACTGGTGCCGACATCCCCCACCGGTCGTCAATCAGGCCAACCAGGGAGACGAGCGTTGCCCCCAGGAGAATGCCCACCCCCTCGCGGATATACTGGGCCTGGTTGTTGAGGAAGAGGAACGCCCCCACAAAGGCCACATAGATGGCGATTCCTCCAAGGAGCGGCACCGGGATGGTGTGGATATCTCGGATACGCGGGACGGACACCACCCCGGTCCGGAAGGCAGCCCGCCGGGCGAGGGGGGTCATCACCATTGAGGAGACCAGCGCGGTCATCAATATCAGGAAGATGTGGAGCATAAGATGGTTCACTCGTTGTCACCGTCGCTGCCAGCACCACGAGTGCCAGGGTTGGCGGCAATCTGTTGCAACGAAGCAATGAAGAACTGAAGCTGGGCAACCTCCTGTTCGTGTCCTTCTTGTCCCCGCGCCAGCGACAACGCCTCCTGCGACTCGGTCAGCGCCCTGGTATACTGGCGGGCATCGCTCAGCACTAGCGAATAGTTCAGGCGATGCTGCACGTTCTCTGGCTCTTCCTCAATGGCGTGAGCATAGGACTGCGCTGCCCCCTCCAGGTCGCCCCCTCGCACCGAGAGCAACCCCACCGCAGAATAGAGCGCGGCGTTTCCTTCGGCCTGGTCTGCATAGGCATCGCGTAGCTGGAGGATGAGGTCCGGGTGGCCTTCCAGCGAGGCAACAATAGACGTGAGCGCATCGTTCAATTCCTGGGGCGAACGCTTGATGGTATGAACGTACATCGCGGTGGCCTGTTCCATCCGCCCCAGGCGGCGATAGACTTCTGCCAGGTTTTTGTCTATATCGTGCTCTGCCGTGTAGCGCTGGTTATAGGCAAAGACCTTTTCATAGATAGCAGCCGCCTGCTCGTAGTGGCTCGTGGCGGCCTGCTGGTTACCGCTGGCTCCGTCCATATTGCCGAGCATCACGTGGATGCTGGCGTGCTCATCAAGCAACAACACGTCGTAGGGGGCGACCTTCGTTGCTTCTTCATACCAGGAGACCGATTGATCCAGGCGCTCTTCCTGGCGCGTCCAATTATACCAGAAGTTGTTGATGCGGGCGAGGTTGGCCGAGTGGTCTTTGTTGAGCGGGTTGAGGCTGAAGGCCCGCTGAAGCACCGCTTCGGCGTAGCTCATCATTGCCAGGGGGCTTCGGGTCTGCACGAAACGCACCACCGCCTGGATATCCTCCAGCTGGAGCAGCGTTTCAACGCTGGCCTGCGGCTCCGCTTCGCCAATTGAACCTTCAGCGCTTTCGCGTTTGGCGCGGGCAATCTCCATCAGGTTGCGCCCCAGGTTGAGGTAGTAGAAATCTTCGTGCGGGGTATGGCGGATAGCCTCAATGTATTTGCTCAGGCCGTAGATTTGCCCGTCAATACCGGGTTGGGCGCTATACCCCTCACCCTCATGAAACCGCATATCAGCATAGATCGGGTTGATGTTCCACTTCCAGACCCCCACCAATGCCAGACCGACCACCAGCGCATAGACCAGCGCGGCGAGTGGGTGGCCGGTCAGCGAAACCCGCCCACGCGGGCCGACTGAGGCCGAGGCCGAACCCCGTCGGGTTGCCCCCTCGGTTCGCTGGCGGGCCGGGGCCGTTGCCATGCTGCGGCGGCCCCGGCTCCGCGGGGTTCGCGCCGGTTCTTTTTCCCGTTCCCTTCCCCTTATTCCAGGGGCTTCCCCGTTCCGTGGAGGCTGGTCTTTTTCCAGCACTGACGATCCCATCGTTGGCGCGGCCCCGGACCCAGGACTCCCGGCGGGTTCGGTGGGCTTTGCCAGCGAGATAGCAGCCGTATCCTGGCTTTCTGGGTAGTGCGCCCCCGACCAGGTGAGCGTGTAGTGGCCGGCCATCATCCCGGCAATGACCAGCAGCGCCATCGTGACCCACAACATCGTCAGGGTAGAAACGATGGGAATGCCGGTGAAGCCCTCGACAAAGTGCGCCGTCACACCGCTCAGGCAGGCAATGACAAGAAACTGCCACTGCCATTCCTCGCTGCGGAGCATGATGCGCCACCCCAGCGATGCCACACTGATCAGCACAAAGAAGTAGCTGATTAACCCCAGAAGCCCCTTGGTCGCCAGTTCGTCCAGCATGGCATCGTGGGAGCGGTCGGGCGAAGCCGTCTGCATCTCGACATTTGCCAGCGACGGTGGGTAGAAGGGGTTGAATGCCACAAACATACTCTCTGGCCCCCACCCGACCACGGTTCGCGCCGGGTCTGCTGTAATCAACCCCACCGTGCCGCTCCCGTGTTCATCGCCAAACCAGATGAGCTTGCGGACGAGGCCGGTGCCCGCACTGGCATCAAGCAGGGTTCCGGCCCGACCAAAATAGGGCACTTTGCGGAGATGGTCGAAAAACGGCGCATCCGACAGGTTGAACGCCACGAGAAACACCACCCACGCCACCACTAGGAATCCCCACCCCCACAGTGCCATGAGCAACCCCCGCGCAAGACGGGAAGCGGGGTTGTGCCTCCTGGCTCGCCGCCACGACAACCACAGCGACAGTGAGAAGAAGACGAACAACCCGGCCAGCAGGCCAAGCCACGGCCCACGGCTCTGGCTGTAGAAGATGGTCAGCAGCAGCGCCGCCGTAACCACCAGGCTCCCCAGCGCTTGCAGCACCAGGGTGATGCGCGAGGGTTCGCCAGCGCGGCGGGGGAGGAAGAACGCCAGTGCATAGAACCCGGCAACCGCAACCGCACTGGCAAGCAGCCAGACCCACCAGTCCAACCCCTTTTCGAGGCTCTGGTCTATCTTCTGCGTGTCGCTCCCCGCAGAGAGCGCAAACATCGGGCCGAGCAAGAAGAGATAGCCCAGGAAGAGGCCACCCGGCAGGAACACCGAGAAGGGCAATCGGTCGCGGTGTTGCAAATTGAGCGTCGGCAGCACCCACAGCGCCGTTGAGAGCGCCACCGCGCCGGGAAAGACCCACCAGTAGCGGAAATCGGCCACGCGCACGACGGCTCCGAACTTCACGGCGGACACCAGCAGCGATATCGTCCCAAAGATCAGGAGCGCGTAGCTCACCGCCCAGAGGCCATCCATGAGCGGGCTAGGAGAACTCGGAGCCTTGCGGGAGCGGGTGATATTGCCAATGACGCGGTAGAGTGCAAAGGGCACGACCAGAATAAGATAGGCCGCCACAAAGATAGAGTTGCCCATCGTGGAAGCGACCCGCGTCGTGACATCACCCTTCCAGGGCAGGGGGTCAAGCCCGCGGTTCTGGGCAATGCCATAGAATGCAACAACCAGGCCGGCAATCAGCACCACCGTGATGAGCCGCTCTAGTTGTTCGCGCCGCCGCAGGGTGGCAACGATCAGCACGCCGAGCAGGACATAAGAAAGGTTGGTATAGGTGCCTTGAAGGCGCTGGTACGACCCCCAGAAGCTGGTGTAGGGCACCACGGAAACGATGGTTGCGAGCAGAAAGACCAGCGCGTAGACCAGGGTCGGGACGGCCAGGGGGATGCTGCCCCACTGCCTCCAGAAGTCCATCAGCGGGTTGGACGAGGCGGGTTCGCGCCCTTCTGGCAGGCTGTTCGCGTGGGCCGCGTGGGATGGTGACGGCGGCCTGGGTGTGCCGGGGCCGGACTGGTTCACCATCAGCGTATCTATGGCCCGGACCAGCGCAACAGCGGCCATGACCAGCACAATCGAACGCAGGGTGGTGGCTTTGTCTGGCTCGAAGTGGCGAGCGGAGAGCAGGTTGAAATAGATGGGGATAAGGGTCAGAGCCAGCAACCATCCCCCTTCGATGATTCGCTCACACCAGATACTCAGTTGTGTTTGTCGCTGCACGATAACTCGCTCCTGATTTCATCGCTTGGGCACGCTCAATCATAGTGCGGGCACTGGCCCGGCTGTGCTCATGCTCCGGGGTGCCATCCAGCATCGCCGCCAGTTCATAGACGCGTTCATCGAAGGAAAGGTGGCGCAGGCGGGTGCGGGTTTGCAAATCGCCACGGTGCGATGGTTCGACCACCTTGCTGATGGCATAGTGCGTTTCGGCAAAGGCGGCCACCTGGGGCAGGTGGGTGATACAGATAACCTGGTGGGCTTCGGACATCGCCCAGAGCTTCATCCCGATGACCTGCCCGGCCCGCCCCCCGACGCCCACATCCACCTCATCGAAGATGAGCGTCGGCACCATATCCACGTGCGAGAGGATGGATTTCAGCGCCAGCAGCAAGCGTGAGCTTTCCCCGCCAGAGGCAATCCGGACGAGGGGCTTGAGCGGCTCGCCCGGATTGGGCGATATGAGAAACTCCACCCGGTCCATCCCCGTTGAGGTGACGCGGTAGCGGCAGGCGGGGTTTGGTGGACGCAGGCGCGCCCCCTCGTTGCCCGCTGTGTCAGGTCGTTCACGGCCCGCGGAGCGCGAGTCCGCATCCACCGCGACATCCACCGCGACCGGCACCCCCTGGGGGTCTTCCTCGTGCGCAAAGTGGACCGCAAACTTGATGTAGGGCATCGAAAGATCGCCCATCGCTCCCTCAACCGCTTGAGACAGCGACTCGGCGGTGGCGCGGCGGCAGCGGGACAGCTCCCCCGCCAGTGCGCCAAGCTCAGTGAGCAATGCCGCCTCGCGCTGTTCCAGTTCGGCAATATATTCGTTGCGGTGTTGCAAACGCTCTATCTCGGCCTCGGCGCGTTCGGCCCGCTCCAGAAGCGACGGAATATCTCCGCCATGCTTGCGCTGGAGGTCGCGTATCAGGAAAAGGCGGTCCTCTATCTCCTCCAGGCGGTGCGGGTCGAAGTCGAAACGGTCGTGGTAGGCGCGAAGATTGACACCCAGGTCTTCCAGGTGGTAGTGCAGGTCGGTGGCCTGTTCGGAAAGTGGCCCCGCTGATGGATCCAGACGCGCCAGGTCTTCCAGGTCGGAAACCACCCCGGCCATGGTCTCGGTCACCGGGCGGGGCGCATAGGGTCCGCTCTCGCTGCCCCCACGCAGGGCAGTGTAGGCGCTCTGAACCAGTTCGGCAATGCGCGAAGCATTTTGAAGCACGCTCCGCTCCCGGATAAGCTCCTGTTCTTCGTCGGGGCGCACCCGTGCTGCCTGCACGTCTTCGAGCAAAAAGCGCAGTTCTTCAATCCGTTCGGTACGGCGAGCTTCATCGCGTCGGAGTTCGGCCAGTTCCTCGCGGATAGCTCGCAGACGGGCCGTGCCGTCTCCCACCTGTTCTCGCCGTTCCATCAACCCGCCATAGCGGTCGAGGATATCCAGATGGGTGCGCGTATTGAAGATGGACAATCCCTCGTGCTGCCCATGGATATCCACCAGGCGACCACCGATGTCCCGAAGCGCGCCGATGTTCACGGCGCGTCCGTTGATACGCGCCACACTGCGCCCACTCTCGGCACTGATATCCCGCGTAATGATGAGTTGTTCGCCCTCTTCGTCCCACAGCCCATACCCCTGCACCACTGGCACCAGGTCGGGGCAATCTTCCAGGCTAAACACCCCCTCGACGCGGGCCCGCGCACACCCCACCCGCACCACGACGGGCGAAACCTTTTCGCCACGCAGCGTTCCAAGCGCGTCAATGATGATAGACTTGCCCGCGCCGGTCTCGCCCGTCAGCACCGTCAGTCCACGGTCCAGGCGGAGATGCAGGTGCTCAATAATGGCAAAATCGCTAATCTGCAACTCAAGCAACATACCAGGATGATTGTACCACACGGGGTGGTGCGTGGCAACGGGGAAGGTTGACGGGTCTGAGCACTGGCGTTCCGCGCTGCCACCTCCCGCAGAAACCGTGATACAATGGCCGGGAGATTCCCGTCCTTCCAGGGCCGGTCACATTCGCACCCGTATGTCATCTCATCATCGTACTCGTGGTGGAACCGAACCCTCGCGGCGCTCGTCCCGGCGTGGCCGCAAGGTATCCTCGTCCTGGGGTGCGCTGCGCTCATGGCGCTGCTGGCGCAGGCTCCCTTCACCTGCTCCTTCATCGTCGGGAAAGAGCGCGGGTCCCAAAGTGACCTCCCCTTTGTCCAGAACGTCCACCAGGCCGAAAGCCGGGCGTGGTGGAGCGAACGTTGGCGCTGGTCGTGGCCGGAGTGGACCATCACCGTGCCCGGTGTCGGTCAGCGCCGCACCATCGTCACCATGGAGGTGGTTTCGCACCGGGCGCAGTGGGTGCCAGAAGCCCCCCCGACGGTGCTGACTATCCGGGCCGGCCCCAGAACCACGCTTCCCCTCACCCTGCGACGCGAACGCGCCCGATACCACTTCTACCTGCCAGCGCACGCCCTCACAGGGGGCACCCTCCGCCTGGACCTGGCAACCCCGGCCTGGCAGCATCCCGACGACCGGCGCGAGCACCTGGGAGTCGCCGTGGGGGGGGAGTTTCGGGTCGAAAGTACCCGCTCCGGCGGGTTGGTGCTGCCCGACCCAGGGATAGTAGCGGCCTGGTCGCTGAGCCTGGTGCTGCTCTGGTGGGCGCTCCGGCTGCTCTCGTTCGCCCCCATGCCCTCGTTCTGGATGCTGCTCCCCCTCTCGATTGCCCTGCCGGTGCTGGCGCGGTTCGAGGCTCCGCGCCTGGGCTTCGGAAACGGTTGGGCCATCCAAATTGGGCTGATGAGCGTTGGCACTGCCGCGGCCTGTGCGTGGGGCATCCCTCCCGTGCTGCGGCGGTTGCGGGTCCTGCCGCGAGATGCCACCCTGCGGTGGCTGCTGCTGCTCGTTGCCATCAGCTTCATCACGAAATATGGCGGGCGGCTGTATCCCGAAGCGATGCCGGGCGACCTCCAGTTGCATGTCAACCGCTCGACCGGTACCCTTCTGGGGAACCTCTACCTTGAGGCGCAGCACCGGGGGCTGCCGTTCCCCTTCCCGAACGGTCCCTACCTGCTGCTCTTCCCGTTCATCGTCCTGGGGTTCGACCTGCGGTTTCTGCTCCAGGTCAGCCTGGGAGTCTACGAAGCTGCCACCGTGGTGCTGCTCTATGTGCTCCTCGCCCGCGCCACCGGGCACGAACGATGGGGCGTGCTGGCGGCGGCTCTCTATGCCCTGACATCGGGGGGCTTCATGAACACCTGGTTTATGTTCCACACCCAGGTTGCGGCCCAGGCTTTTTCCATGCTGCTGCTCACGGTCATCATTGTGGCCTGGCCCGACTATGCCCGCTGGCCCACCTGGGGCGTGCTGGCGGTGCTCTTTGCGCTGGTCTTTCTGGGGCACATCGGCCTGTTTCTCAACACCGCGCTGGTTGGCCTGCTGATCATCCCCCTGCTATGGTGGCGGACCCGGTCTGGCTCCGGAGCCGGGCACGAGGGCTGTGAGGAACGGCGCGGGGTATGGCAACTGACGGGGGCCGGACTGGCTGCCGCGCTCTTTGCGTTCCTCTTCTACTACAGCGCGTTCCTGGGGTTGGTCATCGAGCAGGTGGCCGGGGTTGCGGCGCACGGGCTGAATGAAGCCACCGGCAAGCCGCCCATCCCGCGTGAAACGACCCTGCGGGTGTTGTGGGAAGGCGGGCTTATCACGCACTTTGGCCTGTTTCCCATCCTGCTGGCGCTCCCCGGTAGTCTGCGCATCGGCAGCAACCGGCGGCTGCGATCATCCATCCTACCGCCGCTGCTCTGGCTCACCTTCCTGGTGAGCTTCTCCCAGGCCGGGCTGCCGCTGCTCACGCTCAACTCCATTACCACGCGCTGGCTGATGTTTTCATCGTGGGCCATCGCGGTCACCGGAGCCGCGGGATACGCGTTGCTCTGGCGAAAAGGCCGCGCCGGGCGAATGGTCGCGCTCACCACGGCAGGGTATGCTGCCTGGCTGACCATTGGCCTCAACCTGGAAGCCCTGGCGCTGCGCCAACCGCCTATCGAACCGTTTTAAGAAGGGCTGAGGAGGGACAAGAAGGGCAATCGCTGAGGAAGAGAAAGACGAAAAGGGACTGGCTGGTAGCAAGTCCCTCTTGTATCTATATCTGTCCCAATTGAGGTAGAAAATGCTTAGGTGGTCAGACCGCTGTTGATCTGGCTGAATACCGCACTGACCTTCCGGCCGAGGAGCGTCAAGATACCAATAACAACAATAGCGATAAGCACCAGAATGAGTGCGTATTCAACGAGACCCTGACCCTCTTCCTTAGCAAAGAAACTTCGCAGCATGCTTGTCACCTCCTTTTTGTATAAAATCTGTGTCACCAGACACACTTGAAATTGTATACCAGGAAGCGCTATTTTGCAATAGGCTGATGGTACTACCCCCCGGTAGTACCCTGGCGCTCATGGCAGCGAAGCGAGGGTCAGGGCAGGTTCACCGTTGCGGCAACCCGCGTCCCCCGCCCGATGGCGCTCTCTATCCCAAACTCGCCCTTGAGCAGCACCTCAATCTGCTGGCGCATGCTGGAAATCCCCAGGTTGCGCCGCCCGCTCGTGTCCGCCAGCACCTCGTTGACATGAAACCCTTCGCCGTCATCCTCCACGATAATCTGGAGTGTGTTTTCAGAAACGTTCATCAACACCCGCGCCTGGTTGGCCCCGGCATGTTTGGCAATGTTGTTCAGGGCCTCCTGAATGAAGCGGAAGAGCGTGACTTCATAGTAGCCAGGCATACGACTTTCCAGGCCATTGACCATAATATTGACTTCGATGCCATTCTTTTCACCGAATTCCGACGCAAACCGGCGCACGGTTGGCACCAACCCCAGGTCTTCGAGCGTCATCGGGTGCAGGTCGAACACAAACTTGCGGATATCTTGCAGCATCGTGTTAATCGAAGTTTTGAGTCCCGTCAACTCGGTGCGAGCCTGACCCACGTCTTTTTCCAGCAAACGTTGACAAATCTCCGCCCGGAGGACCAGGTTCGCCATAGACTGCGCCGGACCATCGTGCATCTGCAAAGAAATGCGGCGGCGCTCTTCTTCCTGTGCCTGGATGATATTCACAATGAGGTCATCCCCGCTCTGCGCGACGAGTTGTTCCGGAACCCCGTTCTGGTCACTCCCTCGTTGCGCGGTCGTCCCCACTCCCCCAAGCAGGTCCATAAACTCCTCAATCAGCTCATAGCGCTCTTTCATCGTCTTCTGGCGGTCTCGAAGCTGCTCAAGCCGGGCCCGCATCGAATAGAGGCGCATTTGCACCTCCTGCGCATTCGTATAGAAATTCTTAATCTCAGCTTTGCTATATTTCTCGTAATTCACGTCCAGGTCCCGCAGGCGGTTCGACACCGATACCTCGCGGCTCGCCAACTTTTCGACATCTGCCTCTTGCTGGCGCACGGTAATATCAAGCTCATGCAGTTCGCGCTGGAGGCGGTCCAGCTCGTCCTGATAGACATCTTTGGCCTGGTCCATTTCTTCGGTCGTGGTCATATTCTTGCTCCTTGTTTCGCCGTTTCGCCGTTTCGCCGCTCACGCGCCACGCGTCACGCCTCACGCCTCACGCGTGTCTGGCCCATCATATCATCCCCAGACGCATGCGCCAGACATTGATCATCGCTTCTATCACAATCCGCCGGGACATCTTCGACTTCCCCACCCGCCGGTCCGGAAACGTAATCGGCAGCTCCCCAATCCGAAACCCGGCCCGTCGGGCACGGTAGACCATCTCGATCTGAAAAGAATACCCATTCGAACGCACCTTTTGCAGATCCACCGTCTCCAGCACGGCGCGGCGGTAGCAGCGAAACCCGCTCGTGCTGTCAGCAACCCGCAATCCGAGAATCAGGCCCGCATAGAGGTTGCCCCCGCGGCTGATAAGCTGACGGAGCGCTCCCCAATCGGTGGTCTTGCCGCCCGGCACATACCGCGACCCGATCACCAGGTCATAGTAGCATTCGGCGGCTTCCAACAGATGCGGGAGGTAGCGCGGGTCATGCGAAAAATCGGCATCCATCTCAAAGATAAAGCGGGCCCCCTCCCCCAGGGCGCGCCGAAACCCTTCGACATAGGCTGAGCCGAGACCCTGCTTGCCCGGACGCGACAACAACCCCAGGCGCGGTTCCTCACTGGACATCTCCTCAACGACCTGCCCCGTCCCATCAGGGGAATGATCATCCACCACCAGCACGCGAAACCGCGGTTCTTGGAGAATACGCCGAATAATTGGACGGATATTGTCATATTCATTATACGTAGGGATCACCACCGTGCAATCAGTGTGGGACGGCGACGACGTGATGATTGGGTTTGACATGGCACCTCCAGGACCATAGAAAAGGTTCGGACACCCCCCTGACGGGAAACCGAGCGGGCCTTTGCTAGTCGGGCTGTTTGCGCCTTGCAAGGGTGTCAAAACCCATCATACCAGTTTTGGAGGCTCCGATCAACCGCCAGTCGGAGTGCCAGAGCTTTGGCAACGTTCAATGGCAAGCATCGGCTGGCCTCTGCGAGGCGTTCGAGAACGACCAACGATATGGTATAATAGGGGCAAGGACCCGGTATCAAGTGCTGCCCGTGCTTTTCCACAGCGCGGGCATGGTTGTTTTTCGTGGGTATTTCTGGCAAACTATCTATGGTTGAAGTTGAAAAGGTGGCGCTATGAAAACTGCACTGGTGGTTGGATCGGGGGGGCGCGAACACGCGCTTGCCTGGGCGCTGGCTCGCTCCCCGCAAATACAGCACGTCTACGTTGCACCGGGCAACGCCGGCACCCGGTGGGACGACAACCCCTCGGCAACAGGGTTGCAGCCACGAGCCGCGTCAACGAATGTGCCCATCGCCGTTGAAGACTTCACCGCGCTCATCGCCTATACCCGGCAGCAGGCTCTTGACTTCGTGGTGGTCGGCCCCGAAGCTCCCCTGGCAGCGGGGATCGTGGACGCGTTCCAGGCCGCCGGTCTCCGCATCTTCGGCCCCACACGCGACGCGGCCCGGCTGGAATCTTCCAAAGCCTTTGCCAAGGGCTTCATGCGCGAACACCACATCCCCTGCGCCGAGAGCGCCACCTTCGATGACTATGCGGCGGCGCTCCAATTCCTGGCCGACCGGGAGACCGCGCACGGTCCGGCCTCGCCCCTGGTGGTCAAGGCAGACGGACTGGCCGCCGGGAAGGGGGTGATGGTCTGCAACACCATTGAAGAGGCCCGCACGGCCCTACACCGCACGATGGTTGACCGGTCCTTCGGGGCAGCAGGCCATCGGGTGGTCATCGAGGAGCGGCTCTATGGGCGAGAGCTTTCCATCCTGGCCTTCACCGACGGTCAAACCATCGTGCCGATGCCTCCGGCCCGCGACCACAAACCCGTCTATGATGACGACCAGGGGCCGAACACCGGCGGGATGGGGGCCTACACGCACCCCCCCGATGTGGATGGGGCGCTGTTGGAGATGATTGAGCGCACCGTCCTACGCCCGGCCATTGATGGAATGGCGGCCCGCGGCACCCCCTACCGCGGCGTGCTCTACGCCGGGCTGATCCTCACCCCCGACGGCCCGAAGGTCCTCGAATTTAACTGCCGCTTTGGTGACCCCGAAATCGAGGCTATTTTGCCGCTGCTCGAAGCGGATATGGCAGAAGTCCTGCTGGCCTGCATCGAAGGCCGCCTGGGACAGGTCTCCATACCGTTTCGTCCAGGCGTGGGAGCAACGGTCGTGCTAGCCTCGCCGGGCTACCCCGGCCCCTACCCCGGAGGGATACCAATCACCGGCCTGGAGACGCTCGCCACCAGCGACGATATCATCGTTTTCCACGCCGGCACCACCCAACGGGAGGGCGATGGACACCTCGTCACGGCAGGGGGGCGGGTGCTGGCCGTCAGCGCCGTTGGAGAAAGCCTCCCGGCCACGCTGCGGCGGGTCTATGAAGGTGTCGCGCCGATTCATTTTGAAGGGATGCATTACCGACGAGACATAGGGGGATTGCTGTGACCGCTGAAGATGCCTACACCCGTGCTGGAGTCAACATCGAAGCCGGCAAGCAAGCCACCGACCTGATGGCCGCAGCGGTTCGAGCAACCTATGGCCCCGAAGTTCTGGCAGGCATCGGGGCGTTCGGTGGCTTGTATGACGCACTGCGGGTCCGAACCATGACGCATCCGGTCCTGGTGGCGTCAACCGACGGCGTTGGGACCAAAACCAAAGTGGCGGCCCGCCTGGGGCGGTGGGATACCATCGGGCGTGACTTGGTGAACCATTGTATCAACGATATTCTGGTGCAAGGGGCCCGTCCGCTGTTCTTTCTCGACTATGTGGCGACGGCCCGCCTCGACCCGGAGCAGATTGCCACGATTGTCGGGGGAGTCGCGGCAGCGTGTCAGGAGGCGGTGTGTGCGCTCCTGGGGGGAGAAACCGCCGAGATGCCGGGGGTCTATGAGCCGGGGGCGGTGGACCTGGTGGGCACCATTGTGGGCGTGGTTGAGCGTGACCGCATTCTCGACGGGGTGCGTATCCGCCCCGGTGACTTTGTGGTGGGTCTGCCCTCAACCGGCCTGCACACCAACGGCTACTCGCTGGCGCGAACGGTGCTTGACCACCTTGACTGGAATGCGCCGATGAGCGAGCTTGGTTGCCCACCGGGCGAAGCCCTGCTGGCGGTGCATCGTTCCTACCTGGAGCCGGTGCAGCGGTGGTGGACCGCGGGCGTTGATATCAAGGGGTTGGCGCATATCACCGGCGGCGGCCTGATAGACAACCTCCCGCGTATTCTGCCGGAGGGGGTGGGGGCCGTCATCTACCCCGGCTCCTGGACCAGGCCGCCCATTTTCAACCTGATCCAGCGTCTGGGAAACGTCCCCGACAAGGAGATGTTCCACACGTTCAATATGGGAGTGGGAATGGTCGCCATCGTGCCGCCGGGCCACGTCACCAGGGCCCTGGCCGCGATGGATGGCAACGCCTCGGTGGTGGGCGAGATTGTGTCCGGGCTAGCGGGAGTGGTGTTCCGGTAGGGGGAAGCCTGGAGTACCATGTCAGGTATCAGGCCCCCCGCAGTCCCAAGGGTGACAGGACGAACCGGACGAATGGAGGGAATTACGATGACCAGGCGCATTGCTCTTTTCAATCACAAAGGGGGCGTGAGCAAAACGACAACCACGCTGAATCTGGGGTGGATGCTGGCCTCCAGGGGAAAGACCGTCATTCTGGTGGATGCAGACCCGCAGTGTAATCTGACCGGGCTGGTCCTGGGATACCGCGGAATCACGGAGCTTGAGCAGTTCTATACCCAGGATTCAGAGCGTAATTTGCGGGCCGGGTTGGCCCCCGCGTTCGAATCCCAACCGAAGCTCATCGAAGCAGTCGAGTGTGTGCCCGTTGACCAGCGAGCAGGGTTGTTTCTCCTCCCCGGCCACATCCGTCTGGCAGAGTATGAAGTAACGCTCGGCATTGCCCAGGAACTTTCTGGCACCATTCAGACGCTCCAGAATTTGCCTGGCTCAATCTCGGTGCTCCTGGAAAAAACCGCTGCGAAATTCCAGGCAGACTATGTGCTGGTTGACCTGAACCCTAGTCTTAGCTCAATCAACCAGAACCTGCTTATGACCAGCGATTTCTTTCTCGTTCCGACCAGTCCGGACTACTTCTCGGTCATGGCAATCGATTCGCTGACAACGGTGCTCCCCAATGGTACGAATGGGCCAGAAGAGCCGCCTCGCTCCCGATACTCCGCGAAGCCAGCTACCCATACCCCCCGGTTCGGTTGAAGTTCCTGGGCACTATCGTCCAGAATTACCGCCCACGTGGTGGCTCTCCGACCATCGGATTTCAAAAGTGGATCAACCAGATTCACGAGGCAGTCGCATCGAGATTTGTTCCAGCCCTCCACAGACCGGGAATGGTGCTTCCTGAAGAGGCCTACCTCCGCCAGGGTATGGATCTCTCCTCCTACTGTCTGGCAACCATCCCGGATTTCAATACCCTGATAGCCAGATCACAGGATTTTCGGACACCAGTATTCGCTCTCACGACAGAACAGCTCCAGCAAACCGGCGTTGTTCTGGAAAATTCCTTGAAGAAACGGGTTGAGTTTTACCAACTCTTTTCCCAGCTTGCCGATAAGATCATCGGGTTGACAGACGATGCAAGCGGCACTTGACCTGTTTCGAGCCAATATCAATCGGGTGCGTACCCCGCTCCGCTGAACCTGCATGTAACCCCCCCCGCCCCGAATGCATCCTACCCATGAACCTGATACAATAGAAAAGAAGCAAGAAGTTTCTTTGATATTCTGGACCTGAAGCACGAAGGGAGATATTCAGACCTATGAGTGATGTTTATGATGTGGTGATCATTGGTTCCGGGCCGGGCGGCTACGTCGCCGCGGTGCGAGCCGGTCAGCTTGGCCTGAAAACCGCCGTCGTAGAGGCCGGCCCCCTGGGGGGAACGTGCTTGAACATCGGCTGCATCCCTACCAAAGCGCTGCTCCACAGCGCCGACCTGCTGGACGAAATCAAGGAAGGCAAGCGTTTTGGCGTCAACGCCAGCGATATCAGCTTTGACCTGCCAGGAGCGATGAAGCACAAGCAAACCGTGGTGCGGCAGAGCAGCGAAGGCGTGGCCTTCCTAATGAAGAAGAACAAGGTTGACCTGTACGAAGGGTGGGGAAAGGTCGCCGGGCGCGGCCAGGTGCAGGTTGCCCTGACTGCCGGTGGGTCCCAGACCCTCCAGGCAAAGCACATCATCATTGCAACCGGGGCCAGACCGCGGGCGATACCAGGTATTGAATTCGATGGGGAGCGTATCCTCTCTTCAACCGATATGCTAGAAGTGCAAGAGGTTCCGAAGAGCCTGCTGGTGGTTGGAGCGGGGGCCATCGGTGTCGAGTTTGCATCTATGTTCCGTGCATTCGGCTCGGATGTGACGCTGGTGGAAGCCCTGCCGCGTCTCGTCCCCCTCGAAGATGAAGAGGTCAGCGCGGAGTTGGCAAAAGCGTTTCAGCGGCGACGTATCAAGGCGCTGACCGGAGCGAAGTTGAACGGAGTCACCCGCGGCGATGGAGAGGTGATAGCGACGGTGACCGACGAGAACGGCAAAGAGCAGCAAATCCATGCCGAACGTATGCTGCTTGGCATCGGGATTGCCCCTCGCACGCGGGACATCGGTCTGGAGGAGGCCGGGGTGCAGATGGACCACCGCGGCTTCCTCCAGGTAGACGGGCACATGCGCACCACTGCGGACGGAATCTACGCCATTGGTGACTGCGTGCCTACGCCCTGGCTGGCCCACGTCGCCAGTGCCGAAGGTATCCTGGCGGTGGAACACCTGGCTGGCCTGGAGCCGCACCCGCTGAACTACGACCGCGTGCCTGCCTGTACCTTCTGTTCACCGCAGATTGCCAGCGTTGGCCTGTCGGAAGCAAAAGCCAGAGAACGAGGATACGAGATCAAGGTGGGCAAATTCCCCTTCTCCGCTAATGGCAAAGCCCGCGTACTTGGGCAGGCTCGCGCCGGCTTTGTCAAGATAGTCGCCAACCAGCAGTATGATGAAATTCTGGGGGTCCACATGATCGGGCCGAGTGTGACGGAGATGATTAGCGAGGGTGGCATTGCCCTGAGCCACGAGGCAACTGGAGCGAGCATCATGCACACTATCCACGCCCACCCAACGCTCTACGAAACGCTTGGGGAAGCGGCCCACGCTCTGGTCCATGGAGCCGCTATCCACATCTAGTCCATATCTAGTCCAGGCCAATCCGTTCTCGTTGACCACCCATCGTCGGCAGCAAGGCCCCTCCCCGAAGATCCAGAGGTATGGGAGGGGCGTTCCCTTTCTCCAACCCCAGGAAACGAGGGTTCGTTGACCGTATGAACCCGCCGCAAGCCACGCCACTTCAGTGGCAGTGGTTCGGCGGGTTTCTCGCAGGCTTTAGCCCGCCGAATGGCACTCTTGCCACAACATCACCCACGTGGTATCATTGGTTCAGGTCTCCCACCCATAAACCGAAGGCCCACGGGCAGACGAGAGGTTCTCAGGCGTCGGGAGCGCACCTTTCCAACGTATCGGTATCGGGTTCCATCGGCGAACCTTCCGATGGGTCAAACCGGTCGAGTTCGAGCCATGCGG
>JAAUSY010000031.1 GCA_012032475.1 Chloroflexaceae bacterium
GGTGAGCCAGATCATGGCACCCAGCATCGCAAAACGTTTGCTGGTCTGGGTGATTGGCACAAGGGTACCAGAAAAACCGATGTTTGTCAATGGTTCGCTATGGAGTGGGGGAATGGTTTTTAACACCTATAACCTGCCCTACCGCTATCAGACCCAGTTTCAGGCAGCGGAGGCGGCAGCCCGTGAGCAGCAGACCGGGTTGTGGGCAGACGATGCCTGTGGCGGCGAACGCAAGGCCGCGGAAGTACCAGCGACAGCCACGCCTGCGCTGCCACCTCCCACATCGCCACCTGCACCCACATCGCCACCTGCGCCCACCGCCCGACCCACGAACTGCGACCCGTCCTATCCCGATGTGTGCATCCCGCCGCCGCCGCCCGACCTGGATTGTGCCGACGTGGCTCCGCTCTGTCGCTTTCGGGTGCTCCCGCCCGACCCCCACCAGTTTGACCTGGGCGACGGTGACGGCATTGGGTGCGAACGGTGCCCGTGATGGGATAGGTAAAGGCGAGCGAGACGCTCGCGCTCCCAGCACGTTCAGAACTCAGACCGGATTGGCACCCCTGCTCACTCGCGCCGAATAAGCGGGAGATAGACCATCAGGTCGCCCCCTCCCGGAGGCAGCGTAGCGGTCGGCGTCGTGGCCGGGTCTGGCGTGGGGGTGGTGGTCGGTGTCCTCTCAGGGTCCGGCGATAGCGTAGCGGTCGGGGTCGTATCCCCGTCCGGCGTGGGGGTGGTAGTCGGGGTTGCCTCGTCCTGGAGCTTCGACCCGTCATACACCCATAGGTGAACTTCCACCGGTTGCCGGTTGCCCTGCACCGGCCAACCGGATTCCCCGGTCACCACCACCGTGCCCTGATAGTGACCGCGCCCCAGGCCGCGCTTGTCAATCCCCACCGTGATACCGTCTGAAGAGGGGGTGAGCACCAACCAGGGAACATCGGTGGTCGCCGCTGGCTGCAACGTGCCACCCCCCTCATTGGTCACGGCGATGAACTGCCCAGCAGGGCCGGGGTCGGCGGCATAGGTGCGGAACGTCAGGCGCTCCGGGTCAACCGCGAGCCGCGGGAGCCGAAGCTCAAACGCAGGCCGTTCGTCATCGTCGGTGCAGAAGGAGGTGGGGTCCAGCGGGTCGCTCCCGCAGAACGTTTCCAGCCCATCGGAAAAGCCGTCGTCGTCGGTGTCCGGGTCCAGCGGGTCGCTCCCCTGGTCGTCGCCCACCCACGTCCCAAGCTCAAACTCCTGGAGATTGGGTAGTCCATCCCAATCATCATCAGCTTCGGGGTCCTGGATACCATAACACTGCTCCCAATCATCCCACATCCCATCCCCATCCCCATCCATGTGGTCGGAGAGCGTCAGCACCACCTGGTTGGAAAGCTCACTCAAATAGGTGAAGCGCGAGGTCTGCCCGACAAAGCGGTAAGTACACCCCGGTCGCAGCCCCGCTATCACCGTGTTGCTGAACCGGCTACTCACGCTGATGGGCGAAGGCCCCGGCGCGCCGGCTGGTTCCAGTCGGGCGCCGGGCCGTAGTAGTGAATATGGTAGAAGCTGAGATGGAAGGGGTCAACGATGCCGGTCCACTCCAATTTGGCCTCACCGCTCCCCACCACGCGCCCGACCAGGTTGGTGGGCGGGTCGGGCAGAGACGCCCCCGGCTCGAAGAATTCCAGGTCTTGCGGAGGGCTGTAGCCGCTCAGATTGCCGCTGGCGTCATACGCCGCCACCTGGAAGGGGATAACAACACCGGGGCCGGGGTTCAGACCGACCAGTCGGGCACACTGCACCCGCGTGGTCGTGGGGGAATAGGCCACGGTCGCCTGCACTCGCCACTGCCGCGCCAGCGGGTTGCCATCCACATCTGTCCTGGTGTAGCGCAGGACATACCCCGACAGGTCGTGGTCGGCGGGGACCCGCCAGCACACCAGTAGAGCGTCTTCGTAGGCCAGTTCGAAGATGCCCTCTGGCGTAGCGGGAGGGGTATCATCCACCAGGGTGATACGCCCCAGTGCGACTACCTGCACCGAGCCTGGCATCCTCTGCGGCGCTGCGAGCAAGGGCGAAGAGGGCTTCGCGCCGTCGCCCACCTGGGCGTAGAGTTGGTAGGTGCCCGCCGCCAGGTAGGACATATCCCAGTCGTACCCCCCTTCGGAGGCCAGCACGTTTTCGACCACCACGCCGGTTTGTAGCGTGGTGGTGGTAGGCACCGTGGCCGAATAGTAGAGGCTCACACGCAGGTCCTCCGCCCCCGACGGAGGCGTCCAGCGCACCGGCACGATGGCCCCACCGGGCGTACCATCAGACGTGACCGTCAGGTCGGTCGCAGGCGTCAGGTCGGTAACAGGGGGGATGGTGCGGTTGGCAAAATACGAGAAGTGAAAGTCTTCGTCCCCAGTGAGGTTGATGATACGCGCCGTCCACTCGCCAGGCATCGGGTCCGTAACGGCGTAGTAGAGGGCATCCGCCTCAGTAGTGGAGTGAACGGTGGTGGCCTGCACGCCGAAGTCAGCCGCGTTCTGGGGGGTGATTTCCTCTCCGTCTGGGGTGGTCAGCGTCAACTGCGGGTCGCCGTGCGCCCACGACAGTACCGCCAGAAACGAAGCCGTGCGCTCCGTCACCGTGAGCGGCTGCGTCACCTCGGTTGCCTGAGTGCCCACCACGCGGTAGGTGTCGCCCGGTGCAAGCGCCAGGTCCTCTGCCACTGGCCGCACACCCTGAGCCGCTGCCTCCGCGGTCATGGCCGTTCCCGCCTGGTCAATGAGGGTTTTGCCGTCGCTGAAAAGGATAAAGCTCACATCGTTGGGTGGCATGGACATATAGGCTCCGATGCTGATAGACCCCAGCGGGCCAACGCTGTAGCGAAAAATCCCTTCCACTCCCCATTCATAGCTGGTGCAGCTCCCGTTGGTGCAGAACTCGCCCACCTCGCCGCTGACGCCTCCCAGGTGAATGGTCGTCGGGGGGATGTCCGGACACCACCACTCACTGAAAAATTCTCCTTTCGGGATGCGTACGCGCACCCCGCCCCGCGCCGTGAAGTGGGTGGCGTCGTTGTCGGGCAGGTGGGAGTAGCGGTGCTGCCAGCCCTGCCCCTTCCAGGCGTGCGCCCGGATATCCCCCTTGACCCACCAGTTGCCTTTTGGAAAGAAGGCCTCCACGCCGATATCCACGTCCAGCGGGTCCCACGCTACCAGTGCCCACCCCTCATACCCGGCGACCTTCAGCACCGTGCCTGCCGTCGTCATCGAGAACATGCCGGCGGTGTCCACGGTCAGCCGCGTGGCCCCGTCAGTACTGTCAATCAGGTTCTTGTCGCCAAGGTAGTAATCCACCAGCAGGCTGACGCTGACGCTCTCGTCGCCAATCGTTATCGTTCCTCCAAGGCCGTCCAGGAAGATGGGGGTGGGAGGAATGGGTATCCCCGGCTCGGAATGGAAGGACAGCGCGGCCCGGCGCAGCTTCGATTCGCAGAGGACGAAATCAGCTTCAATCATCTGCGACGGGTCGTAGTCCGACCCCATGCCGGGGAGGGCAAGGTGGGTGGTGCCCCTGATGACCGTCACCGAATCGGGACGGCTCCCCTGGGGGCACGGCTCCTTCCCGACCTGCACTTCGCCGCCAAAGGTGCGGAAGCTGAACGGAATGCTGCTGACTTCATCGCCCTGGAGCGCGGCACTGCCAGCGGGAAGCTCGGCAATCTCGATGTCGGGCATCTCCCAGGTGCGGTTGTTGACGTTGGTGGGGTTCCGCAGGTCCAGGCAGTGGTATCCCCCGCACAGCTCCGTTTCGGTGGGGGTGTAGGGGTCAACGATGCCGTCCGCGGTGGGTCGCCCCACGTCGTCCGGAAAGATTTTGACGACAATCGGTTTCCAGGCGCTCCCCAGGGGTTCCGGCTGCACGATGTTCCCCGATGTTTCCAGGGTGGTGAACTGCCCGGTCTGGCCGTTGAAGTCGAGGTGCCAGTTTTCCCCGAAGCGCAGTTCCAGGCTGGCAAGGTCGGGAATACGGTCGGGGCCGCTGAGCTTTGTGACCTCCCAACTGGCCGGTGGCGGGTCTTTCTCATCCTGCACGGCTTGCATGGTCCACGCCAGGTTGAAGGTGAGCGGGCCGCTGGCTCCCTCGACCGTGCGCTCCAGCGTGGCGGTGCCCTCACCCCGGCGGGACGGAACGTTGATGACCAGTTCGGCGCTATCGGCGTCGGCTCCGTCCCGCAGCGGCAGGCCGGTGTAGGTGGCATACTGCGGCACCAGGTTGCCATCTGCGCCTCCCGCAAACCCGCCATTCCAGAGCTGCACCCAATTCCAGTCGGCTGGTGGGTCTACCGCCAGAAAGACTGATGGAGCCGCCAGAAATGCGGGTTCGACATAGGGCTGTCCCGTGTCAGGGGTTGTCCTGAAGCAGACTTCGCTCCCAGACACCATAACCAGGTGGTCGTTTTCGTCGGGCGATTCCCAGGTCGGGGAGGCGCTGGTGCCGAGGTAGACGACATATTCTTTATCGCCCACCATGCTATTGGTGCAGATGCTGCCATCGAGCAGCGGGGCTTGAAAGCCCCCTGCACCGTAGATGCGGTAGGGACCGGCATCTGCCCGGTCGCTTGCCTGGAAGGAACGGGCGGGCTTCCAGGTAAAGGCACAGGTTCCCTGCGCGGTGGGGATGGCGTTGGCGGGGCAGGCCACTATCTTGAGGCGGTAGGTGATGGTGACGGGGGTGGAGCCGTAGAGCATGCTTTCAGGATCAATCGGGTGAACACTGCCGCCATAGCTCACGACCAACCCCCACGACCCACCGTCGTCCGGTCCGAGTTCGATGATTTCCCCAATGTCTCCTGAGTAGCCCCCTTCGCCCGCCGCGGAGCCATCCGACGGGGTGAGCACGCGGCGCGACGGCTGCCGCTGGAAGAGCCTGGCTTCGAGGTGGCTGTTGTCCCCATGGGAGCGGTAGTCGAAGAATACGGCGACATTGGTCTCTGGCTGGAGGTTCAGGTCATAGGCGTGCAGCCCATGTTTGGTCCACAGCTCCCCTTCCAGGGTGCCGGTGTAGTAATCGGTCGCTGGCAACACCCACGGCTCGGCCTCAACGGCCTCAATGACGTAGCGGTCGGGGGTGTCAGCGGGGGCGTCCGGTGCTTCGACCGTCACGTCAACACCGCCGGTGGTGTCCGGGTAGACCAGATAGTTCGGGTTCTGCCCACTGGCGCGGGAGGAGCAGTGGGGGCTATCGTTGCACAGGTGCAGGTCGCCGCCTGGGTTGAGCACCATGCGCTCGTCGGTGATATTCGGGTCGGGGTTGACATCGGCCATGGCTTCGTTCAGCGATTTGACCCCTACGGCAACCCAACGGTCGCTTTCGGGGAGGGTGTAGGTGTGGTGGGTGTTCCGGTAGTCGTCACCGCCAATGGGTGGGCGGGGCGGGTCGTCGCCGTAGGTGTGCGGAACGCCGCTGTGCAGCGTGGGCGGGGTATAACGGATCAACAGCATGAAACCGCCCCCTTCGGTCCAAAACGCCCCCATGTCTTCCCAATACCGTACGGTTTCTTCTTCGTCGTCGGTCCATATCTTCGCTGTGGGGATTTCTACAAACCCACAGGTCGTGGTATCGGCAGGGTCGCACGTGGCCTCATCCACGGACCGGAGTTCCAGACCATAGTTCTCGCCGGCACGCCACTGCGAAAAAGCGCCATTCGGGTCGTCACCGGTCTGCAAGGTCCAGAATGGCCCAATGTTCAGGTCCGTGGTGAGACCGAACCCCAGTTCTTCGGAGGGAGCAGCAATCAGGCTCTCTGCCTCATCAATGGGTGCGCTGGAGACCGTGGGGCGGTCGTTCCAGAGGATTCCCCCTCCGGGGGACCAGGCTTCGAGGACCGGCCGCACCTCAACCATTGCCGAAGCAGGCCAGACTATCTGACCACCGGGAGCATACGGGTTGGGAATGAAGTGGTAGAACCCGCGAGTTGGGACGGCCAGGAAGCGGACCGTCTCAATGCTGGCACCGGGCGGCAGCGTCGGGAGGTATTCGGAGTTGAAGCGCACCAGTGCCCGGAACTTGCCACAGTCGGGGTGCGCCCCCACCTGGACCGCGGGTGACGGGTCATCTGAGGGAAAAATCTCCCAGGCACAGGGCGATTTTTCGATGACCGATGCGGTCTCGATGGCCCGCAGGATGTGCATCGTCGGGTCGAGCACGACGGGGTAGGTGCGGGCGGGGTCGGCCCACCACGCCCACGGCGTCTCAACCGCCATGCGCCAGATATTTTGCTCAGCGTCCAACCGGGTGAGGCGGTAGCGCCCTGGGGTGCGGGTGGCGGGGTTGGCCTGCTCGAAGGCAAGCGGTGGCGCAAATTCGAGCACCACCTGCCCCTGGGCGTCGCGCACCTGCACCGCGCCGGGGGTGGCAAAGGCATCGTTCTGGTGGGTGCCATCGGCAGTGAGCGTCTGGCCGGGGTCCAGGTAGAGCGTGGCGTACAGCGCCAGCGTCTTGCCCGGCGCGTCTGCCGCTGCGGGGCGCTCGGCCAGCACCAACTGCTGCTCAACCTGCCCGGCCCCGTTGCGGACCTCTTCGATCAGGCCAGGCAGGGACCAGGTGTGGGCGTAGCGAATGGTCTGCCCGTGGTCTGCCAGGGTGCCGGGGGCGGCGCGGTCGAGGAGGGGGTGCGCCAGCGTGGTCGTCTGGTCGCCCGCTTGCAACACCAGGGCTTCGCTTTCCCAACCCACCAGGCTGCGGTCGTGACGCAGCCAGAGCGCGGCGCGGCGCTCCTTTGCCCGCACCTGGAGCACGTTGCGCTCGTTGACAAAGCCCCCGGCTCTGGCCTCGAAGCGCGGGTCTATGGGCTGCCACGAGCCGTCATCGGCCCGGTAGTTGATGGGCGAGGAACGCACCAGGGACAGGCGCTGGTTCCCATCAACCGCCATATCCTGGACATACGCCGAGGTGAGGGAGGGGCCGGTGTCGGCGGGGGCTTCAGGGGCCGTGGACACGTCGGGCAGGTCGGGTAGCTCAGGTGGGAGCGCCATGGCCGCCGGAGGAACCGCACCGTTGGTCGGGTTGGGGCGCGGGGGCGCGGGAGCGAAGGAGGAAAGGACCAGCGAACTGAGCAACCCCCAGAGCAGCACAAAGGTCCAGCGGCGGATACGACGCCTCGTGAGGCGATGCGAGCCAGCAGGGGCGAATGGTGACGCAATCATCGAGTTATCTATCCTTGCCTTCCTTTCCGTGGGGGCATCCCCGTCTGCAAGGACGGGGTAAAAAACACCCTGCTTGATGCCGTTTGTTGCCTCCTACTGCACCACAAGGGGGAGGTAGACGCGTATGCGTATGACACACCGCGAAAATTCCAGGGTCTTTAGTGAGGTTGGAAAAGGCTCGTAGGGTCATATCAAGAAAGCCGATGGGGAAGGAATGAAAAATTCGTCGGAGGGGATGCCCCAAAAGCCGATCCTGTTACCGCACAAACGCAGAAACAGCGACTGCAACCAGTATTGATGACCGTATTGATTGATCATGGGGCGTGTCGGCGGATGACACCACAACCCATAGGAGGAACCCGACGCCAACACGTCCCTTCTCCTATGATACCATTATTTATGGAAAGAACATTTATACGGAAAGCCCCTTCACAGAAGTGCCGGAGGCACTCGGAAGGGCAACAGAAGGAACGCAGCCCCCTGCGCTCCCCCTGCAAATTGCCCCCTTTTTTCAGATGAAGAAACCCGCAAGCCGCCATAACCGGGATCAGGCGTGGTCAGGCGTGCGACCCCTGGGCTTTGCGCCGTTTGAACTGCGTGGCCTGGTAGAGAAACGCTTCCAGGCGGGTTTTGATATTCGTGCTCCCCTGCGCGTCGTAGGAAATATCCAGCCAGGGGATGTTGTCCAGGTCGGCACGAATACGCGGGGCCATTCCCGCCGTGATAACGCCCGGCATACACGCGAACGGCATGATATTGATGATACCGTCGAAATTGCGCTTCCCAAAATCAATGGCTGCCCCGATGCTCAAGACCGCCTCGGACGCCAGCGACGGGTGGTAATAGGGCTTGAGATTATCCATCAGGATGCTGGTATGGGTTTCGTGGGGGTGGTGCAACAGGTGCTCCACCGGCTTGAGCAAGTTGTGTTCAAGATAACGCTGGTACATATCCGACACGACCGCCTTGATATGCTCCCCGGCCTTCTCAATCGAACGGGTGTCGTTCTTGTAGGTCCAGTTGGTGTAGTAGATCCACTCGATAATGCTGGCAAAGTGGGCTTCTCCCCCCACTGCCTCCACCTGGCGGGCAATATCCTGGTTGACGTGGAAGTTCATCCGGATATAGATTTCGCCAACAATGCCAATCAGGGGGCGACGAACGGTCGTATCCACCGGGTGGGCTTCAAACTGCTGCGCAATCCAGCGCATGGTTTCGAGCAACTTCTTCCCACCGCCGGCCTCGACTGCCGCGATAATGCGGTCGAGCGCCTGCCGGTAGAGCTGGTCCGTCTGTCCCTGGTGGATTTCGTAGGGGCGATACTGGTGGAGCAGCCGGGTGAGCAGGTCTACCGCCACGGCCCCCTGCCAGATGAGCAGCCGTAGTTGGGTGGGGCGTCGCCCAGGCCGTGGTAGGAATTGTCCGCCGTGGGCGACATAAACTCCACCGCGCCCATCCCCTCCTCGCGCAGGATAGTCTGGTGCAGCACGTTGTAGTGCCCGAATCGGCACGAACCGCCCGTGGTGGGCATAAAAATCATCGCCTGCTCCGGGTCAAAGTCGGGCTGGCGGGTGCGGTTGAGAATATCCCCGGTGGTCGTCAGGCAGGGCAAACACTCCCGCCCGATGCAGTAGCGCAGGCCAAGCGCCAGGGTGTCGGAGGTCGTTGGTTCGATAACCTCCGCCGGGAGGTTGTGCGCCCGCAGCGCCGCGGCCAGGGCATAGCCGTGGTCGCACATATAGGGGACGTAGACGCGCTTGCGCCTGGTGGTCTGTTTCGTGGTCTGCGGCTCGGTCTGCTTCGTGGTCTGCGGCTCGGTCATGCGATGGCTCCTTTCCCCATTTTCAGACTATCGAAGAAGGCTTCACAACGAGTGATGATGCCGGCATCGGCAGAATGTTCGTCCATTTCCAGTTCCAGGAATGGTTTGGTGCCCATGATCCGGCGGAAGAAACTGAGCAGGAAGGAATCCGGCCCACAATTGAAGCTGGTCACGTAGATAGCTTGCAGGTGCGGGTTGCTGCTGACAATCCTGGCCGTAGCCAGAATATCCTGCCCGCTGCGCCAGAACATATTCGGGTGCTGGTCGGAGATATCTACCTGGTCGACCGGCAAAAAATCCATCGGGATGGGCAGGATACCGAGCTTGCGCAGCTTGAGCGGCAAATCCTGGCAGACCCCCAGGTCGGAGGTGTTGTAGGGGCGGCCCACAACGACCGCCGCAAACCGCGATCCATCCAGGCTGTTGAGGATCTCTTGCCCACGTCGTCGCACGGACCCATAGAAGGCTCGCTGGGACTCGGAAGCCACTTCATCGGCTTCGTTGACCTGCTTGACCGAAACCCCCAGTTGACGGGCAATCTCGCGCAGGTCTTTCTTCTTGGTCTTCTCCCACCGCATCTGGATGGGGAGCCGCAGCGGGCGCAGCCCCTTGCTTTCCAGGTCAACGTGGGCGCTGACCAGGTAGGATGAAGCCGGGATGTAGGGGCAGTAGTTGTTCTCCTTCTGGCCGGGGGCGATGTTTTCGCGGCCCACAATCCCCGGCAGAAAGACAAAGTCGGCCTCTTTATCTATCAGGTCGAGCACATGCCCGTAGATGAGCTTGGCAGGGTAGCAAGTTTCGACCCCGGCGTGCTCCAGTGCCTGCCGCGCAATCTGCGGGTTGGTGGCTTCCGAAAGCACCACCTCGATATCCAGCGATTGGAAAAATGTTCGCCAGTAGGGGAACAGGTCGTGGAAGACCATAGCGCGGGGGATGGCAATGCGCATGCGCCCGTTGCGCCCCCCCTCAGGCCGCGTGTAGTCGCCGAGCAGCAGGCGGGTGCGCTCGGCAAAGAGGTCGGGGATAGCCGAAATATTGTGGGTGTCGGATTTCCGCCCGGTCTCCTCAAACTTGTCGCAGCGTGCGCCATAGAAGACCGGCGCTTGCCCGCTGATGGTCACCCGGCTCACCTCGCACAGGTTCGGGCAGGCGCGGCATTCAAAGCTGGTGGTTTCGTAGTGGACTTTGCCCAGGTCAAACCCCTTGAAGCGTGTGGGAGTTTCGGCGTTTCTGGCGCGGCACTCCTGCATCTCTTCCATCGCCAGCACCGCCGACCCGATAGCGCCGGTGACATCGTGGTGCGGCGGGACGGTGATGGGGCGTTTCAGCAACTCCTGGAAGGCCGCCACGACGCTCTGGTTCCAGGCAACTCCGCCCTGAAAGAAGATGTTCTTCCCAACGGGACGCCCGACCACCACGCGGTTGAGGTAGTTCTGGGCAATGGCATAGGCCAGGCCAGCCGTCAGTTGCTCAACGCTGGCTCCATGCTGCTGGTGGTGGATGATATCCGACTCCATGAAGACCGTACACCGTTCGCCCAACCCGGTCGGGCAGCAGGTCGAAAGCGCCAGCCGGCTGAAATCTTCCTTGATGCTGATATTCAGGCGGTCGGCCTGTTCTTCCAGGAACGAGCCGGTGCCCGCGGCACACGCGCTGTTCATGGTAAAATCCACCACCGCTCCGTGGTCCAGGCTGATGTACTTGCTATCCTGCCCGCCAATCTCAAAAATGGTGTCCACATCGGGGTCAATGACGGTGGCGGCGCGAGCCTGAGCAGTAATCTCGTTGCGCACCACGTCGCCACCGACGAAGTCCGCCGTGAGGTGACGCCCGGAGCCGGTCGTTCCGACCCCGCGCACCTCGACCCGGTCGCCTACCTCCGCCCCAATCTCTTGCAGTGCCTGGCGCACCGCTTCCAGGGGGCGGCCCTGCGTGGACAGGTAGCGCCGGGCCACCACCCGCGCCTGCTCGTCAACCAGCACAACGTTCGTACTGATAGAACCAACGTCAATCCCCAGGTAGACCGGAAGGCGGCCCTGCTCCGGGTTTGGGCGCAGGCTGGTCAGCGCCACCGGCGTGGCGTGGTAGGTCGGGAGCGGGAACCCCGACTGGGTGAGGGGAGGCATGATCTTTTGTTCGCTGGCGCTGGCCTGAACGGCTTCTTCAAGCGAGCCGAACCCCACGAAAGTCGGCAGCGAGGCTTCTACTTCCTGATCCATCGCGACAAAAGCGGTGCCCAGAGCCGCCATCAGTGGGTGGTTGTTGGGGATAATCAGTTCGCCAGGCTTCAGCCCCAGGACCGTTTCGAACGCTCGCACCACGCCCCGGTTATAGGCCACGCCGCCTTGAAACAGCACCGGCGGGGTGAAGTCTTTGCCCTTGCCAATGACGCTCTTGAAGTTGCGCGCCAGTGCCAGGCACAGCCCGGCAATGATATCGGGCAGGGGGGTGCCCTTCTGTTGCAGGTGAATCATGTCGGACTTGGCAAAGACGGTGCAGCGCCCGGCGATACGGGCCAGGTTGTGCGACTGGAGCGCCAGGCTGCCAAACTCTTCTTCGATGGAGATGCCAAGGCGTTCGGCCTGCTGGTCGAGGAACGAGCCGGTCCCGGCGGCGCAGAGTGCGTTCATCGAAAAGTCAACCAGCATCATTTTGCCGCTCTTCTCGTCCCACTGCGTCGAAAGGAATTTGCTGTCTTGCCCGCCAATCTCAATCACCGTTCGCGCCTGGGGGTAGTATGCTCCGATGGCGCGGGTCTGGGCAATCAACTCGTTGACATGGTTCCCTCCGATCATTCGGGCAATCAGTTCTCCCCCGGACCCCGTCAATCCCACGCCAGCGATGGTGGCCCCCTCCAGGGTGGGCTGGAGGTCCTGCACGGCCCGCAGCAGGGTGGGGCGAGGACGACCTTCGGACCGGATGTAGCGATGATCGAGCAGGCTCTTTGCCCGGTCCACCACGACCACTTTCACGGTGGTTGAGCCAATATCAATCCCAAGGAAGATATCTTTCATACGCATGTGCTCCTGTCATGAGACTGGATAGTAGCGACGGCCTGGTTCACACAACCGATAGCGATTTCAGGACCCGGTGACCATCGAGCGCGTGCTCGTCAGGTGCTCGTCAGATAATCAATCGCATAATCAATAGATAGGAAAGATGAAATCTGCGATATTCTACCACGAAGGGGGGATTTTGTATAGCGGCGGTGAGACGCGACGGGGCCGATGGGACATCAGACCCGCCGCGTCCCTTGCACCGTCCGCATCGCTCACATCGGTGCCGGTGCGTCCGCATTTACCCGCTGGTTGTCGGGGTCGCTCCTCCCGTGGTGGTGGGTTTCTCCCGCGACTCGTGGTAGCGTTCGAGGAATGACAGCACGACGAACGCTTCTTGAATATCCTCCAGGCTCACCAGTCCCAGGTAGGTTTCGCCGTCGTAGACGGCCACGACGCGCTGGTGCTTCTCCAGCATCAACTGACGCACTTCGTCCAGCGGCGTGGTCGCATTCACCCTGGTCACATCGCGCCGCATGACGAGCTGGACATAGACATCGGGCGCGTAGATATCGGGGGAAGACGAGGTGCTGAGTGCCTGGAGCACTTCGTCGCGGGTGACAATACCGAGCAGGTTTTGCCCCTGCATCACCCCGAAGTCCCGCTGCGAACTGGTCAGGATGTAGTCAATGACTTTGTTCAGGCGGTCGCCAATCGTGAGGGTCAGCACGTGTTTGTTGTAGGCGTCGCCCACGCAGCGGGTATGCAGGACCGTGCGGGCTTTGCCCTCGCGCCCTTCCTGGCTGGCCCCGAAGAAGATGAAGACCGCGACCAGGGCGAGGATAAAGTTGCCGCTCAGCACCCCGAACACCCCGATGAAGATCGCCAGCGATTGCCCGATGATGGTTGCCAGACGGGTGGCCCGCGGGTAGCCCACAAACATTGCCAGGAGCGCCCGCAAGATGCGCCCGCCATCGAGCGGGAAGGCCGGTATGAGGTTGAACAGCACCAGGGTGATGTTGGCCTCGACCAACCAGATGAGGAGAATGGTGAACGAGGGGGTGTGGGTCACGCCCGGCACCATCCCCCGTTCGTTCAAGACCGTCAGGTCCGCCGTTGCCCCCACTACGGGGATGAGCACCGCCGCGATGATGACATTGACGAGCGGCCCGGCTGCGGCAATCAGCAGTTCGTGCAGCGGCTTTTCTGGCTGCCGCTCCATCAGGGCCAGTCCACCGAGGGGCAACAGGATAATTTCGCGGACCTGAATACCGAAATAGCGGGCAACGATGCTGTGCCCCAGTTCGTGGAGCACCACGCAGGCGAAGAGAAAGACGATGAGCGTTGCGCCAAAAAGTGCGCCTGCCAACCCGTTGCTCAACCCCCATTGGAGCGCGCCGAGAATGACGATCAGATAGAACGTGATGTGGATATTCACGTCAATCCCGGCGATGCGTGTCAGACGGTATGACCAGTTCATGTTATGGTTGCCTTGTGATTATTTTTCCTTGCCATTCGTTGGGTCCCAGGACGTAGACTATATCGCTGCCCTTGAGCCAGATGAACCGGCCCTGCTCGAACACCTGGACCGTGGCGGTTTCGGCGCGTTCGTTGCGCTCAACCGCATACCCAAGCCCTTGGCGGATTTCGGGGTTGTTTTCCCAGACGCGCCCGAACCGCGCCGCGGGAGGAACTTGTCCGGTGGAGCTTCGAAGTCCGGGGTCTCGCGGTCGCCTGCCTTCCAGGTATCCGTGGCGCTCTTGTACTGCCCATAGCTCCAGATGGCGTAGATTTTCTGGTCGCCCTCGTTTTCGCTGTATTGGACCCAGATCATCAACCCGTTCTCAAGGTTCTGAATGGCCGCGGTGAGGTCTCGATACACCGCTCCAGAACATCCCATCTCGCCGGCAAATTCGGTGCGTTCGTAGGCACTCTGCAATTCTTCTATCACCGGTTGGCACCGGCCCCCGGCCTCGATGACATCTCTTCCGAGCAACCCCAGGAGCACCTCGTAGTCTGTACCGGCCAGGTCGGTGTGGTGTTCCATGCGGCGGCGCTCGAAGTATTGCACAGTTCCAGTCCATCCATCAATGGTTCGTTCGTGTGGCTCACTGATGGGGTAGCCAAACCGCTCCAGGCCACCGTTGCGCTCCCAGTAGCTCTTGAAGGGTTCGCACAGGCTGTGGCCGGTTTCGGAGTAATAGGCACACCCGTCGGCACGGGACTGCGATTCATCGGCCCGCGGGAAATCCCACCAGTTGGTCCCCTGAAGCTCAAGGACGCGAACCCCCAGGCGGCCCGCCATCACCCCCTGGGTCCCGTGGTCTTCCAGGCGGTCGCGCTCGAACCACTGCACCGGACCCGTCCAACCCTCAACCGTTTCGGTTGCCAGTTCGGTGATGGGGTAGCCAAAAACCGTGAGACCGCCGTTGCGCTCCCAATACTGGCGAATGGCTCCTTCAATACAATAGCCGGTTGCTTCAAAACAACGCCGGTCCTGGGCCTGCGATGGCTGCGGGATGGCGACCATGGCGAGCAGCAGGAGCACCGGTAGCAGCAGAAAAAAGTTCCGTCGCATAGGAATGGTTACCCTCCTGTTTCTTTCATTCTCTGATTAACTTCAAGACCTACGATATGACGGGGTCGTTTGAGTGGGAAGCAAAAGAATTGCTATGCGCATTGTACACCTTTTCTGGAGAGTTTCAAGTGGGACCGACCTATCTATGCTATCGGTGGTTGACCCCCGGATAGGGGCGACGATTTTGACCGAACGCGCCACGCGACTCCCCGCCCGCAAGAAATAACAGGCTCCTGGCGGTTTCACCAGGAGCCTCGATGGAGAAAGGATGTAGGTAAGGAATATCAGGAGGAAGGAGGTTGGTTTGATTGCTGCTTTCAGTATACGCCCAACTGGTGAGAAACCAATTGGACCGGGATGAACAGAAGATGACAGGTCTTTCAGGTTTTCTGCCGAGCGACCGGTCGCTCAGAACCGGTGCCACGAACCGCCCGCCCCCACCAAAGTTGCTTTCCTTTCGCCTCACCAATAATTATGATGACCGGTTTGTAACGGGTGGGGCGCGGGGTGTTCGTGGTCTCGGTATCCATATCAATATCAATCAGCTTTTCTTTCATTTCAAAGAACAATGGTATTTCACGTTTCGCGTTTCGTCCCATTAGAAATCGTCGTTGCCCGCCTGCGTGAGCGATTCCCCAACTTGAACCTGCGCCAGGCCAACCAGTTCGAAATCAACATGCTCAAGCCACTGGCTTGCCATCAACGCCTCCGGTCCGTCGCCCTGGGCATCTTCCATCGCTGTCAGAACAATCGCCTGGGCGAGCGCCTGGTAGTTCGTTGTCATATCCATCATGGTTTCGTCTCCTTTCATTTCATTCGGTCTTGTTTTCATTTCCCATCGCTGGTTCTTCCTGCATCTGCCCCTATTGTACGAGGCACCGGCAGAGAATGGAATGAAAGGAACATGAAGGGTGGGTTATGGCGGGGTGATGGAACTGGTATGAGCTATTTCCGGGTCACTTGCTCCTCCTCCCCCGCCGCACGCGCCGAACCACTGCCTCCACAAAGAAGCCGAGCGCCTCGACCCGCAGCAGCACACACAGTCCCGCATAGAGCAGCACCCCCACCCCACCCGCCGCGCCAATCTGGAGCAGCGGCAGTGGCAGAAGCGTCATCCCGCTGGCCCATACCTCGATGCGGTGAGAAAGCCAGAAGACGACCAGCGCCATCACTGCACTGGCCGCAACCGCCTTCCCAAGCGCCTCCCCCAGGCGCAACCCGTGGAGCGGCAGCACGCGGTGCAGCAACCACCACATCAGGAGCGCGTGCCCAATCCACTGGGCCGAGTTTCCAGCCACCAGCGCCAGAAAGCCCAGGGAGGTGAAACGCAGCAGCAGCAACGCCGTGGCGAGATAGATGAGAATGGCGGCTCCCTGCACGAGGTTCGGAGTGAGGGTGTTCTTGCGGGCATAGAAGGTATAGATGAGCACCTGGTCAATGGCAGCGGCGGGCAGGCTCGGCAGATAGACCAGCAGGGCCGTGGCAGTCGTTGCGGTGTCGCTGGCCTGAAACTCCCCCTGCTCGAACAGCAGCGACACCACGGGGTGGTGCAGTGCTGCCAGCCCCGCCATGGCCGGGACAACCAGCAACAGCACCACTTTGAAGCCCATCCCGAACGTCTGGCGGAATGGCTCGTGGTCGGCGGTGGCATCCATGCGCGAGAGCGTGGGCAGCACCGCCAGCGACACCGCCGACGCAACCAGGCCAAGCGGGAACTGGATGAGGGTGGTCGCGTAGAGCATCGTTGAGAGCGCCGACGGAAACCCGGACGCCAGCCAGCGGTCAATCAGCGTCCCGACGATAGAAAAGCTGATGCCCATTGCCACCGGCGCATAGAGCCGCAGCACCCGCCGCACCACCGGGTGGCTCAGGCTGAGCGCAGGTCGGTAGCGCATTCCCCGCAACCCCGGCAGTTGCAGGAGCACCTGCCCCGCCGCCCCTATCACCATCCCCACCGCCAGGCTCGCGACGTCGAGCTGCTCGTGGAAGAGCACTGCCCCCAGAATGATACCGGCGTTGAACATCGCCGCGGCAAAGGCCGGGAGCAGGAACGTTCGTCTGGCATAGAGCACCGCCGTGAGCAACCCGGAAAGCCCATGAAAAGACGGCCGGCAGCATCATGCGCACCAGCAGCACGGTCAGCGGGTGAAGTTCCGGGCGCGATGACTGCACCAGCAGACGGATAGCCAGCGGAGCCTGCCACATCATCAGGGCAATCAGTAGCGCTAGGGCCAGCAGGGCAATGTTGATGACCCCGGAGACGATGTGCCAGAACTCGCGCTCGTCTTCCTCGGCATATTCGCTGAACACCGGCACCAGCGCGGCGCTGATGGCCCCGTTAATCAGCAGGTCGTAGAGCGTGACGGGGATGGTAAACGCTGCGGTATAGGCGTCGGCACCGGGGGAGGTGCCAAAGAAATAGGCGATGACCGACATCCGCCCAAGCCCCAGCACCCGGCTGGCGATATTGCCCACCGCAACCAGCAGGGCCGCAATGGCAATCTGTTTCACACCAGGAAGACATCCCCCGCGGTGATGAGGTGGGTAGCCCCCGCCGCGTCACGCAAACGCAGCGCCCCGGATGGTTCGACATCTTCGGCGCAACCTGCCACCACACCGGTCGCCGTTTCGACCTGGACC
This sequence comes from Chloroflexaceae bacterium, assembly GCA_012032475.1. Lineage (GTDB taxonomy): Bacteria > Chloroflexota > Chloroflexia > Chloroflexales > Chloroflexaceae > JAAUSY01. The sequence continues at coordinate 17,224 of JAAUSY010000031.1, forward strand.
TCCTGCCCCAGGGTTGCCAGCAGGGCCCGCCACGCCCCGAAAAGACGGGCGTGTTCCCCGTTCTGAAGGCGGGTATACCAGGTGTCGAGCCGGACGAGCAGCGAGCGCACCAGCGGCAGCCGCAGCACCGGACACCCCAGGATATCCGCCAGGCAGGTGGACGGGGAGCGCAGCAGGATATCAGGGGGAGGCCCGGCGTTGACATTCAGCCCGCAGCCAAGCACCGCCCAGGTGACCGCGTGCTCGCTGCTGCCCGATTCCAGCAGCAATCCCGCGACCTTCTTTTCATCCAGCAGGACGTCGTTCGGCCATTTGAGCCGGGGCCAGAGACCCGTGGTTTCGGCAATGCCCTCACACAGGGCAACCCCCGCCATCCAGACGAGTGCGGGGGCCTGCGCCGGCCGGAGCCACAATGGGCGCATCGCCAGCGAGAAGAGCAGATTCTTCCCCCGCGCATCCCACCAGGGCCGCTGCATCCGTCCCCGCCCGTCGGTCTGCTCATCTGCCAGCACCAGCATCGGCAGCACATCGGGGGGCGCATCCTGAAGATGCTCACGCGCTACATCCATCGTTGACCCGACCTGCGGGTAGCACCGGACACTGCGCGGCAGCGCCGTTGTTCCCAGGCCATGCAGGATGGCCGGAGGAGCAAGGGGGTCAGGGCACCCCGGATGATCAGGCATGACCGCTCCCTTCTCTTTCTCTTCTATCCTCATCTCTTCGATCCATTATCCATACCTGCCTGCCGCGGTATTATCCCGACGCAAAAATATTGGGGATAGCTCCACACAACATGCGCTAATCGCCCCCGAAAATGCCTCCCAGGTTCAACCCGCCGCTGCTGCCGCCCCCACCACCGCCGACCGTAGGCATATACTGGGACAGCTTCTTTGCCAGGTTGATGGCCGGCATCGTCTGGAGCCACACCCGCCCCGGCCCCCGCAGTGTCGCCAGGAACAACCCCTCGCCGCCAAACAGCAGGTTCTTGAAGCCCTTCACCAGTTCAATGTTGAAGTCTACCGTTGGTTCGTACATGGCGACATGGCCGGTGTCTACCTTGAGCACCTCGCCGGGGTCGAGCGTATATTCCATAATCTCACCATCCAGTTCCATAAACGCCAGGCCCGGCCCCGTCAACCGCTGCATGATAAAGCCCTCCCCCCCGAAGAACCCGGCTCCCAGTCTCTTCTGAAAGTGGATATCAAGGTCAACGGTGCGTTCGGCGCACATAAACGCGTCCTTCTGGCAGATAATCTGCTGCCCGGCTTCCAGGTCCAGGGGAACCACCCGGCCAGGGAACTCGGCAGAAAAGCCGATGATCCCGTCGCCGCTGCGTGCGGTGAACGTCGCCATAAAGATGGATTCGCCCGAAAGAACGCGCTTGAAGATGCCGCCCAGGCCACCTTCGGCGTTCGTCTCCATCTGGATATTCCCGCTCATCCAGCTCATCCCGCCCCGTTCCGAGAAAACCTGCTTGCCGTCGGGCAGCGCGATAACCACCGCCTGGAGCGTGGTGCCCACAATCTCAAACTCCAACCCGCTCCGTCCTGTTCCCCGCTGTGAAACGACCGGGTCGGGAAGATCAATCCGTGCCATACCTGCTCCTCCTTACCTTTGTTCAGATGTTCCTACCAGTGACCTGTGATGAGTGACGAATGACGGGTTGCTCCAGAGCGGGAGCATCGTGCTCCGGGTGAAGGTCATCGTCATCACCCTGGTGCCAGGCTACGGAATGGTGGCAACTTCGGTCAACTGCCACCTTGCCAGAAGTTGCGGCAACGTCCCGTTGGCCTCCAACTCCTGGATCGCTCTATCCACCGCGTCTTTCAACGCGGTATTGCCCTGCTGGAGCGCAATGGCATATTGGGCCGTCCGGAACGGTTCTCCAGCTATCCGGATCAGGTCGCGGTGCTGGCTGACATACCAGGCCGCCACCGGCCCATCGGCCACCACGGCCTCCACCCCACCGGAGACCAGGGCATTGAAGGCCAGGTCTACCGTCTCATATCGCTGAATCCTGGTTGCATCCAGCCCGGCCTGCTGCGCCACCTCTTCGCCAATGGTTCCCTGCTGCACCCCGACCAGCCGGGCGCTGGGCAGGTCTGCCACACCGGCGATGCCCGGTTGCTCCGCCGAAACAACCACCACCTGCCCCACCTCCAGGTAGGGACGAGAGAAGTCAACGACCTGCATTCGCTCGGTGGTCACCGCCACCCCGGAGACCACCAGGTCGAATTCCCCCTGGTTCAATTCCTCCAGAATGCGGTCAAAATCGCGAGAAGACCGGAACTCGACCGTGGCATTCAGCAGCGCCCCGATTTCGTACATCAGGTCAAGGTCGAACCCGACTATGCGCTTCGTTTCGCTATCCACGTACTCCATCGGGGGGTAGGCCGGGTAGCTCCCGACGACGAGGGTTTGCCCCGCCAGGTCGGCAGGCGCGGGAGTGGACAACGTACCCGACAGAGAAGTTGTGGAAAGGGTCCGGGTGGGAGCAGGAGTGGAAGCAGGCAGCGGGGAGGCTTCTGACGCAGGGGTAATGGAAGTTTCCGGTGATGGGGAAAGCATAACGGTTGGTTCTGGCTCATCCTCCGCCGTCGTACGCGTCCCGGTTATCTCGCCGCTGGCGGCGATGGGCGAAGCGGCAGGCGCGGACGGAGCGGGGGTCTCCTCCCCTGACCGGTCTTCTGCTCCCCTCCCCAGAAAGGGAATATCGCACGCGGTCAGGAGCAGAGCCAGCGCAACCAGCGCCGCCAGAGAAATGAATATGCTGGTCAAGGAGCGGAAGTTACGAGGATACGCCATCATGATCAGGCGGCGGTCCCTTCTTGCTTTGCTTGCGTCGTATCAACCATTCTTTTCTTTATCCGTAGCGTGATTATACCACGACCAGATGAACGCCTATTCGTTCACAATTTGGAGAATCTGGCGATAGCCTCAGCTTCGCCAGCATGTAAGTTTCTCCGAAGTTGTACGATCCGTTGAGTATCTTTTGAATGACTGGTGAACTATCGCTAATCGTGATCATGCAAGATTGAGCTTCTTGAGGGTTGCCAGATCGGTGAGCAAGTCCTCCTCATCATAATGGATAGGGATTTGACGATGAGAAAGCATTTGCTGGAATGAGAGACGGTCCATCCCCGCAAAGGCACTGGCCTGAGCCAGCGTTAGCCGTTTCTGTTGATAAAACAGAAGAGCCATTTCCTGGCAAAACTCCTGGGAAGAGAGGTGCATCGTCTGGAGTATCTCATCGGTTATCACAACACTCATCTGGTAACTCCTGGAACCAAAGCCTGTTCTGTATGATCACTCACACCCGCGCCGCGACCGCATCTCCCACCTGGGCTGTTGTGGCGGCTACCTGGTCAGGCCGGGCAATATCCCCCGTCACGATGCCTCCCTCCAGGGTGGCCTGCACGGCGGTTTCAACCGACCGGGACTCCTGCTCCAACCCCAGAGAATGGCGCAACATCATTGCCACACTCAAGATAGTTGCCAGCGGGTTGGCCTTACCCTGTCCGGCAATATCCGGGGCGCTGCCGTGGATAGGTTCGTACAGGCCTATTCGGGCAGCTTTGCTGGACATCTCGGCCCCAAGCGAAGCACTTGGCAACATTCCCATGGAACCTGCCAGCATTGAGGCTTCGTCAGTTAGAATATCCCCAAACATGTTTTCGGTCACGATTACGTCGAAGTCGGCAGGACGCCGTATCAGGTGCATGGCACAGGCATCTACCAGCATGACGTCAAACCGAAGGTCCGGAAACTCCTCCTGCACCAGGCGCGTGGTGATGCTCCGCCACAGACGGCTGGTCTCCAGGACATTCGCCTTGTCCACGAGGGTGAGCTTGCCGCGCCGCCCCTGCGCCAGCTTCGCCGCCACGCGGACAATCCGCTCCACCTCGGCCTGGGTGTAGAGGCACAGGTCGCTGGCCCATTCGCCGTGCTGGTCGTGTTCTCGCCGTTTCTCCCCGAAGTAGATACCCCCGGTCAGTTCTCGCACCACCACCAGGTCTACCCCCTCCAACCGCTCAGCCTTCAGCGGGGACGAAGGCAGCAGGAGTGGGTGAACTGTCACCGGGCGCAGGTTGGCAAACAACCCCAGTGCCTTGCGAATGCCCAGAAGCCCCTGCTCTGGTCGCACCTTCGCGTTGGGGTCGTCCCACTTCGGGCCGCCCACCGCACCGAGTAGTACGGCGTGGCTGTCGTGGCACAGCGCCAACGTCGCATCGGGCAACGCCGTGCCGGTCGCATCAATGGCAATGCCACCAATCAAGCCCTCGGTGGTGGCAAATGTGTGCCCAAAGCGTTCTCCCACTGCCCTCAGAACCTTCAACCCCTCCTGCACCACCTCCGGGCCGATGCCATCACCTGGCAAAACCGCAACCCGATAGTCCATGCAACTCCTCCTCCTCATATTTTTTACCTTGCGTGCAACTTGCTACCCTACTGATACCTGCCGAACTGCTGACAACCTCTCAGACCGGGGGCAACCGCTCGTCACGTATTGCTGACACCGTCCAATTCTGGCTGGCTCCCACCGCTGCCATTCCGGGCCGGGGCCGGCAGGTGCGCGAGAAACGCCGCCAGGGAGGACGCGGTGAGCGCCGCCTCAAACACCTGCTCAAGCTCGCTCAGGCTGAGAGGCTGGAGCCGGGCCGCCAGGTCGAGGGTGCCGTTCCCAAAGCGCAGGTGGATTGTCCGCTCCACCATGCGGCGGCATTCCTCTTCGCGCCCCTCTTCGCGCCCCTTCCGGGTTCCTTTCTCCCACCCCTCTTCGCGCCCCTGCTCCCACCCCTCTTTGCGCCCCTCAGCCCGCAGCTTCTGCAAGAACGGCGTGTCGAGCAACAACCCTTCCTCTTCGATGAATCGCTCTATCATCGTCAACACCTCCTTGTCTTCCGTCAATGACGCCAGCGCCACCAGCAACCGCTGCTGCGTCTCCACCTCCTCCACCGCCTGGATGCGGCGGAGCACCTCCGGCACCAGCGTGGCCGGGTCGCGGATGTCCATCTGCCCCACCAGCGGCAGCAGCGCCGGAACCCCCCATTCCAGCACGTCCTCCGCTGCCATGCGCCACAGGTGGAGCACGCGGTAGCGCCACTGGAGCGCCACCCCGCCATCCGCACTGGGCAACTGGTGCACCCCATCGTCGTCGCTGCCGGCTCCCTGGCCCACGTAGATGACCACGTGCAGCACCTCCACTCCTGGGTAGCGCAGCGCCGTGCGGGTCATGTAGTCGAGCATGCGCAGCCGCATGGGGCGGCGGCTCCTGCGTCCCTGAAACTCAATGTGCAGCAGTACCTGACGTTCGCGGCGCAGGGTGACGAAGAACACCTGGTCGGCCGCGACCGGGTCGGGCAGGAGGCGCAGTTCTTCGGGGCGCGCCTCGACCTGCTGCACCTCCGCCTGGAGCAACCAGGCGGCAATGTCGGCAATGAAGGTCGTCACGAACTCTTTGAGGGGGCTGTCGGTGCTCGCCATAGGTTGGGAACGCGCTCCTTTCGTTCGTATCACATCGTACCTTTTCCTTTTACCCTGGGCACAGTTCTGCCGCCCCATAAACGCCCTGGTCACTCGTCACGCGTCACTCATTCATTCATTACGCTGGACTCTGCGCCACACACTCCAATCGAACAGGGTCAACCCCCAGATGCTCCATTGAAAGAGGGCCGACAGAGCGCACCAGAAGCAGATGGAGTGAATGACAAAAACCTGGATGGCAATCAGGTAGAGCGAAAACAGCGCCCCCGCTGATGAGACCACCAGGAGGGTAGGCGGGAGGGACAGACGCCCTCCTACCATGTCGGTCTGGAGCATGATCATCCCCAACAGAAAGAGCACTAGATACCCCCCAACCCCGATAAAGGCAACTGGTAGGCCCCCTTCTCCGGGGGGGAGCCGGCTCCAGGGACTATCCTGCACCGCGGTGCAACTCCCTCCCACCGGGCAGTACATCGGGTCTTCAGGACGCAGCGTGCTCAGCGAGAGATAGAGGGAATCAAACAGCCCGAACAACGCAAGCAGAACAATCCCCATCCGCGGGAGAAGGGAACGGTTGGTATCCATCAGGTTGTGCCTTTCTTGCCGAGCTTGCTGCGCCTGCCGCTCGCTCCGCTTATCTCAGTCCCTTTGCCTCCAGGGCTGCATTGATCGCCGGAAAGAGTTCGCCCGACCCGATAACTTCGCCACTATCTACCCTGAACATCGGCGTACCGCCCACCCCTGCGTCCACACTGGACTGGTAGGCATCGGCAATCTGCTGCTGGTAACGACCACTTTCCAGGCACGCCACAAATGGCTCGCGGGACACTCCCACCGTGCTGGCAAGCTCAGCAAAGTGGGCAACCGTAGCATTGCTGGCCCATTCTTCCTGCTTCTGGAAGAGCGTATCGTGCATATCCCAGAACTTGCCCTGCTCGCCAGCACAACGCGAGGCCATCGCAGCTATCGGAGCATTCGGGTGCATTCTGAGGGGAAAATCGTGGAAGACAACCTGTACCAACCCGGTTTTCACATAATCGGAGACCAGCCGGGTGTACATCGGGTGCTGCACAAAAGCAGCGCAGGCCGGGCACTGGAAGTCGGAGTATTCCAGAACCGTGACCGGCGCGTTCGGGTCTCCCTTGTAGGAGAATCCGTCGGAGGTAGTCCCAGTAGGAATACCGTCGGTACTCTGACCGGGCAAATTGGTGGAAGCCTCTGCCAGAATGGTTTCTTCGACGATGCGCCGCACCTGGTCTTCGTTGGCTGAGGCAGCGGTGCGCAGCACATACGCAACCATCAGCGCCAAACCGACCAGAATAACCAACCCGACAATCCAGTAGAAAGAGCCGAGCGACCGAGACCGACCCTGGGCAACGGTTCGTCCGCGCTGGGGCGTATGGGAAGGAGAAGGAGTCGTTTTTTGGGGGGCTGACCTGCGCCCCCGCTGGTGGGGTTTACTCATGGTTCTCAAGCTCCGGGCTATTCAACTCAACGGCAACGACGACGCCAACGACACCGACACGACACCCGTGGCGAGCAACGCAAGACGAGCATTCACAACCACTTGAAACGTTTCAAGATGATTCAAAACGCGATAGTCCCTCCAGGCGAGTGAACGCGTACCTGGTGCCAGATGTATCGTTATAATAACAGAAACGGAAACCTTGTCAATGGGGCCGGGGGGAGTCGGGCAAGAGATAACGGCGAACAACGGCCATGGTATAATCCCCGTATGATAACCCATGGATTGCTTCAGATAAACGAACTACTTATTGCAACGGTTCTCATTGTCTCATTCTCGCTCTTCGCCTATATTGCCCTGCACAACTGGCGAAACGATACTGCCAGAGCCATCTGTGTGCTCCTGCTCAACGTGACGATTGTCTATGGCGGCGATGTCCTGATTGGACGCGCCGAGCGCCCGGAAACCATCCAGTTCTTGCTTCGTCTCCAGTGGCTTGGTATCTCGCTCGTCCCCGCGGCCTACATCCACCTGTCTATGGCACTCCTCAGAGCCAGCCGGGGCAACGGCCAGCGCCAGCAGCGGCGCTGGTTGGTGATGGGGTGCTACAGCGGGAGTGCCATATTCTTCTGGCTCGCAACCTCAACGAACCTGGTGGTACAGGGAGGAGTTTCGCGGAACATTCTTGCGCAATTCCAGGCCGGGCCACTCTTCTGGGGCTATACGGCCTTCTTCTTCGGGAGCCTGCTGATTACCTTCCAGGCTATCACGCGGGCGCGTCAGAACGCGCTGACCCCCACCCTGCGGCGGCGTCTGACCTACCTGAGAAACGCGTTTCTTGGCCCTGGTCTGGGCGTCTTCCCCTACCTCGTGGTAGCCGGGGGAAACCTGCTCTTTTCTCAAGATATCTCGCTCATCTCGCTGTCACTGGTCAACCTGTCGGTTATCGCCATGGTCACAGTTATGACCTACAGTGTCGGGTTCCAGGGGGTTTTCCTGCCCGACCGCCTGATCAAGCAAGACTTCATTCGGTGGGGGCTGTATGGCCCGGTCGTCGGGGTAACGATTATTCTCTGCTTCCAACTGGTGCCCTGGCTCGATACCCTGCTTGGCCTGCCCGGCGATACGCTCATCACCTTTGCGGTGATGATTATGACGGTGATGATGCCTATCTTTATCAGCCGCACCCGCCCCTACCTGGATGCCCTGGTCTATATGCAGGATCAGGAGGAGATTGATTATTTGCGCAACCTGCCACGCAATATCTTCACCGGAACCGACCTGCGCCAGCTGCTCGAAAACACCCTGATAGCCGTCTGCGGGGCTTTGCACACGGATACGGGATTTGTCGTCGGGCCGGGCCGCGAGGGATATACCGTAAAGGTGCTGTGCGGGTCGCGGCATCGTATCAAGCAGTTTGTTGCCGAACACCCCTTGAGTGACCTCATGCAGCAACTCGACCGCGAAACCACCTCCTCCCCCGCTGTTCCCCCCCATACCGGGGCGCTGCCGCGCAACTGCTTCTGGTTGCTGCCGTTGCGCAGCCCGGACGGCCTTTTCCTGGGGGCGCTCGGCGTTGCTCGTTCTTCGGACACCAGGGGGAATTGCCAGGAACCCGTTCCCCCCGAATCCCGCCACCTGATTGACGTGATTGCGCACCATATGGAACTGGCGCTGACGACGGTCCATATGCAGCAGCGTATCTTCGAAACGCTGCGCAGCCTCGACCCCGGCGTGCAGTCGCTCCAACACCTGACGACGCGGCTGGACCAGGCAACTTCTGCCTCGCTGGACACGCTCAGCACCGATATCTCCCTGGACCCGCAGTTTCCCCGGTTAGTCAAGGACGCGCTGACGCACTACTGGGGAGGGCCGAAGCTCTCAGACAGCCCGCTCCTGGAATTGCGCATGGTCCGCCGCCTGATTGAGGAAGAAGGCGGAAGCCCCACACGGGCACTCCAGGCAGTGCTGCGCCAGGCCATCAACAATCTGCGCCCCGACGAACAGCTTGACCCATCGGCCCAGGAATGGATACTCTACAACATCCTGGAACTGCGGTTTTTGCAGGGAAAGCGCATCCGTGATATCGCCAGCCGCCTGGCAATGAGCGAATCGGATTTTTACCGCAAACAGCGGGTGGCGGTCGAAGAAGTTGCCCGCCAACTCGTGCTCATGGAAAACGGAGAGAAGGAAAAAAGCAATGGACGCTCGTAGCGGCCAAAGCCTCCGGGCGGAACCGTGTGGTGGTGGCGACCCCTGCCTGAACGAAACGCCGCCGCCGTGCTCACCCTCCCAGGTAGGCTTCGCGGACCTGGGGGTTGGTGAGCAGATCGCTGGCCGGCCCCTCCAGCACCATCATCCCCGTTTCGAGCACGTAGCCACGGGTGGCGATGGAAAGGGCCATCTGGGCGTTCTGCTCCACGAGCAGGATAGTGGTTCCCTCGCGGTTGATATCCTGGATAATCTCGAAAATCTGGCCCACCAGGATGGGAGCCAGCCCCATCGAAGGTTCATCGAGCAGCAGAATACGGGGACGGCTCATGAGCGCCCGCCCGATTGCCAGCATTTGCTGTTCGCCGCCAGAGAGCGTATCCCCCGGCGGGTGCAACCGCTCACGCAGGCGGGGGAAGAGCGCCAGCACGTGTTCGCGGTCGCGTCGGATACCGTCTTTGTCCCGGCGGTTGAATGCCCCCATCTCCAGGTTCTCCAGCACGCTCATTCGCCCGAAAATCTTTCGCCCTTCGGGAGCCTGCGAAACGCCGAGCCGAGCAATCTGGTGGGGTGGCAGGTGGTCAATGCGCTGCCCATCGAAGAAAATCGCCCCCTTCCGCAGCCGGTTCAGGCCGCTGATGGTGTTCAGGGTGGTCGTTTTCCCGGCCCCGTTGGAACCAATCAGGGTCACGATTTCGCCCTCGTTGACCGTCAGCGAAACGCCCTTCAGCGCGTGGATGTGCCCATAGAAGGTATGAACATCGTTCAGGATGAGCATGGTTCGCATCGTCCGTTTCTGCTGGTGGCGGTCCCGGCGGCCACTGCACCGCTCCCCAGGTAGGCTTCGATGACCCGCGGGTCGGAGCGGATATCGTCGGGGCTTCCTTCGGCAATTTTTTCTCCAAAATCCAGCACCGTCACGATATCAGAAATGTTCATGACCACCTTCATATCATGTTCAATGAGCAGGATGGTCATCTCAAGTTCGTCACGCAGGCGATAGATCAGGCGGGTCATCGCGTCGGTCTCACGCGGGTTCATCCCGGCGGTGGGTTCATCGAGCAGCAGCAGGCGCGGGCGCAGCGCCAGCGCTCTGGCAACCTCCAGCCGACGCTGGTCGCCATAGGGCAGGTTTCGGGCAAGGGTGGTCTCTCGCCCCTCCAGGCCGACGAACGCGAGCAGGCGGCGGGCTTCTGCTCTGGATTCGCGCTCCTCGCGGTGGTAGCGAGCGGTGTGCAAGAGTGCATCGAGCAGGTTGGTGCGCAGATGCCCGTGCATCCCGATGATCACGTTTTCTCGCACCGTCAGGTTCTCAAACAGGCGAATGTTCTGGTAGGTGCGGGCAATGCCGGCCCTGGAAATCTGGTCTGGCCGCAACCCCTGGATGGGTTCGTTGAGAAAGAGAATACGCCCTTCTTCCGGGGTATAGAAGCCGGTGATGCAGTTGAAAAAGCTCGTTTTGCCCGCGCCATTTGGCCCGATAACGCTGTGGATCGTCCGGTTGCGGACCGTCAGATGCAATTGACGGATAGCGACCAACCCGCCAAACCGTTTGGTCACTTTCTGAGCCACCAGAATTTCTTCCTTATGATTATTGGCAGCCGTAGCGGTATTCATCGCCGTATTCATGGTTGTTCTGGCTCCCCCGGTGGCACACTACCCTGCTCCCCTGGTTCGCCGGGAGCTTCCGAACCGGGGGCAGGGCCGGGCGGGGCTTCTCTGGTGGGCGGGACCCGGTGGGACCCCGCCGTGTCCGGCCAGAGACCCTGCGGGCGGTAGAGCATCATCGCCACCAGCACCGCGCCATAAATCAGCATCCGGTATTCATCGAACCCGCGCAGGAGTTCGGGCAACCCGATCATCGCCAGTGATCCGACCAGCACGCCGGGCAAACTGCCCATCCCGCCAACAATAATCAGGCAGAGCACGTTAATCGAAATCCACAGGTCGAGGCCGCGGGCAACGACCGACTGGATATAGGACGAGGCCACCCCGCCGCTCAAGCCCCCCAGGAACGCACCGAGCACAAAAGCCCACAGCTTGGCATTGACGCGGTTGATGCCCATGGCCTGGGCAACGTCTTCATCCTCTCGAATAGCCATCCATGCCCGACCGAGCCGCGAATATTTCAGGCGGCTGGCAATGACCCACGCAAACACGCAGGTCGCCAGGATGAGGTAGTAGAACTTCTGCGAATCGTCAATGACCAGGCGGTTTTCGATGACGACATAAAGGTATTGGCGGCTTTCTCCGACAACGGTGAAGAAGTGGTCTATATGGTCAACGCCAAACCAGTTCAGGATGGTAATCACGGCGTGGGTCACTTCGGGGCGGTCAATGTTGCGGATACCCTGGGACCCATAGGTGATGGGCTTGAGCGCGTCCGAACCAACCACGATACGGATAATTTCCCCGAAGCCCAGGGTCGCAATTGCCAGATAGTCGCCGCGCATCTTCAAGATGGGCAGCGCCAGGAGCGCCCCCCGATGACCGCCGCGAGCACCGAAAAGGGGAGCGCCTGCCAGAAGTTGAGCAACCCTTCGCCGTGAGAGGTGTGGAAGAGGGAGCTTCCAACGTCGGGCGAGGTCAGTATTGCCATCGTATAGGCTCCGATGGCATAGAACGCGACGAACCCCAGGTCGAGCATGCCGGCCAGACCCACCACCATGTTCAGCCCCAACCCCATCGCCAGGTAGTACCCAACGCGGTTGGCGGCGTTGCTCAGCGACGGCTTGGACCAGAGCGGGAAGGACAGCAGCAGGACGACCAGGAGCACGACCCCGGCCCACCAGCGCCAGGAGCGACCGGGGGTGGTGTCTGGTGCTGGCGCGGGGGTGCCAGCCTGGAACCAGCGGGAGGAAGAACGGGCCCAGATAATTCCGCCAGCGATGACCATGATGACCATGGCACCGAGATAGGTCAGCCCTTCGCGGGTGAAGAACCACCGGCGCAGAGCGTCGGGGAGCAACAGCGCCAGTTCTTGTTGGAGCAGGCCAGTCAGCGTGGTGATGGTCAGCGCACTCACGACGACGCGCCGCCACTGTGACGGGATGACCGACAGGGTCCCACCGATGAGGCCAAACAGCAGGCCACTGAGCACTGGCACGCTCATCTGGAGAACATTCAAGTGGTCCTGGTAATCCGGATCAACCAGCAGAACCCGGACCAGGCGGAAGGTCGCGAAGATGAAAACCTCGCCAATACCGAAGGTATGGACGATGAGCGCCAGCAGCAGCAGCATTGCGCCGACGACCCCACCGGCCACGGCGGAACAGAAAACCCCCAAACCCTCGCTCGTGCGGGAAAGGCGACGGGACGTGAAGAAGCCCACCAGGAGCATGAGCACCGCCAGTATCGTGTACCCGACCGAGATGGCTGCTCCCACCAGCGGGCGTTCGGCAAATCGCTCAATCATTCCGACCAGGCACAGGTGCCAGGCGAAGGCACTGCCTATCAACCCGAATTTCACGGCCTGAAGCACCCCCTCGCGCAGGGGCAAAGCTGGCCTGGTGGCTGGTGCTGATGGTTCGGTCACTGGCGTTACTGGTGGTTCATCGTGATGCATCATGTCTCGATACTAGACTATCACCCGTAGCTGAACTGGTCGTGGCGACCTCTCTATATCTATACGCGCCGGGTTGCCAGGCGCTCCCCCAGAATGCCGGTCGGGCGGAAGATCAGGATCAGCACCAGCATGGAAAAGGCGATGACATCTTTGAGTTGGTGGGGAGAAGGAAAGCGCGGTTCGCCCGTCACGATAGTGGCCCATCCATCGAGAATGAGGGTGGGACCGACCGATTCGAACAACCCCAGGAAAAGCCCCCCGACTGCCGCACCGGGCAGGTTGCCAATGCCTCCGAGCACCGCCGCTGTAAACGCCTTGATGCCAGGCACAAACCCCATGAAGGCGTTGACCTGGTGGAACTTCAGGGCATAGAGCACACCGGCGATACCGGCCATGAAGCCGCCAATAGCAAAGGTCGTAGCGATGGTCCGGTTCACGTCAATGCCCATCAGGGCGGCGGTGTCGGGGTCTTCCGACACGGCGCGGATAGCCCGCCCGGTTCGGGTTCCCTGGATGAGGGCATAGAGCAAGCCTAGCATCAGCAGCGTGCTGGCAAAGATGAGCACATCTATTTTTTCAGTGCCCAACCATCGGCCTTTCAGGAGGGCGATATCCGGGTAGGCCTCACCGCCAGAACCGAAGAACCCCCGGAAGGTATACTGGAGGAACAACGAGGCTCCAATAGCAGTGATGAGTTTTATCAGCCGCGGGGTTCCGTGGAGCGGGCGGTAGGCAATCCGCTCCAGCACGACGGCGATAGGGTGGAAACCGCCGCAGAGAGCAGGAAAATGG
>JAAUSY010000174.1 GCA_012032475.1 Chloroflexaceae bacterium
TGAGCGCCAGTGACCGTTCGCGGCTGCGCGACGGTGGGGTCTACCTGATTCTGGGTGGCTTGGGCGGTATCGGCCTGACTCTGGCGGAGCACCTGGCCCGCACCCGACGGGCCCGGCTGGCGCTGGTGGGGCGTTCGGCCCTGCCCCCGCGCCCCACCTGGGCCGAGTGGCTGGCAGAGCACAACGAACAGGACCCAACCAGCCAGAGGATACAGGCGGTGGAGGCGCTCGAAGCCCTGGGCGCAGAGGTGCTGGTGTTGAGCGCGGACGTTGGCAACCTGGAGCAGATGCAAGCGGCAGTTGGGCAGGTTCGCGCCCGCTTCGGAGCGCTGCACGGGGTCATACACGCGGCGGGTATCACCGGCGAACGCTCCTTCGAGATGCTGCAAGAGACCGACCGCACCCGCTGTGAAGCGCAGCTTCATCCCAAAGTCGCGGGGCTGTATGTCCTGGAGCAGGTGCTTGGCGACCACCCACTTGACTTCTGCCTGCTGGTTTCTTCGCTGGCCTCGGTGCTCGGCGGGCGCGGCCTCGCTGCCTACACCGCCGCCAGCCAGTTTATGGATGCGTTTGTTCGCCACCACAACCAGCGCCACCCGGTGGTCTGGCTCAGCGTCAACTGGGATAGCTGGCACGTGCTGGCGGAATCCCACGGTGCTGATACCCGGACCCTGTCCGAAGCGGGCGGGTTTGCCGAACTCGCCCGGCTGGCAATGACGAAGCAGGAGGGGTTGGAGGTGGTGGAGCGCCTGCTCGCGACCGATGGCCTGACGCAGGTCATCCTTTCGACCGCCGACCTGCAAGCGCGGATTGAGCACCTGTCCGTGCGCGACCAGGAGCAGCAGCAGCGCAGCCGCCCGGCGGGTTCGGCAAACCTGCACGAGCGCCCCGAACTTTCCACCGCCTATGCGTCGCCAACCAGCGAGGCCGAACAGAAGCTCGTTGCCATCTGGCAGGATTTACTTGGCATTGCGCCGGTTGGCATCCACGACAACTTCTTTGAACTGGGCGGGGACTCGCTCATCAGTATTCAAGTGATTGCCCGTGCCAGAGAAGCCGGCCTGGAGTTTTCGCCCAAACAGGTGTTTGAATACCCGACGATAGCCAGCCTGGCCGCGGTGGCCGGCACGGCCCGCGCCGCGCAGGCCGACCAGGGCCGGTCACGGGTGAGGTGCCCCTGACCCCGGTGCAGCACTGGTTCTTCGAGCAGGATATTCCCGAACGCCACCACTGGAACCAGGCGATGCTTCTTGAGACGGCGCAACCGCTCGATGTGAAAGTGCTCCAGGAGGTGCTTCAGCAGTTGATGCGCCACCACGACGCGCTGCGTCTGCGCTTCGTGCGCGAAACTACCGGCTGGCGGCAGTTCTATGCCGAGGCCGAAGAAACGGGAACGGGAGCGGAGGAGGAGGAAGCGGAAGCAGGCACGCCCCTGGTTGAACGGGTAGATGTGTCGGCACTGCCCAGGCACGAACAGGACACCGTAATCCAGGACCTTGCGGCCAGCCGGCAGGGCAGCCTGAACCTGTCGGAAGGGCCGCTGGTGCGCCTGGTCTTTTTCGATTGCGGCTTGCAGCCAGGCCGCCTGCTGTTCACTATCCACCACCTGGTGGTGGATGCCGTCTCGTGGCGCATTCTGCTGGAGGACTTCCAGACGGCCTACCAGCAGCGCAGCCAGGGCGCGGCCATAGCGCTCCCGGCAAAAACCACCTCCTTGCAATACTGGAGTGAGCGGCTCAGCGAATATGCGCAGCACCCCGACCTGGAGCAGGAGATGGCTTTCTGGAGTGCTCCCATCCGCACCCGCGTGCGGTCGCTCCCCCTGGACTACCCAGAGGGGCAGAACCGCGTGGCTTCGTTGCGGAGCGTGGCTGTGACGCTTTCTGCCGACAGGACCCAGGCGCTATTGCACGAGGTGCCACAGGTTGCCCGCACTGAAGTCAATGAGGTGCTGCTCACGGCGCTGACCCAGGTCGTGACGCAGTGGAGCGGCTCGCCTCTGCTGCTGGTTGAGCAGGAAGGGCACGGGCGTGAACCGCTCTTCGATGATGTGGACCTGTCGCGCACGGTGGGGTGGTTCACGGCAGTCTACCCGGTGGTGCTTGATGTGGCAAACCTGGACGACCCCGGCGCGGTGGTATCGTCGGTTCGGCAGCAACTCCGGCGCGTTCCGCACCGCGGGATTGGCTACGGAGCACTGCGCTACCTCAGCCAAAGTGACCAGATTGCTCACCTGCTGCGCAGCCTGCCCCAGGCAGAGGTGAGCTTTCTCTACCTGGGGCAGCTTGACCAGGCCCCCACCGACCACGCTTTCCTCACGATGCTGCCCGACGCTGACCTGCCCACCCGTTCACCGGAGGGGATGAGGAAACACCTGTTCGAGATAAGCGCCATGGTCCAGCGGGGGCAACTGCACGTGGAGTGGCGCTACAGTGCCAACCTGCACCGCCCACGAACCATTGAGATGCTGGCCGAGCGCTACCTTGAGGCGCTGAGCCGCTTGATTGACCACTGCCGCTCGTCTGAGGTGGGCGATGGCACCCCCGCCGATCTCTCGCTGGCGGGGCTGAATATGCAGCAGCTCAGTCAGGTATCCCGTTTGCTGGAAGAGATTGACACACTCAATCTGCCGGAGGAACCAGGAATATAACCATGCGAAATGTTGAAGCTGTCTATCCGCTCTCGCCCATGCAGCAATTGATGCTCATGCAGAGCCTTTCCGATGCGCAGTCGGGGTTATTGTTTGAGCAACTGCTCTGCACGTTGCAGGGGAATATCCAGCCTGAGCTGTTCAAACATGCCTGGCAATTGCTCATCGAGCGCCACGCGATGCTGCGCACGGCCTTCCTGTGGGAAGGGTTGGAGCAGCCGCTCCAGGTGGTGCGCCAGCAGGTCCGGCTGCCCTGGGACCTGCACGACTGGCGCGGGCAACCACCGGAGGCGCAGCAGGCGCTGTTGGAACACCTGCTCGAAGCTGACCGCGCCAGTGATTTTCACCCGTCGCAGGCTCCGCTGCTGCGGGTCACGCTGATACGGGTCACCATGATACGTCCTGGTTTGTGTGGAGCCGCCACCACATCCTGCTCGATGGTTGGTCTGGCTCGCTGCTGCTCAAAGAACTGTTTGAACAGTATGACCGGCTGTGGGCCGGGCAACCCACCCACCTGCCGCCCGTGCGTCCCTTCCGCGATTACATCGCCTGGTTGCAGCAGCAAGACCAGACCCAGGCCGAACGCTTCTGGCGGCAGCGGTTGCAGGGCTTTCGCACCCCCACCCCCGTGGGCATCGAGGCCACGCCCGAACAGCAAGCTGCCACGCCGCCGGGCTATGCCGAAGTGCAGCACGCAGTGCCGTCGTCCATCACCGCAGCGCTCACCACCCTGTCGCGCCAGCGGCAAGTCACGCTCACCACGCTGATGGAAGGAGCCTGGGCGCTGCTGCTCAGCCGCTACAGCGGGCAGCGCGATATCATCTTTGGCGGGACGGTTTCAGGGCGACCGCCAGACCTGGAAGGCATCGAGACAATGATCGGGCAGTTCATCAATAACCTGCCCATCCGCGTGGAGGTCGCGCCAGAATCGCCGCTGCTGCCTTGGTTGCGGGCGCTGCAAGAAAGCGAACTCCAGTCCCGCCAGTATGAGCACATCCCCCTGCCGCAGATTCAGCAGTGGAGCGAGGTTCCGCCGGGTATGCGCCTGTTCGAGAGCATCCTCATTGTGAACTATGTGGACGAGCAGGCGCTCAGGGGGATGAGCCGCAACCTGGAACTGCGCGATATGCGCCCCATCACCTGGACGAACTTTCCGCTGACCCTGCTGGTCGTCCTGGGCAATCCTATCACCTTGCGTATCAAGTATGACCGCCGCCGCTTCCCGGCTGCCAGCATCACCATGCTGGCGGAGCACTTCACCCGTCTGCTGGAGCAGATCACGCGCAGCCCACAGCAGCGCCTGGGAGACATGACGCTGCTGACGGAGCACGAACAACGCACGCTGCTGGTTGATTGGAACACCCCCCGCCTGGCCTATGACCGCGGGCGCTGCTTCCATCACCTCGTTGAGGAACAGGCGGCCCGCACGCCCGATGCCCCGGCGGTGCTGGCCGGCAAGCGGGTGTTGACGTATGGCGAACTGAACCAGCGAGCCAGCCAGGTTGCCGGGCGCGTCCGGGCGCAGGGGGTCGCTCCTGGGGATACCGTGGCGCTCCTGATGGACCACACCCCGGAACTGCCGGTCGGTTTGCTGGCGGTGCTCAAGGCCGGGGGGGCCGTGCTGCTGCTTGACCAGCACTCGCCGCCAGAACGCGTCGCCGTGCTGCTTGCGCTGGCGCAGGCCCGGCTGCTGCTGACGCGCCACGAATTGGCGGCCCGTCTGCCAGCCCTGCCCGCCAGAGTGCTCTGCCTGGACCGCGAGACCGGGCCGCAGCCCCGCGAAATCTCCGCGGCTCCGGTGCCTGATGTCAGCGCAACGCACCCGGCCTTTCAGGTGGTTGTGTCGCTGCCGACAGGTCGGGCCGGGCTGGTGACCCTCGAACATCGGGCACTGGTGCATATGATCGCAGCACAGCGCGCAACGTTCACTTGCTCGCTTCCGCCGAACAGCCGGATGCTGCTGGTCTCACCAGCGGGTCAGGATAGTGCCATCTTCGAAATGGGCCTGGCCTGGGCAGCGGGGGCAGCGCTCTGCCTCGACCAGCAGGCGTCCGCATCCATATCTATACCCTTATCCTTGCGGCAAGCCACCGAACTCCAGCGCATTGCGCAGCAGTATGGGTTGACCCACCTGACCCTGCCCGTCTCGGCGCTGCCGGGGGTGCCGGCTGAAGCGCTCGCAAACCGCCACCTCGTGCTGCTGCACGATGCGCCGATACCCGCCGAGGTTGAGGCAAGCCTTTCTGCTGCGGCAAGCTGCGTGGTGGTCTATGGCGCACCTGAAACCACCACCTGGGCAACCGCCTTTGTCTGGCAGCCGGGCCGTTCTCCCCGTGCCATCGGGCGTCCGGTTGGGAACACGACCGTCTATCTGCTCGATTCGGCGCTGCAACCCGTGCCAGCAGGCGTCCCCGGCGACCTCTACCTTGGGGGCGACGGTCTGGCGCGTGGCTATATCGGTCAGGCTGCCCTGACGGAGGAGCGTTTCATCTCCCACCCGCACCGCGCAGAGCTAGGGTCCCGCCTCTATCGGACGGGCGACCGGGCGCGCTTTTTGCCCGACGGCAGCCTGGAATGGTTGGGGCGCAGCGACCGCCAGATCCGAATACGCGGGATGCGGGTGGAGCCAGCCGAAATTGAACACGCCCTGGAGCAGCACCCTGCCGTTGAACGGGCAGTGGTGGTGCATGGCGTGGGGGGAGCAGGGGACGTGAACGGGGCAGGGGGCGCAAACGGGGTGGACGGCGTGGACGGCGTGGACGGCGTGGACGGGGTGGACGGCGTGGACGGCGTGGACGGGGTGGATGGCGTGGACGGGGTGGGAAACCAGCACCTCACCGCCTACGTGGTCATGCGCAACGGGCAAGCGCCGGTCGGCGATGATCTGGACACCAGCCTGCGCCGCACCCTCCACGCCGCCATGGTGCCTACGTCGTTCCAGGCACTGGAGTACCTGCCCCTGCTGCCCGATGGGAGCGTCAACTACCAGGCATTGCCCACCGTGCGCGGTAGCCGTCCTGCTCTGGCAACTGAATATATGCCTCCCAAAAGCGAGTTTGAACAAACCCTGGCGGATATCTGGCAGGAGTTGCTTGGTATTCAGTGGGTGGGCATCCACGATAATCTTTTTGCCCTGGGCGGGAATTCGCTGCACGCCACCCAGATTGTTTCGCGGCTGCGCGACCTGCTGCCGCTGGAAATCCCCCTGCATACCCTGTTTGAACACGCGACCATCAGTCAGCTGGCTGAGAAACTGGAACAGATGCTCGTGGAAAAACTCGAATCCATGTCGGAAGAAGAGGCCCAACGTTTCAAGGAATGAAATGATAGGGGGTATCTGAGAGAGGTGGTTATGGCAAACAAAGAAAACGCCACCCGGCAACGGGGACAGCTATCATCAGCAAAGCAAGAACTGCTGCAAAAATGGTTGAAGGGGCAGACGGGCCGCCAGGCTATTCCGCGCCGCCCGCAGGATGAACCGACGCCGCTCTCTTTTGCGCAGCAGCGGTTGTGGTTTCTCGAACACCTGCACCCCGGCACGCACGTCTACGATATGACCGAGGCTCTGCGGCTGAAGGGCAACCTGGAGGTATCGGCGCTCGAACGGAGCTTTCGGGAGATACTCCGCCGCCACGAAACGCTGCGTACCTGCTTTGCCACGGTGGATGGTCAGCCGATCCAGGTGGTGGTACCGGAGTTGGAGCTTGAGGTCCCCGTCATAGACCTGCGTGGTTTGCCCACCAGTGAGCGCGAAGCCGCCGCGCAGCAGCAGATGACCGAGCAAGGTTGCCAGCCTTTCGACCTTGCTCAGGTGCCGCTGGTTCGCATGCAACTGCTGCGCCTGACCGATGACGAACACCTGCTGGTCGTGACGATGCACCACATCATTTCGGACGGCTGGTCCATGGGGGTCCTGATCCACGAACTGACGACGCTCTACCGCGCTTTCACCAGTGGTCAGCCATCGCCGCTGCCAGCCCTGCCCATCCAGTATGCCGATTTTGCCCACTGGCAGCAGCAGATGGCCCGGAACGGGGACCTGGATGTGTCCCTGGCCTACTGGGTCGAAAAGTTCAAGAACGAGCCGCCCATCCTGGAACTCCCGACGGACTACCCGCTCCCCGCGGTGCCTTCTTTTCGCGGGGAACGCAAGCGGATGCTGCTGCCCAACGACCTGAACGAGGCCCTCAAGGGCCTGGCGCAGCAGGAAGGCGGCACGCTGTTTACGGTGCTGCTGGCGGCCCTGGCAACGCTGTTCTCCCGCTATTCGGGGCAGGAAGATATCGCCATTGGTACGCCCATTGCCAACCGCAACCGCGCCGAACTGGAAGGATTGGTCGGCTTCTTCGTCAATACGCTGGTCATTCGCACCGACCTGTCTGGTAACCCGACCTTCCGCGAGGTGCTGCGCCGCACGACCGCGGTGGCGCTGGAAGCCTATCAGCACCAGGATGTGCCCTTTGAAAAACTGGTGGAAGTGCTCCAACCAGAGCGCAGCTTGAGCCACTCCCCGCTGTTCCGGGTGATGTTCGTGCTGCAAAACGCGCCGCTCCCGGCGCTGGACCTGGCAGGGGTCACCGGAACCCCGGAAACGCCACCCCACCATACGGCGATGTTCGACCTGATGATAACGGCGATGGAGACAGCCGAGGGGTTGCAACTCTCGCTCGAATATCATACCGACCTGTTCGCGCCAGAAACCATTGACCGGATGGGGCAGCATCTGCGCACCCTGCTCAGCAGCATCGTTGCGACCCCGGACGCACCTCTGCGGGACCTGCCCCTGCTCACCCCCGACGAACGCCACCATCTCCTGTATGGCCTGAATGCCACCCACGTCCCCTACGACCTTTCTGGCTGCCTGCACCACCACATCGAAGCCCAGGTGGCGCGCACCCCCGACGCCCCGGCCCTCGTCTTCGAAGGCCAGTCCCTCACCTACCGCGACCTCAACGAACGCGCCAACCGCCTGGCGCACCACCTCCAGCACCACGGCGTCGGCCCAGAATCCGTCGTTGCCATCTGCCTGGAGCGCTCGCTCGAACTGGTGATTGGCCTGCTCGCCATCGTCAAGGCCGGCGGGGCCTACCTCCCGCTGGACCTGGCCTACCCCACCGACCGGTTGCGGCTGATGCTGGAGGATGCCCGCCACCCTCTGCTGCTGACCCGCGCCCCGGAAACCGCGGAGTTGCTCCAGCACCAGGGGGCGTGCGTCTGCCTCGACACCGACGGCGACGACCTTGTCCAGCAGCCCACCACCAACCCCACCAGCGCCACCGCTCCCGACCACCTGGCCTACGTCATCTACACTTCTGGCTCGACCGGGCGACCCAAGGGGGTGCAGAATATCCACCGCGCTATCGTCAACCGCCTGCTCTGGATGCAGGCGCCTTTGGCCTGACCGGTGCCGACCGGGTGCTCCAGAAGACCCCCAACAGCTTCGATGTGTCGGTGTGGGAATTCTTCTGGCCGCTGATGACCGGGGCCTGCCTGGTGGTGGCACGACCCGGCGGGCACCAGGATAGCACCTACCTGGTGCGGCTCATCCAGGAGCAGGAGATTACGACGCTGCACTTTGTGCCTTCGATGCTGCAACTCTTCTTGCAGGAGCCGGGGGTGGAGGGGTGCCGCAGTCTGCGGCGGGTCATCTGTAGCGGGGAGGCGCTGCCAATGGATTTGCAGCAGCGCTGCTTTGCGCGGTTGGGGGCCGAACTGCACAACCTGTATGGCCCGACCGAGGCGGCGGTGGACGTGACCTGGTGGCCCTGCCAGCGGGAAGACCCGCGCCGCAGCGTGCCGATTGGCTTCCCCATCTACAACATCCAGATTTACGTTCTGGATGCGGCCTTTCAGCCGGTGCCCATCGGGGTGCCGGGGGAGTTGTTCATCGGGGGAGTGGGGTTGGCGCAGGGGTATGCGCACCGCCCGGCGCTGACGGCGGAGAAGTTCGTGCCAAACCCCTATGGCGTGGAGCCGGGGGCGCGGCTCTACCGCACGGGGGACCTGGTGCGCTACCTGCCGGATGGGGCCATCGAGTTCCTGGGGCGGATAGATTACCAGGTGAAGATTCGCGGCTTTCGGATTGAGTTGGGCGAGATTGAAGCGGTGCTGGCGACCCACCCGGCGGTGCGCGAGGTGGTGGTACTGGCGCGGGAGGACCCCCCCGGCGATAAGCGGTTGGTGGCCTATGTGGTGCCCGACGAAGCCCCAGGAGCCAGCAACGAGGAACCGCCGGCGGTGCGCCGTCTCGTCCTCGGCCTCGTCTTCGTCCTCGTCCTCGGCGCTCAGTGGGCAAGACCTGCGCGATTTCTGAAAGAACGCTTGCCTGAATATATGGTTCCGGCGGTGTTTGTGCTGCTCGAAACC
>JAAUSY010000175.1 GCA_012032475.1 Chloroflexaceae bacterium
GGTGAGCCAGATCATGGCACCCAGCATCGCAAAACGTTTGCTGGTCTGGGTGATTGGCACAAGGGTACCAGAAAAACCGACGTTTGTCAATGGTTCGCTATGGAGTGGGGGAATGGTTTTTAACACCTGGGGTGAACGGCCCGATGACTCAGCAGCGTGCGGGGCGCGGGATATGATGGGAGCGTGTGGGAATGGACCGCGAGTCCCTGGGTGAGCTACGCGACACTCAGCGCTGTGGTGCTGGAAGATTCTCCTCTGTTGTTCGGGGGGATGCCGCTGCGTGGTTCTGACTATTATATTGATAAAACCTATGTTCGATGTGGTTCCCGCAAGGGGTTCACTTCTTTTGAACTGGTCGCTCCCCGGCCCGGCGCTTCTCCTCACCGCTCCACCTGCACCACGAGCGTCCAGCCGGTCGTCTGGGCAAAGGCTTCTCTGGCGCGGTCGAGCGCTTTCTTCTCCGCCCGGCCCCGCACCTTTGTCAGAACCTGGCGGTTCTTGCGGTAGAGCGAAGGGGCCCCGACGACCTCCGCTCCCTCCGGCATCGTCCGCCGGACCAGCGCTTCCATCGCCCCCTGGTGTGGCTCCGGGTAGACCGTCACCGTCCAACCAGTCTGGTTCGAGAGCCGGTCCAGGGTGTCGGCATATCGGACCCTGGCAATATCCGGGAAGTGAAAGCGCACCATCAACACCCCCTGAGCCTGGTCTGCGCTCACCTTGTAGAAATCCTGGGCATCGCGCAGGGCAGCCCGCACCAGCGCCATCGCCGTGTGCAGGTCCAGGCGGTGCGGCGTGGCCGAAGACGACGGAGGTGATGGAGGTGATGAAGGCGACGAAGGCGACGAAGGCAGCACAGATGATGAAGATACGATCTGGAGCGACTCATGGTCTATCTCCAGCGTCCAGCCGGTCTGCTCCCGGAAGCGGATTCTTGCGGCTTCGGCCTCCTCCAGCGTGGCTTTCCCCGCACACCGCAGACGAATCGTCTCGCGGTCGTGGTGCAGCGAGGTTCGGGTGACCGTGAGCGTGGCCGGCAAAACAGCGTGGGCAGCGTCGGTCAATGCCCCCTGGTGCGGTTGGGGCGCAATGGTGATGGCAACCCCGGCCTCCTTGGAGGCGGCGTCCAACATCGCACGGTACTTTGTCTGGGCAACGGACGGGAAATGGAAGGAAAGTGTCACCTCCCCCGTGTCCGGGTTCACCCCGCGGCGGTAGAGGTCGGGGGAGTTGGGCAGGTATTTGTCAATGACCGACAGAATCCACGTCTGGTCGGGGCGCATCTCGCCGGCCCCCGCTGCCAGAGCAGTTTTCCACTCCTCGTGCAGCGTATACGTTGCCCGCTGAAGCAGGGTCGAGAGCCGCGTTTCCTGCCGGCGCTCGAAAACCCGCGGGGTTTCATTGAGCAGCAGCGCCAGTCCGAGCCGCCCTTCCAGGTCATCCGTCGCCACCCCCACCAGCGAAACCAGCTCTTCAAAACGATAGGCGCGGCCTGGTTCCATCTGCTCCACCACGGAGCGGGCCGGGTGCTGCCGCCGCCAGCGCTGCGTTGCCTTGACCATATCCGCCAGGGTCCGGCGCATCTCTGCCACCTCTGCAATAGGGTAGGGCTGCCACAACCCGACGATCTCCAGCACCGCCGGGCGTGGGAAGCGGGTGCGGTTGCTCTCGTTGACGGGGGCGTAGCCCCACAACGCCTCGGAGCGAACATCGAAGCACACTACGGGAAGCAGGCGGTCCGTATAGACCTGAAGCAGGAGCAAACGTCCGGGTTGCACCCCACCCGTTTGCGGCAAGTCGGCCCCGGCCTCGCCCTCCGGGACATGCACCCGATACAGCCCATCCAGGTCGGGCATAGGGACGAAAAAGAGGCGGTCCGTCGCTGATGAGGCTTCCTGGCACGCCTGGTCGAGCATCTGGCGGATGCGGGCTTCTTCGGCCTCCCCGGCCACCGACCCATACCAGGCCAGCGCCAGTTCACGAACGCTGACTATCTGGGTCTCGCTGCCATTGGCAACGATTCGCCAGAGTTCGCGAATCTGAAGTTCGGCTGACTGCCGGGCAGCCGTCACCGCCTGGAGGCGACTGGCAGGTGTGGCGGTTGTTCGCTGCGGCTTCTGTTGCGGGCCTGCCGTCTCAAGAACCTGCCCATCGGCAGGGAGCACCACCTCCGTCAGGCGCTCGATCTGCTGCGCCAAGGCAACCCGCGACTCGGCATCGCCGTGGACCAGGGCGACCTGACGGGGCTTGAGGGCGCTGACCATCGCGGTCAACTCGGTGCCATCGGCGTGGGCACTCAGGTGGTAGCGGCTGAAATGGCAGCGCACCGTCACGGTCTGGTCGTTCAGTTCCAGCGTTCCCCCTCCCTTGTCGGCCAGTTCCAGCAGTTTCCGCCCCGGTGCCTCATCGTCCTGATAGCCCGTAATGAGGATAGAAGCGTCCGGGTTTGGGGCCAGGTGCGCCGCGTAGAACGCACTGGGACCCCCGGTCAGCATCCCGCTGCTGCTCACGATACACGATGGCTTGCCCTGGAGCACCGCTCGCGGGAGCGGGCATCGGGCACAGCCCGCACCATACCGGTGAAGAAAGGGGTATAGCCTCGGTGAATCTGCCGCTGGAGCATGGGAGTGAGCGATTCGGGCATGGCCGTGTAGGTAGCACACACCCGGCGCACCAATCCATCAACCCAGACGGGAAACTCCGGAATCTGCCCGCGCCGCTGCGCCATGTGGAGGATACGCAGCACTTCCTGCGCCCGCCCCAGGGCAAACGACGGAATGAGCACATGCCCTCCCCGCTCAATGCCTTCGGCAACGGCCAGAGCCAACCGCTCCTCTTCGGCCTGACGGTTGGGGTGCAACCGCGCCCCATAGGTACTCTCCAGAACCAGCAGGTCGGGGTGCTTCAGGGTGGGAATCTGGGCGCCCGGCACGGTATGCTGCGGCGTCACGCTGACATCGCCGCTCATCAGGAGCCGGCCATCCGGAGCTTCGAACCCGATGCTGATGGCTCCGGCCACGTGCCCGGCCCGCGCCGTGTGGATGGTGACACCGGGCAGTTCGGCCATCGTCACGGTGTCATTCAGCGGGAGCGGGTAGAGGTGGTGCAGGGTGGAGGTCACCATCTCCTCGTCGTAGAGCGGCACCTCAAACTCGGTCGCGGCCCGTCGCTCCATCACTTGCAGCGCGTCCGAAAGCATCACCTCCATCAGGAGCATTGTGGCACGAGAGGCGTAGATGGGAACCGCCGGAAACGCCTGGTGAACCAGCGGAAGCGCTCCGATATGGTCCGCATGCGCGTGCGTGACGAAGATAGCCGCCAGCAGCTTATCCTGCAAGAACGACAGGTCGGGCAGACGGTCGGCTGAGGGGTCCATCCGGATGCCGGCATCCACCAGCACCCACCGCTCACCAATCTGGACCGCCGCGCAGCTTGCGCCAATCCCGGAGGCCCCCCCAAGAAACATCACCTTCATACGCCTTATACCTCACCTGGCACCAGGCGGTGCCCACAATGGCCGCAAAATCGGTCTTCCGGCCCGACCGCTTCGCCGCAGCGAGTACAGAACCGCTTCGGCGCGGCTTGCTGGCCGGGCGGCCCCATCTGCATTTTCATAGACCCCATCTGCATCTGCATCGGTGGCATCGGTTCCATGGGCTTCATCGGCTCCATCGGTGGCATCGGCTTCATCGGCTTCATCGGCTCCATCGGCTCCATGGGGGTGAAGCCGGGGGTTTCGCTGCTCGTTGCCTGGCGCAGCGGCAGCACGTCGGCGTTCGCCAGCGAGGGAGGAGAGGAAAACGCCGCCAGACCGCTGGACTGAACCTGGAACAAGAACTGGCCTTTGCTGGTGTCCAGGCGGAGAATGACCCCCCCCGCCACCCGAAAGAGCACCGGCGGAGCCAGCCACGCGCCGCTGTCAACGCCGGTGCGCTGGCTTTGCTGCTGCCCCGGCCCTCCGGACATCAGCGTCACCAGCGTTTGTTCGCCCACGTTCTCAATGAAGATGCGCTGCCCCGTCTGAAGTTCACTGGTATACACCGTCATAGCCTTCCATCCTTTCCGACCCGTAACCCTTCTTTTTTTGTGTCAATTGTTCTATAAGACAAGTGGTTTATGAAGTGCGACAGGCGAACGACCGATGATAACCCTCCTCTCTTCTGGTCATCATAGGTCGTTCGCCTGTACGATACTCAAACGCCTACCGTTCGTGGCAGCACCCGGTTTGATGATGCTGCTACTCCATCTCCATCGGACCGTCCACAGGCTTTCCTGGGGCGCGGGGCGCAACGACTCAGCGCTTACTTCTTGCGCTTGAGTTCCAGGTTGAGCCAGGTCGGCATGATATCCTCTTCCATCCAGTCTTTGACAAAACCGTAGTAGAGGAGAGGCATGGCCGCCGCAACGGTCAGGAAGAACCACATCGTCAGGTGGAACCCGGACATACCGGAATACAGCTGATAATCCGCCTGATAGTTAATGATGGGTTTGGCAATTTCCCAACTCCACGATGTTGAATCGTTCCAGGTCATTCAGGCCTCCTTTACCCGTTCATTACTGAACACAAAAGAAACTCGTTGTCTATTATAGCATAAAGCATAATAGTAATCAATTCCTACCCGGTCGTGGCAATATCCCTGGCCCACTCGCGGTTCTCCTGATACCAGGCAACGGTTCGGGCAACCCCCACCGAAAACGAGGTCTGGGGACGCCACCCCAACAGCGTTTCGGCCCGGCCAATATCCGCCCAGGTATCCAGCACATCGGCAGGGTGGCGCGGAGCCGTATGGATGGTAGCCTTCTTGCCCACCAGTTCTTCAATCAAGCGGAGCGCGTCCATCAGCACCACCGGTTGGTCGGAGCCAAGGTTGATAATCTCGTAGCCCATCGGTTTGAGGCCGGCCACCGTGCCGTGGGCAATATCATCCACATACGTAAAGTCTCGCGACTGCCGGCCATCCCCAAACACCGTCACCGGGCGACCCTCGCTGATCCACTGCACAAACCGAAACAGGCTCATGTCCGGTCGCCCGGACGGCCCATAGACCGTGAAGAAGCGAAAGACCGTCACGTCTATGCCGTAGAGATAGTGGTAGGTATAGCACAGCACCTCCGCCGCTTTCTTAGAAGCCGCATAGGGCGACAGCGGCCCGTCGGTGCTGGCATCTTCGCGGAAGGGGCGCGGGTTGTTCGCCCCATACAGGCTGGAGGTGGAGGCCAGCACGAACTTCTTCACCTCGAACTGGCGGCACAACTCCAGCAGATTCAGCGTCCCCGTCGTATTCGTCTCCATGTAGACCCAGGGGTTCTGGACCGACTGGCGCACCCCGGCCCGCGCCGCCAGATTGATGACCGCCGCGAGCGGGGGCGATTCCTGCGGGGCGCACGTGGCTGCAAAAACCCTGCCCAACCCTTCCTGGTCGCAAATATCGAGGTGATGAAAGGTGAAGCGCGGGTGCTGTTCCATAGAGGTCATCCGCCACTGCTTCAGCCGCACATCATACGCATCGTTCAGGTTATCCACCCCGATGACCGTGTGCCCCTCGCTCAGGAGCAATTCAACCACCTTGAAGGCAATAAACCCGGCACACCCGGTCACCAGATAGGTTGCCATACCGCACCTCTCTTCTGTTCTTCCCATGCGTTTGAAGGTTCCGTTCCCGTTCCCAACCGTATCACCGTATCACCCGTCGGGTATCCACCAGCAACCTGGCCTGCTGGCGGATGTGGCCCCAGTCGTAGAGCGAATGGTCCGTCACAATCACCACACAATCGGCCTCCTGGAGCGCAGCATCCAGGTTCGACACGCTCTTCATCTCAATGCCGTCGTATTCAACTGAGGGAACGTGGGGGTCGTGGTAGCTCACCATAGCCCCCTTCCCCTTGAGAAAGTGAATGATGTCGAGCGCCGGAGATTCCCGAATATCGTTGACATCCTTTTTATAGGCCACCCCCAGAATGAGAATGCGCCGGTCTTTCATCGGCTTTCCGACATCGTTGAGCGCGTCTTGCACCTTCTGCACCCAGTAGCGCGGCATCGCCGTATTCACCTCGCTGGCAAGCTCGATGAACCGGGCCGTGTAATTCAGCGTTTTGAGCTTCCAGGAAAGATAGAGCGGGTCTATCGGGATGCAGTGCCCCCCCAATCCCGGACCGGGCGTGAACTTCATAAATCCGAAAGGCTTGGTGGCAGCAGCCTCAATAATCTCCCAGGCATCCAGGCCAAGCGTATTGCACATCAGCAGCACTTCGTTGACCAGGCCGATATTGACCGCCCGAAAGGTGTTCTCCAGGAGCTTGACCATCTCGGCGGATGAAGTCGAAGAGACCGGAACAATGCGCTGAATAGCCATCTCATAGAGCGCCTTGCCCGCCCGCAGGCAGGTAGAGGTAACCCCGCCCATCACCTTGGGCGTGTTAACGGTCGTCCAGTCTGCCCGCCCCGGGTCAACGCGTTCGGGCGAAAAACAGAGAAAGAAATCCTCCCCCACCTTGAGGTCGGAAGACTGTTCGCACAGCCTGGGCAAAATCACCTCCGTCGTGGTGCCGGGGTAGGTGGTGCTTTCCAGCACAATCAGCATGCCCGGATGGAGGCAGTGGGCAATTTCGTTGGTGACGGCGATGATGTAGGAAACATCCGGGTCTCTGGTTTTGCGCAGGGGAGTAGGCACGCAGATGCTCACGGCATCACACTGGTTCAGGCAATCAAAATCCGTGGTTGCGGCAAAGTGCCCGGCCTCGACCGCCAGACGGACCCGCTCCGAAGGAACATCCCCGATGTGGGAATGCCCCTGGTTCAGGGTGGCGACCTTGCCCGAATCAACATCAATGCCGGTGACCCGATAGCCCGCCTCCGCAAAGACCATCGCCAGAGGCAGGCCAACATACCCCAATCCGATAATCGCGACGTGCGCCTGGTGCGTTGTCACGCGGTCAAGCAGGAGCGACAGGTGGTCTGACATAGTTTTGTTCCGCCTCGTTCCTCTCTATCTATAGCGATCAATGCCGGCCATGAGATGCTGACAGATGGACCAGCACGGACCCGATGGACCCAATAGACCTGATGGACCCTGCTTCATCTTACCACAACTCGCCCAGACAGCAATCAGAATGTATGAATGTATGAATGTATGGTACAATCCTTCGCAACACGATTGGAATTGCCACAGGAGGCTCACCCGTGAATGAACAAACTCCTCTGGAACTGCGAACACGCCCGGTCGGGTCGTGGGGCATGAACGCCTACGTGCTGGTCTGCCCCGCCACCCGGCAGAGCGTGCTGATTGACCCCGGAGCCGAACCGGAGACGCTCCAATCTTTGCTGGAGCACACCCATCCGCTTGCCATCCTGATAACCCACACCCACTTCGACCACATTGACGCGCTCGCTGAAATGCGCCACCGGTTGGGAGTGCCCGTGATGGCCCACCCCGGCCCGCATGTGGATGGGGTGACGCTCCACGCCGACCGCTGGCTCACCGATGGCGACCGGGTGAGCATGGGCACCCACACCCTGCGCGTCTTCCACACGCCCGGCCACACGCCGGACATGCTGTGCTTCGCCATTGAGCACGACCCGCGGGTCATCGTGGGCGACACGATTTTCGATGGCGGGCCGGGCAAAACCCGCTCGGCAGAAGACTTTGCTACCACGCTGGCGACCCTCCGCACGGTCGTGCTGGCGTGGCCCGACGCGACGGTATGCTACCCCGGCCACGGCCCCGCGTTTCGCCTGGGCGACCGACGCGCCGCCATTGAGGCCTTCTTGCGCCGCGACCACGGCCAGTTCTCTGGCGACGCTACCTGGGAGATGTGAGCACGCTTTCGATTGCCATCATTGCCAGAGACGAAGAGCGCCACATCGGGGCCTGCCTGGAAAGCATCGCCGGGGTGGCCGATGAGGTGGTCATCGTGCTCGATGCCCGCTCGCGGGACCGCACCGAAGCCCTGGGGCAGACCTATGGGGCGCGTCTCTTCATTGAGCCATGGCAGAGCTACCCGGCGCAGCGCAACCGGGCACTTGAACGATGCCGCAGCGACTGGGTGCTCTTTGTAGATGCCGACGAGCGCCTGACCCCCGAACTGCGCCACGAACTGCGCACCATCAAGGCAGAGGCAGACCAGCCGGGAAACCGCCAGAATATCGGCGGGTACTGGATACCGCGCTACAACCAGTTCTTCGGGCAGGTCCTCCGCGGCGGCGGTTGGTACCCCGACCGGCAGCTTCGGTTGGTCTGGCGCACCCGCACCCGCTATGACGAAGACCAGTTGGTGCATGAAGTGGCCGGCCACGAAGGGGCCGCCGGCACCCTGAACGGCCACCTGCTGCATATCAACATCGAATGTCTGGGTGAATTCTGGCAGAAGCAGACAAACTACGCCCTGGCCGAAGCCCGGATGCTCGCCCGCGCCGGGCGGCGCACCCGCTGGCGCAACTTCGTTGGGTCCCCGCTGCGCGAGTTCTGGCGGCGCTACGTGCGCCTGGGGGGGTGGCGCGATGGGCCGTTGGGCTTCTTCCTGTGTGCTTCGCTGGCCTGGTTTGAAGTGGTCAAATACAGCTTTCTGCTCCTACTCGCCCTCCCCTGAAGGCCGGCCCCACAACCGCAGCGTCCCATCCCGTGAGCCAGACGCAATCACCTGCCCATCGGGTGCAAAGGCCACACTTGCCACATAGTCCATGTGCCCCTGGAGCGTGTCCAGCAGGCGACCATCCTCAACCCGCCACAACCGAATCGTCCGGTCTCCCGATGCCGAGGCAAGCATCTGCCCATCGGGCGCAAACGTCACGCAGTGGACCCAGTCCGTATGCCCCTGGAGCGTATGCAGCAGCACGCCATCGCGCACGCGCCACAGCCGGATGCTCCCATCACGCGAACTGGAGGCGAGCACCTGCCCGTCGGGCGCAAAGGTCACGCAGTGAACGCGGTCCGTATGCCCCTGGAGCGTATGCAGCAGCACGCCATCGCGCACGCGCCACAGCC
>JAAUSY010000176.1 GCA_012032475.1 Chloroflexaceae bacterium
GTTCGCGCATCGAACCCAACGATAGCGTGATGTCGCTGTTGTCGAGCTACGGCGTCCCGGTGGTTGCTGAGGCGAACACGAAGGGATGAGCGTCATTGTCAAGCCGGCTCCGGTCTGGGATGGGTGGATGAGTGCCCTGACCTTTATGCTTCCGATGCTGCTGCTGGTCGGGTTCTTCTTCTTTTTTATGCGGCAAGCCCAGGGAAGCAACAACCAGGCCCTTTCCTTTGGGAAGAGCCGCGCCCGGATGTTTACGGGCGATAAGCCCACCGTGACCTTTGCGGACGTGGCCGGGCAGGAAGAAGCCAAACAAGATTTGACTGAAGTGGTCGAGTTTTTGAAATATCCCGATAAATTTGCTTCGCTTGGTGCCCGCATCCCTCGTGGCGTCTTGATGGTGGGGCCTCCCGGAACGGGCAAAACCCTCCTGTCCCGTGCGGTCGCCGGCGAAGCAGGGGTGCCGTTCTTCTCCATCAGCGGCTCAGAATTCGTTGAAATGTTTGTCGGGGTGGGGGCCAGCCGGGTCCGCGACCTGTTCGACCAGGCCAAGCGCAACGCTCCCTGCATCGTGTTCATTGATGAGATAGATGCCGTCGGGCGGCAGCGCGGCGCAGGGCTAGGAGGGTCGCACGACGAACGCGAACAAACCCTGAACCAGATCCTCGTTGAGATGGATGGGTTCGACACCAACACCAACGTGATTGTCATTGCGGCCACCAACCGCCCGGACGTCCTGGACCCGGCCCTCATTCGCCCCGGTCGCTTCGACCGTCAGGTCGTGCTGGACACGCCCGATATCCGGGGGCGCACCGCGGTGCTCAAGGTGCATACCAAGGGCAAGCCCCTGAGCGACGATGTCAACCTGGAGGTGAT
This sequence comes from Chloroflexaceae bacterium, assembly GCA_012032475.1. Lineage (GTDB taxonomy): Bacteria > Chloroflexota > Chloroflexia > Chloroflexales > Chloroflexaceae > JAAUSY01. The sequence continues at coordinate 874 of JAAUSY010000176.1, forward strand.
AGGCAAGCAGACCCCTGGCTTCTCCGGTGCCGACCTGGCAAATGCCATTAACGAAGCGGCTATCCTGGCGGCCCGCCGTTCTAAGAAGCAGATTGGGATGTCTGAACTGCAAGACGCGGTTGAGCGGGTCATGATGGGTGGCCCCGAACGACGGAGCCGCGTGATGACCGACCGCGAGAAGCTCATCACCGCCTATCACGAGTCGGGCCACGCGATTGTTGCCCACGCGATGCCCGACTCCAACCCGGTCCAGAAGGTCACTATCATCCGCGGGGAATGGCCGGAGGCTATACCCTGATGATCCCCGAAGAAGAACGCCGCTATTTCAGTGTCGCCATGTTCGAGGCGCAGCTTGCCATGGCAATGGGTGGGCGGGTTGCCGAAGAAATCGTCTTTGGGGATATTACGACCGGGGCGAGTGGCGATATCTCGAACGCCACCAAGACCGCCCGTGCGATGATTATGCGCTATGGGATGAGCACCCGGCTCGGTCCGATTGCCTTTGGCGAAAAAGACGAGCTGATTTTTCTGGGGCGCGAGATCAGCGAACAGCGCAACTATGGCGATGACGTTGCCAAACACATAGATGAAGAAGTCTATCGCCTGATTGCCGAGGCCTACGACAGTGCCCGGTCCATCTTGCTCAAATACCGCTCGGTGCTTGACGATATGGCGAATGCCCTGTTGGAGCTTGAAACGCTGGAGGGCGAACGATTGCGCGAGTTACTGGAGCGTATCCCCCGCGGGAGCTTCAAGACCAACGGCCGGAAGCGGGAATTCATCGTTGAAGGTGATGGACTGACGCCCAAGGTCATTGCACCTGGAAGTATGAACAGTCCGTTTCCTGCCTGAGTTCCGGGGTGGTCGTGTGGGGAATAGAGTGATGGGGTGATGGGGCGATGCAAGGGTTGCGACGAGGGAGTGGCTTCCGCGGCCCGGTTCGCAAGGCTCGCCCCATCACCTCGCTGCTGTGCCACCTCCGCGCCAGACCATTCCATGAACTTCCCTATCCGCTCCGGATTTTCTCCTGGTGAGGAGCAAACAGTCATGCGACGAGTGGTTGTTGGGATATCAGGAGCTAGCGGAGTAATCTATGGCATCCGTTTTCTGGAGGTGGTACAGCAACTTCCCGATGTGGAAATTCACCTGGTGATGAGCGATGCCGCCCGCCAGACCATCCGGCTGGAAACAGACTACGACCTGGAGGTAGTTGAGCATCTGGCCGATGTGTGCTACCAGTCCAGCAATATCGCCGCCACGATAGCCAGCGGCTCCTTTCGCACCGAAGGTATGGTGGTGCTCCCCTGTTCGATGAAAACGCTCAGTGCCATCGCCTGGTCGGATGCCAGCACGCTGCTGACCCGTGCCGCGGATGTCACGCTCAAAGAGCGGCGGAAACTGGTCATCGTCCCCCGTGAAACCCCGCTCCACCTGGGGCACCTGCGGTTGATGACCCAGGTGACCGAGCTTGGAGCCATCGTGATGCCGCCGGTGCCGGCGTTCTACCACCGCCCACGCACGATTGATGATATCATTAACCAGACGGTCAACCGTGTTCTGGACGTGATGGAAATTACGCTGCCGGACGACCTGTTTGTCCGCTGGCAAGGGAGATAGCTGCTTCATGTCCATGTTGCCCCCCCTACGCCCCTACCGCCCGATTCGTGAACGGTCTTCGTCTCGTACGCCTCCCCGCACCGCTCGTGAATATCCTGCCAGACGCCGGCGACTTGCTGCCCCGTCTGCTCGCCCCCGCCCGAAGCGACGCGGCGGTGGGTGTGGGGTCATCTTGCTTGGCCTGGTGCTGGTGCTCGTCATCGTTGGCGTAGGCATCGGGATGGCGGTGCATCGCTTCAACGAACTGGCCCGAAATGTGGTCATGCCAGACCCGCGCTATGCCCCGCAAGGCCCCGACGCCACCATTGTTCCGGCCCACCTCCCCGACATCCTGCGGGAACCGTTCAATGTCCTGCTGGTTGGGGTGGACAAGCGCGATGGCGAGAACGAGGGGGCCCGGAGCGACACGCTCATTGTGGTGCATGTTCACCCCGACGAACACTGGGCCAGTATGCTTTCTATCCCACGCGATTCGGTGGCCTCCATCCGTCACCTGGGCCAGACCAAAATCAACGCGGCCTATACCCACGGGTACCTGTATGCGGAGGATATCTATGGCGCTGGCACCCCCCCGGACGCTGGGGCCGGGCGGTTGGCGGCAGAGACCGTGGAGCAGTTCCTCGGAGCCGGGAAGGTAGAGATCCACTATATTGCTCAAGTTGACTTCTCCGGGTTCGAAAAGATCATTGACACCCTGGGGGGAGTGCCGGTGGATGTTTCCCAACCCCTGTTGGACGCGGAATATCCCACAGAGAACTTTGGGCGCGAACGTATCTTCATCCCCGTGGGACTCCAGGTGCTCGACGGGCGTACGGCGTTGCGCTACGCTCGCTCCCGCCACAGCGGGTCGGACTTCGAACGCAGCCGCCGCCAGCAGCAGGTGTTGCAGGCGATGCTGAAAGAGGTGCAGCGGCGCGGGTTGCTTGAGCAGGTGGAGCTTTTTCCCCAGTTTATGGATATCCTGCAACAGAGCGTGATGACCACGATGCCCATCAACGATCTGGGGGTCATCCACGGGTTGGCCCGGCTGGCCCAATCCATCCAGCCAGAACAAATCGTCCGTCTCAGCATCAATCCAGACGACGTCCAGGTGGTCCGCGAACAAGGCTCGGACATCTACTGGAACCAGCAGGATGTGGCGACGATGGTCGAACGCCTGCTGGCCGGCCCGGCCGGCGAGGCTCGCGTTCAGGTGTTGAACGGGGCGGGCACGCCGGGGTTGGCAACTCGCGTCACGTATTCGCTGAATACCCAGGGCTTCTGGATGGCCGATGCCAGCGATGCCCCCGGCCTCTATGAACACACGATGGTCATAGACTACACCGGGTGCCCCTATGTTCGCCAGAGCCTGGCCGACCTGATAGGTCTTCAGTCGGGCTTCGTGTATGAACAACCCCCGCCCGATGCTCCCCCCGCGCCCACCCACGCGGACATCGTGGTGGTCCTGGGCAAGGATTACGGGCAATTGAACTGGGCTGAAGCCCCATGACCTGATGAGATGACCGGACCGGCGCTGGGCTGCGTGTTTTGTGGGCTACGCTGAGATACGGCTCAGGAAGTCCCGCAGCGCGGCGTTGAACCCTTCCGGCTGGTCTATGTTCGAAACGTGCCCGGCACCGGCCAGTTCGACCAGGCGGCTCCCCGGAATGGCCGCGTGCAGGTGTTGCATCTCCGCAGGCGGGGTCATTACATCCTGGTCGCCCGCAATGATGAGCGTGGGAACCTGGATGTGCGGCAGCAGGTCCGACGAGTCGGGGCGCAAGGCCATCCCGCGCAAGGCCGCCGCGATACCCCTGGGCGAGTTGCGTTCGATGAGAGACCGCAGGAACGTATGACGGTCGGACGACCGCGCCTCCGAAGGGGCCAGCAGCTTGGGGAGCATCGTATCGGCAATGACCCCGGCTCCCTGAGCCTCAACCAACTGGGCCGTCGTCTCGCGGTTGGTCCTGGCCTCGTCGGTGTCCGGGGTGGCGCGGGTGTTGGCAAAGATGAGACCCCGCACCCGCTCGTGGTGGTGGCGCAAGAAGGCAAACGTAATGTAGCCGCCCATCGAAACTCCGCCAATGACCACCTGGTTGATGTGCAGGGTATCGAGCAAACGGGACAGGTCATCGGCAAAGGTTTCCATCCGGGAGGGGCCGTCGGGAACATCGCTCCTGCCGAAACCCCGCAGGTCGGGCACTATCACCTGAACCGTGCCGTGCAGCGCTTCGATTTGTTCTTGCCATACCTCGCCGCTGAGCGGAAACCCATGCACCAGGAGCACGGGCACTCCTTGCCCCTGGGTTCGATAGTACAGCCTGATGTCATTGATCTGTGCTTCCATATGCATACCTCCCTTTGTTGATTCGTCTCCAAATTCTGGCATGACCTCAGTGTAGCACAGGTCAGGAAGATGGCAAACTCCTCCGGCCAGCGGGCCGGCCCGTGCGTGCGCCGCCGCGTGGCCCGGACCCGGCTGGGAATTTCTGGTATAATGCCCCATAACCGTTCTCCGTTGGACGCAGGGAAGGCCAGAGACTCCAGGAGCAGGAAAGGAAACTGCAACAGGAAAGGAAGCACGAAGGGTTATGACACCGCCCGAACCAACCCACCGGGTTGCCGAGCTGCGAAACCTCATCAATGAGCACAACTACCGCTACTATGTGCTGGACGACCCGGCCATCAGCGATGCCGAATATGATGTGCTGATGCGCGAATTGTGTGACCTGGAAGCCGCCCACCCGAACCTGCTCACCCCCGACTCACCCACGCAGCGTGTCGGGGCCCCTCCGGCCAGCCACTTTGCCAAAGTGCGCCACGAACAACCCATGCTCTCGCTTGGCAACGCGTTCAGCGAGGCCGACCTCTACGCCTGGCACGAGCGGGTGGTGCGGTTGTTGGGCAACGAAGCTCCGCTGGCCTTTGTCGTTGAGCCAAAAATAGACGGACTGGCCGTGGCACTGATGTACCGGCAGGGGCACCTGGTCCAGGGAGCAACTCGCGGCGATGGCGAAGAGGGCGAGGATATTACCGCCAACCTGCGTACCATCCAGAGCATTCCCCTCACCCTCCGGGCCGCCCCCCTGGCCGCGCCTTCTGCCCCGGCCATACCGGAGGTGCTGGAGGTGCGCGGCGAAGTCTACCTGCGCTTGGCCGATTTTGACGCGCTCAATGCCCGGCTGAGTGCCGCCGGCGAACGGGTGGCTGCCAACCCCCGCAACGCTGCTGCTGGCTCGCTGCGCCAGAAGGACCCCAGCATCACCAGCCAGCGGCCCCTACGCTTTTTTGCCTATGCCACCGGCGTGACCAGGGGGGTGCAATTCCGCTCCCAGTGGGAAACCCTGCAATTCCTGCGGTCCCTGGGCTTCCCCGTGAACCAGGATGCCCGCCGCTTCGAGCAGTTTGCCGAGGTGGTGGGTTTCTGCCGCGAATGGATGGCGCGGCGCGAGCAGCTTGCTTACGAGGCCGATGGGGTGGTGGTAAAAATTGATGACCGGTATCAGCAGGCCGAACTGGGGGTGGTCGGGCGCGACCCGCGGTGGGCCATTGCCTACAAGTTCCCCGCCCGCGAAGCCGTGACCCGGCTCGTCACTATCGTCGTCAATGTTGGTCGCACCGGGGTCATCACGCCCAACGCCGAGTTGGAACCGGTCGAACTGAGCGGGGTCACCGTGCGCAACGCCAGCCTGCACAATGCTGACTACATTGCTCAGCGCGATATCCGCCTTGGTGACTATGTGACGATCAAGCGGGCAGGCGACGTCATCCCCTACGTCATTGGCCCGGTGGTCAACCGCCGGGTGGGAGACGAGCAACCCTATTCCTTCCCCACCCACTGCCCCGCATGTGGGACGGCGCTGGAGCGCGAGGAGGGAGAAGCTGCCTGGCGCTGCCCCAACTTCGGCATCTGCCCGGCCCAGGTGGTGCGACGGATTGAGCACTTTGTCAGCCGCACCGCGCTCGATATTGTTGGCATCGGAGAACGGCAGGCTGAGCTTTTTGTCAGCAAGGGTATGGTCACCGATGTGGCCGACCTCTATGCGCTGCGGGCCGAAGACTTTGCGGAGATGGAAGGGTTTGGGACCAGACGCGTGGCGAACGTGCTGGAGGCCATTGAGCAATCGAAGCAGCGCCCGCTAGAGCGCCTGGTGGTTGGCATGGGAATCCGCTATGTCGGCACGGTGGCGGCCCAGGCCCTGGCCCGCCATTTTGGCAGCCTCGAACGATTGATGGATGCCTCGAAGGAAGAACTGGAAGCCGTGGACGGCATCGGGCCGGTGGCGGCTGCCAGTGTCGTTGATTTCTTTCGCCACGAGGCCAACCGCACCCTGGCCCACAAGCTCAAGGCCGCTGGTCTCACCGTAGCAACCGATACGACCCACGCCGCCCGCAGCACCACCCTGGAAGGCCAGACGTTTGTCCTGACCGGGACGATGCCCAACCTCAGCCGCGAACAGGCCGCCAGCTTGATTCAATCCCACGGAGGGAAGGTCACAGGGACTGTTTCGAAGAAGACCAGCTTTGTGGTGGTTGGAGAAAGCCCCGGCAGCAAACTTGCCAGGGCCCAGACGCTTGGCGTGGCGGTGCTGGACGAAGCCGGGTTGCTGGCGCTGATTCCCCCCCCAGAAGCAGAGGAGACAGGAAAATAATACGAGAGGATGGGACGCATGAGAGGAAGAGGACCAGACAGAGAGAAACAGAAACCACCCCACAAACAGGAGGAAAAGCAACCCAAAAAGCACGCACCGAAACCACGCAAGGGAGCGGTCCTGCTGCCGCTGTCCATAGTGGCGCTGATCAGTTTGCCCAGTTCCTACGGGGTTTTTCAGCGTTGCTGCTCATGCATGACGTATTCATTTCGTCGCTGTCGTCGCTTGGGTACGAACTCTTCTACATCCTGGCAGCGTACTTTATCATGAAGAACGGACTGCGCCGTGACCTGCTGAAGATAGAGCTGGCTGCGTTTCTGATGGCGATGGTGTTCAATATCATAGCTGATTATACGAGGCGGGTGCCTGGCAGCCTGGTCAGCGAGACGCAACTCCTGGCAACGTTCAGTGCGCTGGACCTGGTGATGGCGGTCATCGAAAGTCTGGCGCTGAGCGGGTTGGCGTTTGTCACTGCCCTCCTGATGAAATATCTCTATAAGCCGGCATCGGTGCTGCCGCCCCCCGTCACCGCGCAGGTGACTGAAGCTCCGGTGCCTCCTCCACCTCCCCCCAGACCGCACGGATTGCCCCTCGACGCCAGCCAGGAGCGGGAGTCTCCGCCGATGATTCCCCCCATCCCCAGGCCAGTGGCGCACCTCTCGTCCAATACCCACCAACCGTCGGCGTCCCGGCCACCGTCACCTTCTGCGCCTCTTCCGGGCGCGGCTTCCACCCCCGCCGGCACGACAGGCACAACCATAGACAACCACCAGCAGCACGCGACGGACGAACCGACCGTGGGCGGGGTTGCAGGGAACCACCAGCACCGGGAGGGGTTCGGGGCCGTCGGGATGTATGATGATGAGTATGATGCTGAGGGCGAAGGTGGGTCCCGTGAGCTGCCAGGCCAGGCAAATGAAGAAGAAGGAGAAGAGGAAGAAGGAGAAGAAACTTACCAGCGCGACCGCGCCCGGCGATTGGCGAATGACCTGGATGCCTGATGCTTGCGAGGAGTGGCAGGCTCCGGCCAGTCGGCTTGCCACTCCTCATCCGTCAATGGTATGAAACCCTCTGCACTAACCTTGTGCCCCAACCTTATGTCCCAACGTTGATGGTAATCTGTCGTGGCTTGACTTCCTCGGCCTTGGGAACTTCCAACCGGAGCACGCCCTCTTGCAACGACGCCTTGATTTCGTCGGACTTGACCATGTTCGGGAAGGTGAGCGAGCGTTGGAACTTGCCGCAGTATCGTTCGGTGTGGTGGTAGTTCTGCTCTTGCTTCTCCGACTCCCGCTTGATTTCGCCGCAGATGGAGAGCACATTGCCTTCGAACGTAATCGTCAGGTCTTCGGCCTTGAGGCCAGGCACCGATGCCTCAACAACATACGCATCGGGGGTCTCGCTCAGGTCCACCGCCGGCACCAGGTTGCGCTCACCGCCCGTCGCAAAAGGAAACTGCACAAAGCTGTCAGTGAGCAACTGATTCATTGCGTCACGCAGGGACATCGCCCCTTGCCATGGACTCTGTCGCATCAACTGAAACATCGTTCATTCCTCCTTCCGCCAGTTTCTTGTGCTCTGACTTTTTTACAACGTACGTTACCATCCTGAATACTATCGGTTGTTTTCTGCCAGAAGTTTCCGATTGGGCTGGTTTCTCTGGCTATAGATAGGGTAGCATGCGACTGTTAAAGCAACGTACAGTTACCGAAACCATAGCAAAATCCTCCATTTCCCATCAGAATGAGAGAAATGACGATTGCCCATAGCCCCGATGTTTCTCTGGCGATGCCAGATGCTGACCTGCGCCCGATTGACCCGCATTGGGTATCTGGGCGGGCGGTTGCACTGCGG
>JAAUSY010000032.1 GCA_012032475.1 Chloroflexaceae bacterium
GCGGGGGGAGGAGGGGCGTGTGGCGCGAGGGTGGCGTGGGGGTGGGGAGTTGCCGAATGGGGAGTGTCTCCGTGACCAGGGTGCGTAACCCCAGGCGGTTGACCTGGTATTCGAACTGTCCAAAGGGGGCTTCATTGAGGGTGGTGGCGCGGCGGGTGAGCCGGTCGGCCCCATCGTACGCATAGCTCGTCTCCAGAGTAGTCGGCTCACGGTAGACCGATGAGGCGAACGAGCGGGTCTCGGTCAACACGCGCCCCGCCGGGTCGTAGGCATAGCGCACCAGGGGGTAGGGGTCGCCGGCCAGGTGGACCTGGTGCAGGCGACCATCACTGGAGTAGGTCGAGGTGGCCGTGATCCAGGTCGTCCCCTGAAGAACGCCGATCTGGGTGCGCTGCCCCTGAGCGTTGGAGGCATAGCGCACCGGGCCGTTGGGGGCATCCACCTCGCGCAGGCGACTGAGATGGTCATAGGCGAAGCGGGTGGTTCCGGTTGCGTCCGTGAGGGTCGTACGGCGGCCCAGACCATCGTAGGTCTGGGAGATGGATTCCTCCAACTGGGGGGAAGAGACCTCCGTGAGCCGGTCCAGGCCATCGTAGGCATAGCGCACCTCTACCTGACGGGAATCAGTCATGGTGATGCTGTGCCCCAGGGCATCGTAGCTCCACCCTGTCTCGCGCCCCAGGGGGTCGCGGGCCATGCGGGGGCGGTCAGCCGCGTCGTAGGCGAACCGCCAGACCTGGCCCTTCCCATCCGTTACCGCGATGAGGTGATCGGCGCGGTCGTAGGTGTAGGTGGTGGTCACGTTGCAGGGAGCCTGGGGGCACGCTCCCTCCTGCTCATCCCAGGCATTTTCCACCACCTGCACCAGGCGGTCCAGCAGGTCATAGGCATAGGTGGTCGTGCGGGTCTGGGACAGGGCGGAGCCATCCGCCTCCACGATGGCAACGACCCGCCCCGCGGCATCATAGTCCGTTCGGGCCACCACGTCCTGGTCGTCCGCATCCTCCGCGGTCACGAGGCCATCCTGGTAGTTGAGGATGGTTGCCGTGACCCGCCCTAACCCATCCACCTGGTAGACCGTCCAGGGGCCGCTGGGGTGCTGGACCCACCGCAGCGTGCCCAGGCCATCATAGCCGTAGCGCGTCACCCGTCCCATCGGGTCGGTCATGGCCGTGGTGCGCCCCAGTCCGTCATAGGTGAAGCGGGTGGTGGCTTCCTGGCCTTCAGCAAGCACCTCGGTCACGACGGTGGTGCGCCCCAGGCGGTCATAGGCGTACGTCGTGGTGACATTGGCGTCGGGAGCCTCGTCGGAAAAGGTGCCCACCCCCGTGTCATTGCGGGTATGGGTTTGCACGCGTCCCAGCGCGTCATAGGTGAAACGGGTGACGATCCCCAGGGTATCGGTCTCGCTGGTCAGGCGGTTCAGGGCATCGTACTCCCAGTGCGTCCCGACGTTGCGGTCGGGGGCTTCGGGGTCAAAGGCATTGTCCGTCCCGTGGCTGGTATCGCTGTTCAGAATGAGGCCTGTCTGTCGCCCCAGGGGGTCGTAGACGACCTGCGTCCAGCGCTCCGCGGACGATGTGGCCGCATCGGCTTTTTCGGAGGACCAGCGGGTCATCCGCCCGGTGTCGGGGTCGTAGTGTACCTGGCTGCGCAGGTTCACATCAGGAGCTTGCGTTTCGGGGACCGGGTTTCTGGTGGTTTCGTGGGGCCGCCCCAACCCGTCATAGGTTATCCGGGTCACGCGGTCGTGGTCGGGGTCCTGGGGGTCGAATTCTCCGTCCCCATCGTTCTCGATGAGTTGCGCCACCTGCCCGTTCGCCCCATACGTCAGCACGGTGATCCGGTCGGTATCGTCCAGCGTCGCCCACGCCTCGTGCTCCGGGTCAATGGTCAGTGGGTCGCCATTTTCATAGTTCTGGGTGATGGTGATGGGGCGAGAAAGGGCGTCATAGCCAATGACCGTCCAGCGATGCAGGCCATCGCGCTGGGCGATGAGGTTCCCCGCCTGGTCGTAGCGGGTGAGCACCTGCACGTTGGCATCCGGCTGCTCGACACACCCCTCACAGACGTTGAGCGTGACCGCGACCGGGCGGTTGCGATAGTCGTAGTCAATCCGGGTGGTGCGCGTCAGCGAGGTTGCAAAATACGGTTGCTTTCTCTCGGAGGTTCCGGTGAGGTTGAAGGTTCCGGTGAGGAGACCCGTTTCGGTTATCCGGGTGACCCGCCCCAGTCCATCGTAGTCGTAGTGGGTGGCGACGTTCTGGTCGGGGGAGGCCGGGTCGAAGAGGTCGAGGGGGTCGTCCTGGTGAAGGATAATCTGTCCGTTGATTTCGTCCGTCTTGAAGGGCAGTTGCCCGTTGCCGCCCGTCTCGGAAACCAGGTTCCGGACCGTCCATGCCACCAACCCCTGTTCGTTGTAGCCCCTGGCGTGGTAGGACCCTGCGGCATCCCGGATCCAGATGAGCCGCCCGGCGCTATCATAGCCGTAATCGGTGATGACATCCGCGTCGGGGGCGTCGGTAGGGTCTCGCTCCCCATCCTGGTAGTTCAGGATGGTGCGGGACGGGGTATCATCGTCGTGGTACCGCACCACGTCCTGGCGCTCCGACGCGGTGCCGAGGCCCAGGGTCGTGGTCACGACCCGCCCGGCCTGGTCGTAGGCGTAGGTGGTGGTTTGTGCGGTGGTCGTGCCCACCCCGACGGTCATCGTGACGACCTGCCCCAGGTCGTTATGGTCGAAGCGGGTCACGACGCCGTCGGGGGTCTGCGTCTCATAGAGCAGGCAGAGCGGGGTCGTGCGAGGACGGCCATCAGTTCGGGGGAAGGGCGCAGCGCTGGTGGCAAAGGGGGAGAACGGCCCCGTCCCCTGCCGCAGAATCAGGGGCAGGTACAGGTCGTGTCCACAGTGGGTGTAGGTGAAGAGGGTCGTGCGCGGTAACAGGTTCCCATCCCCATCCGGCGGGGCTGCGTGGCGCTCGATGCGCTTGAGGGTGCCATTTGCATAGGTAAAGGAGGTAGAGGTCCCGTCCGCCGCGGCGATGTGGGTGGGGAAGCGACCATCGGAGGTGTAGTCGAAGGAGGTATTCTGATTGAGGGCATTGGTGACGGTAAGGGGGAGACCCAGGGGGTTCGAGGTGATGTGGGTCACCATCCCTCTGGTGTCGGTGATGACCTGGGGGACGAACATGCCCCCATGCTGGATGGCCTCAACGGTGCGGGCGGAGGTCGTGGCGTCCTCGATGATGCGACCATACATCGCGCCATGGGCATCGTAAAGAATTGTTTCGATGCTCTGGCGATTTCCCTGCCGATCACTGGTGGTAATCACGGTTTTTGAGAGTGGTTCTGTGGTCTGGCCTGGGGGAACTTCGGATACATAGCTCAGTTGTAAGGTGCGCCCATCCTGGAGGGTCTGCGAGTTGACGCGGCTGGTTCCGTTCGGCAGGGGTTCATAGTCGTTGTGCTCCACCACTTCCCCCGTCGGGCTGGTGATATCGGTCAGGAGGTGGTCCGTATAGGTGTATTGGGTGGTGCGCCCCATCGGGTCGGTCACGCTGGTGAGGTTCTGCTGGGCGTCGTAGCCGTAGATGACCTGGCGGGAAAGGGAATCCGTGACGGTGATGGCGGGCGCGTGGTCCTCCTCCCCATATTGGATGGTGAAGAACCACTGGTCAGGGTGCAGTGCGTCGAAGACCTTGACCAGGCGGGAGGCTCCTTCCGGTGAGTTATCCGCCAGATAGGGTGGATCGTACTCCAGCTTCACCGCCCCGCCCTGGGGGGACTGGATCTTGCGCAGGCGACCATGCCGGTCAAAGAGGTGAATCGTCCCGTCACACAGGATATGGAGATGCTCCTTTCCCGACCTTTTCAGGACACTGGACACGCCGGGCGGGGCATCGTAGGTTCCATCCGGGGCTTTCTGGAAGCGCAGGCGGTTGCCCTGCGCCGAAAGGACGACGACCTCTCCTTTGGCTTCGTCCACCTCCAGGCGAGACTCCAAGAGGGAGTGCCACCCCCTGCCGAGCATGGGGACGGTGTCTGTGTCACTGATGGACTGGCTGTGGTAGATGCGGCTCCATTCCAGGGGTTGGACCGGGGCGTGCAGCACCAGGTCGGTGGTGCGGTGCCAGAGGTTGCCGCTGCGGGTGTTGATGGGGCCACCCACATTCGGTTGGGCCGAGCACTGGTCTTCGGGGGCGCGGGTCTGGTCATCAAGGAGGGCGGCGCGGGGGAATTCGAGGAGGTAGATAAAACCGTCATGATCTGAGCCGGTACTTGCGGCTGCGAAATACAACTCGTTCCACCCCAATTGCGCGTGAACATGTTCCGACCAGAGAGACGTTCCACAAGTCCCATTCTCCCTCTTCAGCACCTCCACTCCATTCAAAGTCGCTGAGAGTTCATCATCACACTGGGCATACAGGGTTCCCTGGAGGGAGTATCCTGCTGGGAGAAAAAAACGGTGCCGAAATAGGTAAGCTCCCCCACTTTCGGGATCAGGCCAGACCCATTGGATACCGGGGATAGACTTGAGCGGTTCATGGGTATACTGTTCAAAACCAATATCTCCCGCGCTCCGGATACGTTGGACCGAATCCCATCCAGCATCACGCTTATACTCCGTGTCGTGCGTATTGCTGAAAAAGAGTAGGAGGTCTTTCCACACCGGCGCAACCGGTTCAGAGGAGACGTCAGAGGATAGCGTTTGGTGTAATGGTTCGGGCACAAAATCGGAGGGCGGATGGGAAACAGGAAGCGGTTCCATCACTGGCGATGGGGGAGGGGCCGGGAGAGACGGCGGTACCGCAGCGGCAGGCAGCGGCCCGGAGGACCCCAGGAGCACTACGACCAACAGCCACGAGAGCCAGCGCGACCAGGAGCGCAACGGAGGAACCATTGATCTTCCCTTCCTTCGGCACGAACGACCTTCCCTGGGGGGAGCGAATAGCAGCGGTCAACCGAAGCAGGCGCTGTCGGGTGGGGGAATACCAGGGGAACCCATTCAATTTTCCTCATCATAGCACATGGAGGCATGAAAAGCAACAGGACTTCGGTCAGGGGTCGGGGGAGTACCTGGAGGGGGGAACCCATCGCATAAAGGGCCAGTATGAACATTGCTGCAACCAGACGCAAAGTGGCGATTTTTGAGGCTCTCTGATGGCGCAAAACGTGTCTATCGACGTGTCAGAGCCGCAAAGTTCCGAGATGAGATAGATGCGAAACTCGAAGCGGCTCTGGGTTGATAAAAACGGATATGCATTGTAATGAATCGGGTGGAAATCGAGCCAGTTCCGGCATCATTAAGCTATTCGGTACTTCCTTTCAAAAAAATAGCACACGCATACAAAATACCCTGTTATAGCCCATCTGAACGGTATATTTTGTACTACTTTGCGTCTGGTTGCAGCAATGTTCATACTGCCCCAGGTTGGCGTTATGGAGGCGTATTGATGTCTTTTTTCCGCCGTTTTCGTTTTACGGCTTCGATTTTCGCTCCGACCCGCACGCGGCAGAACGCGCCAGGTCAAACGACAATATCCCCCCCCTCCGCCCTCATTTTCGGGAATGCGCCTCGGAGGGGCGATTCGGACTGCCCCAAACCCCCCCCTCGCACCCTGGTCGTTGGGGGAGCCTGGTCGGACCCGCGCCCCCTCGCACCCTGGCCGTCGGGGGACTGGCCGCCCCCCACGGTCCCCGTTCGCCCCGCCCAGCGGTGGCCTGGAAGGGGTGCAACGCAGTGATGCGCATCAACTCGGGTGGGATGAAATATGGCATCTGTTCCCTCACCCTGCCGCTGGCGCCCCCTCTCCCTGGGCCACCTCGTGCAGCAACGCCTCTGCCGCGGCCAGGTCGGGCACCTGCTGCACGGCTACCATCAGGCGGCGTAACGCGGCAGGGTCGTGGATCTGGCGAATGTCGCGGGCCAGCGTCAGCGGGGCCGACGGAAACCGCACCAGCACCAGGTCTTCGAGCGTCTGGTGCAGCGCTTCCCGAAACTGCGCCTCCTGCTGGTGCAGCTTCGCCTCATACCCGCTGCGCAGCTCTGCCTCCCGGTCCTTCATCAGATAGTCAAACAAATCCGAACTCATCAATCGCTCCCTTCCCACCAGGTCGGTAAACCGTTGGGCGTCCACTAACGGCTCAGCAAACACCCCAGGATGGATAACAGGTCGCCCTGCTGTGTTCTGTTCTATCACCTCGACACCAAATTCGCATACCTCGTGAACAAGCCCAGGTGTTGCTTATAGGAACAATAGTCACCAGTTCCCCCCGGCGGCCCCCGCTCGTGTCCATTGCGCTATCATGTCGCCCAATGGACAAGCGATGGTGTGCCCGATCCGGGCGACCTGCGCGGGCCTCGGTTCCTGCCTCTGGCGGGTCGTCGGGATCGGCAGGAGGTTGCTGGAGATGGAAGCAAGTTGGCAGGCTGACCGCACCCTGCTGCGGCAGCGGTATCACGAAAATCCCCACCGGCGTATCCGCGACTTCGCGGAGCTTCTCAAACGGTCGGTTGGGTGGGTCGCCAAATGGCTCAAACGTATCAGCGCGGCCCCCCATGATGAGACGGTCCTGAACGGCCAATCCCGTCAGCGCCACCACCGCCGGCGGGGGTGAGCCAGACGGTGATGGAAGCCATTCTGACGATGCGGAACCACCCCCCTGATAACCTTCAACGCACGCCCGGTCCCAAAGCGATCCTCTATTATCTCCACAAGGATTCCCATCTGGAAGGGGAACAGTTGCCGCGGTCGGTGAGCACCATCTCTCGCGTCCTCAAGGAGGCCGGGCACATCCTGTCGCGCCGGCTGCGCCGACGAGACCCCCTGGAGCGCCCCGACCCGATGACCCTCTGGGAACTTGATTTCACCGATGTCGGCACGGTACGGCCCGACCCGGAGGGCAAACAGGCGCACGTGGTGGAAACCCTCAACGTGGTAGATGCGGGCACCTCCATCCTGGTCGCGTGCGTGGCGCGAGATGACTTCAACGCCGAAACCGCGCTGCTGGAGGTGGTCACCCTGGTGCAGGACGTCGGGGTCGTTCCGATGGTGCGCTTTGACCGCGACCCCCGATTGGTCGGGAGTGCGCAGCAGGGAGCCTTCCCCTCGGCCTTCGGGCGCTTCTGGCTCGGCCTGGGGGTGACGGTCATCATCTGTCATCCGCACCGCCCGCAGGACAAACCCTTTGTGGAGCGGTTCAACGGCACCTATCAACACGAGTATGTCCAGGTGAAGTGCCCCCAGACGCTGGCCGAGACCAGGAGGGCAATCGGCAACTCAAACACCACGATAACGAGGAACGTCCGCACCAGGGGATTGCCTGCAACCACCAGCCCCCACGCCAGGCCTTCCCCGACCTGCCCGCCTTGCCCGCTCCGCCCGAAACAGTGGATCCTGATGGGTGGCTGAAGGCGGTGGATGGGCTGTCCTTCAAACGGGTGGTGCGGGCCAATGGGAGCATCTCGATAGACAAATACGACTATTATGTCTCGAAAGCCCTGAAGGGGAAGCTGGTGCTGGTGCGGATTGACGCGGCGTCCCAGGAGTTCGTCGTCGAACACCGCGGGAAGGAGGTGAAGCGGCTGACTATCAAAGGGCTGAAACGGAGTGGGCCAATCCCGTTTGATGATTGGGTCGAGCAACTGCGGCAGGAGGCGGTGTCGGAGGCCCGGCGGCAGCGCCATCGTTCCACCCCTGCCCGCCCCCCCAGCAAGAGCTGGATCCAGACGCTGCAACGGGCGATGGAGGAGGGGCCGCGCCGCCTGGCGGGACCGAAACCCGTCCCTGCGGGAGCGGCGGTGTCTGCGGATGCGCCCGACGACGATGACGGCACGATTCCGTTCTAACAGCTGACCGGGCGCGGTCCGGTCAACCGAAAGACGGAGCGCCAGTCCCCGATGACGAGGACCGCGGGCCGCCAGGGGGTCCCTGCGCGATGCCTGAACGGTGCTCGGCGGGCGCGCATTGCCCCGAAACGGTCGCAAAGGGGAACCAAGGAGCAAAAACCGAACAGGGGTGCGGGTCTGACCAGGCGCGGGGCCGGGGTGGGCGCACCATTTGGCCCATTTGTACTCCTCTGGGAGGCAGAAGGTAGCCCAGTTCTCATTGTTCATAGAAGCAACGCCTGGCTTGTTCACGATGTACGCGAATTTGGTGTCGAGGTGATAGAACAGAACACATCGCGGCGGTGCAGGCCCATCTCCAGGTCAGCGTCGTTGGTCATTGCGCTGGCTACCTTCTGGTGCTATCATATCGTCAACACATCATCATCGGTCAGTACCCATCTTGCTGCGCGGCGAGGTGGGTCGCACTTTTCGCAAAGTATACCAGAGAATGGGGAGGACTGCCCAGGGAAAGCGGGGCAGGGTGCGGGTGGGGATATCCGCATTTCGTTCAGAGGTATGGTATACTGTCTGGTATCAGAAGCAAGAAAAAGCCCATCCGATTGCCTGGGAGCGCGGATGGGAGTTCCTCAATAATATACGTTCAACCAACTCACTTGTTGGGCGTATTGTAGCAAAGATTTGACTGACCTGCTGACAGGTAGGATACAAGGATTACGCTCCTCTGCACAACGGATTATGGTTCACACGGGAGGAAAGGGGCACCTATGGAAGAGACGAAAATCCACATCGAACTCTCTGATGAGCTAGCGGGAGCGCTGGCTGATAATACCAATTTGCATTATGGCGTAGCCTATCTCGCCGCGTTTTCGGGCAATCTGTAGCCATCTCAGTGTTCTTCGTCAAAACGCAAATTGGTATGACTTCCATGACCTTTCTTCCCCATCTGAGAATACCATGACAAAACGCAAATTGGTATCACTGAGGTGTATGGGTATGCCTGGGCACATCGCACCATCTGGGTAGGTTTTTTGGCGGCATTTTTGATGGCCGTGACGATAGGAATAGTTGGTTGGTTGCCGGGAGAAGCTGCGTGGTCGGGGCAAGTCGGGCAGCAGGCATATGACCAGATGCTGAGTGCAACGCCGCGCATTGTTGTTGCCAGCCTGGTCGCGTATCTGGCAGGCTCGTTTGCCAATGCGTATATCCTGACCCGGCTCAAAATGATCACCCAGGAACGCTGGCTCTGGATGCGTACGATTGGCTCGACCGTGGTGGGGCAGGGCATGGACACTGTGCTGTTTGTGCTCATTGCGTTTGCCTTTGCCGAGGGGTTTGCCGCAGTCCTGCTCTGGAGCATGATTATCTCAAACTATGGGTTCAAGGTGGGGGTTGAGGTGCTGCTCACGCCTGTGACCTATGCGATAACGGGGCATCTCAAACGTGCAGAAGGTGTGGAGGTATTTGACGCGGAGAAGGACTTTCATCCATTTCGGGTAC
Source organism: Chloroflexaceae bacterium (assembly GCA_012032475.1). GTDB lineage: Bacteria > Chloroflexota > Chloroflexia > Chloroflexales > Chloroflexaceae > JAAUSY01. Next base: position 9,347 of record JAAUSY010000032.1, read on the forward strand.
GCCAGGTGCGGGGAAGTACGGGTGAGCGCTGAAAATACCTGGCTGACAAGGAGCACGATACGTAATCAATATGGTATAATTTTTCATACATGCAATGATCCTTCCTGGTGTTCTGAATGGGGGTTTTTGGGGGACACGTTCTTCAGGTGTGGTATACTGAACCCTGGTGGTATGAGAAGACCATTCCATTTGTCAGGCCATCCATCTCCAGGACGTGCAGCAAGCGAAGTGGGAGGGTGATGAACCGTCATGATAGGAAACAGAATACCGGTCAGGTGGATGTTTGAAACACCTCATCCCCTAATACCTCTCATGTGTTTCGTTCAGGATGATGTGGTGATGTTACTCGTGTGGGAGCGAGAGGAAAAGAGGAGAAGGTATGCACCGTTTTCTGGCCGGAATCTGTCAAATGCTCCTGCGTCTGACAGCACAGCAACCCTGGATGGTGCGGGGTGAAATTGAGGGAAACCACACCCATGTGTTGACGGATCGATTTGACCGTCCAATACTCCCTGCCAGCAGCCTCAAGGGAGTGCTGCGGAGCACCGCTGAGCGTATTTTGCGCAGCATGCACCCGGAGCGTGACCCCACGTTGTGCCCGCTAGCCGACGAACCATTCGTTCATAGAGAAGGCAAACGGAAGAATGCCTATGCCACCTGGCTCCAAGCGCAGAGCCGTTCGCATATTGCCGATTCAGAACTGGTCGAATGGAACAACCACCGAAAACACTACCCAGATGATGCCCTGGACTCCACCCAGGTCTACCGGCTCCTTTCGCCTGCCTCACAACTCTTCGGTTGCACGCTGCACAGGGGATTGGTGACGCTTGAGGACGCACACGCCACGGAAAGCACAACCTGGCGGCGCAGCCATGTTGCTATTGACCGCCTCACGGGCGGGGTCGGGCAGGGGCCATTCACCGATGACCAGGTACCTGAACAAACGGTGCTGGAGAGCACCCTGACCATCCACAACTTCGCCCTTTGGCAGATTGGGCTGTTGGCCCTGGTGTTTCAGGAGATCAGTCTGGGCTATGTGCCGGTGGGTGGTGGTACACGCAAAGGACAGGGACAGATGCAGGTTGAAGTACCGAGCATCACGTTTCAGTATTCAGATGCCGCCTACCATCACTCTGGGCGAACCGGCATTATCTCTGCCCAGGCGCGTCTGGCCCATCCCCCCTGGTCGGTCCGGGATGCTCCCTCTGCCGTGACCGCGGTGGAACAGAACCTGGTTTTGCTAGAAGATATCGAACCACAGCTAACGCAAGAGTGGCACCAGCAAGGAATAACCACGCTCCAGGTGCAAGAAACTCAGGTTCCCCGCCTGTTTCAAGCGGCAGTGCGGGACGCCTGGCGACCATGGATTCAACGAATGAAAGAGGGAACACCATGACGCCTCCCTATCATTATCGTAACCCCTATGATTTTGTTCCATTAGAAGACCACCCGGTTGTGCTGGATGATGAACAGCAGCGCTGTATCTCCCAGGCACACGTCAGAGGATACAGCGGGCAGATGCAGTTTGACCTGCAACTTCTGACCCCCCTGTGCATCCTGCAAGAATCCGGCACGGGACAGAAGCTCTATCGCTTTGCCCACCGCTCGGAAACCCCGATTATTCCAGCTACGGCATTGAAGGGTATGTTGCGTAGTGTGCATGAAGTCGTCACCAACAGCAGTATGGGGATGCTCGCACCAAAACTCCTTGAAAAATTTGCCGATACCATTCCAAAGGCATATCGACCGGGCTGTCCCGGTCCAGACCTGACACCTAGTGAAGCGCTATTCGGGATGGTGAGGGGGCAGGATAACAATATCGTTGGTGGTAGTGCTATACCAGATAGTGATGAAAAGTTGCCAGCAAAAGCCAGCGACCATGACGGAACACTACCATTGCAGGACCACCCCGTTGGCTACGCCGGGCGACTGCTGCTGAGCGACATGGTTGTTTCACCATCAATACTGGTTCAGCAACCTGTCGCAAGACCGCGGGGGGGACAACCCAAACCGGACCACCGAAGTTTCTATTTTTTCCGGCCATCGGGCAGCAAAAAGCTACGCATTCTGGGGCGCAAGTTCTACTATCACCAGGATCACCAGTACGTGATGGATTTTTACCGTAACGAGCGGGCCGGTGCTACCGAGATACGCCGGACGGAACTGGCAAGTGCAGATTCACGAATTACCGGCGGCACCCTGCGCTTCTTCAACCTGAGCCACGACGAGCTTTGCTCCCTGGTCTACACCATAGTGCTGGAAGACGACCTGGCACACAAGCTCGGCTATGGCAAACCGCTTGGCCTGGGCAGCGTGCGTCTTCATATCACCAAGATGGAGATTGAGCGCAGCGAAGGTGCGGTGCCAGCGCGGTTTCTCAGCTATGGCGAGCCAGACCGGGAAGACTGGACGGACCGGGTGGCAGCATTGCGTGATGCCGCAAAAGATGTCTGGCTGAAGCGAGCACGCGGAGCGGAGAGCTATGCGGCCTTTGCGGCTATTGCCCGCTGGCCCCAGACCGAGAACTTCATCTATCCCGACTACGGGTTCTTCCAGAATGAAAGAGAAAGAAAGAAGCCCCAGAAAACCACCCTCTGGGAATATCAGGGACGCCGCACCCCGCACCCCGGCCGCAGCGCCCCCCCCTCCCCTCTTCCTTATCGCCGCAGCCTTCACCCCCTGGGAGCGGGGACGGAGACGGATATCCCTCCTGACCCGCCACCGCGCCGTCGGGGCATGCTCGGTAAGGGCAGCCGGGGCGGCTATGCCGTATTCGATGGGGGTGAGGAGTTGATGGTAAAGACCACCGGTGCGAGCAAAAAGCTCATCCAGAAGCATATGAACCGTCTCCAGAACGGTGAGCACATCCCGGTGAGCTACCTCCGCGAGGAGGACGACGGTCGTGCTATGGCAACCAACTTGCGAGAGGAGCAGCCATGACAACCCGGTACCTCGTTCTCTTCGATGCTGACAAAATCAAGGACTACGTCTTTGCCACCGGGCGGTTGAAGGAAATCCGCGGTGCGAGCGAACAGGTGCGCCAACTGACCGACCCCGAACCCATCAAAACGCTGTTTTGCAGGTGCCTGGGCCGTCCCCTTGATGTCTGGCAGGAGGGAGTCCCCGAAGGGTTGATTTATGCGGGTGGTGGCGCAGGGGCGCTGCTGGTTGCCAACCAGGACGATGCACAAACATTCTGTACCGAACTGGAACGCACCTATCGGCGCACCACCCGCAGCGCCACCCTGAGCGCCATCTGTGTTCCCGTGGAGGCTGGCCCGGAGCAAGAGGCCGAAGCCCTGGCGCTTGCTGCCCGCAGGCTGGCGCACCGCAAGGCCAGTCGTTGCACCGCAGAGCATATTCCGGGCGGGGGGGCATTCGCTTTTGCGATTCGGACCGGCGCTATCCGGCAAGTGACAGGTCTTTCTCCGGCGGAGGGCGACCCGGAGAACCCCAACAACTCTCGGCCTCCAGTGCGAACAAGCGAAGGCAAAACGAACCCGCCCGCAACCCGGACACGTTCTGGGAACTCTTTCTGGAGCACATGAGCCGCACCAAACGGCAAGGCTCGGAAGCATCCAGATGGGAAGAAGCCAGACAGGGAAGTAGATACCAGCGTATGGAAGCCATAGGAAGCCGGTCAAAGCCGCCAAATCACGTAGCATTCATCTTTGCCGATGGTGACAGCGTCGGCTCAGCTATTCAAGCGGTGGTGGAAAAGTATGGCTTTAACGGATATTCCAGATTCAGCCAGGCCCTTTCGGAAGCGGCAAACCAGGCCACTGCCCACACGCTGGCTCACGTGTATCAGAACCACGAGCTGCGAGAACACATAGACCAGGACACGGGCAAATCGTATCTGGCAACGCCCTTCGATATTATCACCATTGGTGGAGATGATGTGCTGCTGATTAGTACGGCAGACCATGCGCTGGACATCGCGTGTGGATTGAGTCAGGAGTTCCAGAAACGAGCAAATACCTTGCTGCAATCACAAGGTATGGCGCTTGAAAAGCCGCTGACGCTGTCGGTTGGCGTGGTGATTGCCCACACCGGCCACCCCATCGTCAACCTGGCCCAGCGAGCAGGCGAACTGCTCAAGAGCGCCAAGCGGGGGCGTACGAAGAGCAACCAGAGCAACCAGGTCCAGGGTTGGATTGATTTTCACATTGTGAGCACGCCGGGCCTGGAACCCCTGACAGAAATCCGCGGCAAGGATTATGCCAGGCCGGGACAACTCTCGCTCACAGCGCGGCCCTATGCGCTCAGCAAGATGCAAGAACTGCTCAACCAGGCCCGGTCCCTACGGCGAGAACTGCCAGGCAGCAAGCGCAGCCAGCTCTACCACGCCTGCTTCACCGCGCCTGACCGGGTGTCCGCAACGCTGGCGGTGCTCCAGGCGCAGGTGCGGATGAGCCACCCACAGCGCACGGCGCTGTTCAAGGCGCTCCACAGCCTGGGAGCGGGGGTGTGCTACCCCTTTGTCCAGTCCCGGACGAACCGGTATACCACCTCACTGCCAGACCTGATGGAACTGGCAGCATTTATTGAAGTCAAACAGGAGGCGCACCCATGACGACCTGCACCCCCGTATCCCTGCACGTCACGCTGCGGTTTGAGAGCGGCCTGCATATTGGCACGGGCTTCGGGATAGCAAAGCTGCTGGACGAACGCACCATGCAGGGCCCACACCCAAAAACCATCGGCGGCACCATCCCCTACGTGCCCGGTTCCAGCTTGAAGGGGCGGCTGCGGGCAAAAGCAACCAGCCTGGTCGCAACCCTCTTTCCCTCAGAAGATGAAGAGACCTGCAAGGCACGAAACGAGATGATCATAGACCTGTTTGGTGCCCATCTGACTCCCGAAAGCCCCCCCCGTCCAGGAGAGCGACGGGCCGGTCGCCTGGTCTTTGCCGACGCCCACCTGAGTGAGCAGGATGCCGTCACGATTACGGAACATAAGGGAGCATTGCTCCCCTACCTGGCTCTGGAGCGGCGGACCCATGTGGCGCTCAGCCGTGAGCGGCGCAGCGCGAAAGAGGACATGCTTATGACCATCGAAGTTGCTTCGCCGGGCCTGCACCTGGAAACAATGATTGAGGGCTGGTTGCCTGCTGCCCAGGCTATGCGTGAGACGGCGCTGCTGGTCCTGGCAATCTGCGCCACCACCCACCTCGGTGGGCACAAAGGGCGCGGGTTGGGGGCCGTCCAGATGGTGCCCACCCGGATACGGGTGGGAAATGAGGACGTATCGCTTGATACATTGCGGGAGGCGCTATGACCCTGGAAAGAACCCGGATGCTGCGCATCGTGTTTCGACTGCGGTCTCCGCTCTGCATTGCCCGCCGTCCGACCGCGCCAGGGCAGCCTATCGAGACGCTGACCTACCTCACCGGCACGGTTGTGCGGGGCGGCATCGCAACCGCGTGGCTGCAAGGCCAGCGGTTTGAGGAGTTGGAAGAGCCGCGGAAGGCGACCTTTCGGGCGCTCTTCCTGAACCCCGACCTGGTGTTTGGCAATGGCCTGCCCCTCCCGTCTGACCAGGCGCAGGCGCAGGTGGAGGTGGTGCCGCAGACGGCGTGGGCACACAAGTACGATAGCATCGGCTGGCTGTATGATGAGCGGGAGGGAAAAACAGGCGAAGGAGTGTTCGACCAGCTTCGCCCACTGCTGCGGCACGACCCGAACATGGGGAAGGTTGGCGACACCAATCTGGATCGGTTGAACCAGATGTTTGCCTATCTTGACCGCGGACACTACCAGGGCGTCAAAGTCAAAACGCGGCTGATGACCCGCACGGCCATCGACCCGCAGCGCGGCACCGCACGGGAACGGTTCCTCTACACCCTGGAGGTGCTGGAAACCGGCCAGCGGTTCGGCAGCACCATCCGCGGCCCCGCGCAACGGCTCAAGGAGTTGCAGGCATTTGCGCTTCAAAGGGGAGACACGCTCACGATGGGGCAGGGTCGCACCCGCGGTCTGGGCGCGGTTGAAATTGAACGGATAGAGGAATGTGAGGTGCCCGACCCCCAGCAGGAACAGACCCAGGCCGTTGCGGACGTAGAGCACTTCACCGCCCTGGTTCGGCAGGAGGCCAGCGGTCCCCTGCTCGATGAGGACGGCACCCCCCTGGACGAAGACCTCCGGCTCCTGCCGGTCGTGCTGGAGTCGGATATGCTGCTGCGCGATGACTACCTGCTGCCGAGCAGCGACCCGCAGCCCACCACCACCCTGGGACGCTATCGGGCGCTGTCGCCAGCACTCGCGGAGCACATGCGGCTGCACCGGCCCGGCCTGGTGCAATCGAGCCACTGGATTGGCGGGTGGGATGAACTGCGCCGCCTGCCGCGCCCGCCGCAGCTTGCCGTGGCAATGCGGTCGGTATGGACGTTTCGAGTCCCATCGGCCCATCTCCAGGAGGCGGTTGCCTGGTGGCTGGAGGCCCGGCAGCAGGGGGTAGGGGAGCGGTGCAGCGAGGGGTATGGCCGGGTGCGCCTGGGCCATCCCCTGCATTTGCGGGAGGGCGAACAATGAACATCAACCGTGAAACCGAACTGCGGGCGAAACTGCGCTGGCGGGTGCAGCAGCAGCGCCGCATCATCATCCGGGAGGTCGCTGCGGCGGTTTGCCAGCTTCACGACGCCTGGCCGCACCTGCCAGAAGAGGAGAAGCAGTTGAGCAACACCCGGGTCAGCCGCCTGCGCTTTGCGGCCCACCCCCACCAGAGCCGCCCGACACCAGCAGATTGTGTGACGCATTTGAGGGAAGAACTTGAGCGGATGCACAAGAAGGCTGAGGGCAAGGAGAAGGAGCAAACGTTTTATGCCCGTATGCGCTCGCTGCTGTGGCTTAACCCCGATGAGGGGTCGCCGCTCTGGGCAGCAGCGGTGCTCAAGGAACTCAAATTGGCACCGGATGAGGAACCAGCGTGGACGGAGAGCATACGCCTGGAACTGGCCCGCGCCGTGCTCGATACGCTGGCGGCCATCTACACCACCCGTCCGGTGCAGCACGAAGTTGATAGCGCATTGAAACTGGATAGTGCATTGAAACTGGAAGGAGCATACCGGCTATGTCTCTAATCTACACCTTTCGTGGCAACCTGGTGCTGACGGGCGCTCTGCACATCGGGAGCGGCAGCGGCAATGAACAGACCGACGCTGCCATAGTGCGCGACGCCCAGGGACGGCCCTACCTTCCCGGCTCGTCGCTGCGGGGGGCGTTTCGCGCCGCCGTCGAGCGGTTGGCCCCCACCCTGCTGGGTCCCAACAATACCCAGATTCGGGAAGATTTTGAAGAGATGCAGCGCATTCAAGAAGCATCGGAAAAAGCGCTTGAGAAGGCGCGAGAGGATGCCCAGAGTACGGGAGAATCATTTGATACCGAACGTGCAATGCAAATGCAGCTTGATGCACGTCTTTCCGCTGCTGAACGTCTATTTGGTACGGTACTCTGGGCGTCACCGCTCACCATCCCCGACCTGCCGCTACTGGCCGAAGACCCTGCCAGCACCCAGGGAGAAATTCGCCACGGGGTGGGCATTGACCGCGACACCGGTGCAGCCAGGGAGCAGGTGAAATATGACTTTGAGGTGCTGCCGCGTGGCTCTACCTTCCGCTTTCTGATGCGCTGCGAGATGGAGCACCGCTATCAGGCGGTCTGGGAGAGGCTGCTGGCTATCGGGCTGCGGTTGCTGGAGATGGGGGAACTGCCGCTTGGGGGCCGGCTGGCTCGCGGTGTGGGGCAGGTGCGGCTGGACCATCTGGAGGTGTTTCAGCTTGACCTGCACAACCGGGACGCGCTGAAGCGCATGCTGGTCGGTGCAGACGATGACGCTCGCTACGGTTCGTGCCTGCCCGACGGTTCCGGGTGGGTGCGAACACAGCTAGAGGGGGTCTGACGATGTTTTGTCCTACCCTCAATGAACTGCGCGTCGAACTGGAAATCCGGCCCGAAAGCCCGCTGCTTGTCAAGGAGGGGCGGCACAACCCCAAAGAAGGGCAGAAAGGCCTCTGTTTTCACAAGGGGGTCCCACGCACGCCCCAGAAGCCCCGCAAGAAGAAAGGGCCTGGTTATGGCAACTATGCCAACGCTGAAGACTGCTTTGATATGGCCTGTGTCTACACACGGGATGCCCAGGGGACGGACCACTTCTACCTGCCGGGCAGCAGCCTGCGCGGGGTGCTGCGTACCACTGCCGAGCATCTCATTGGGCGCTGGCGGCCCGACCTGACACGGGAGGGCGACCCATTCGACAATGCCGCAGAAACCTGGACGCGCCAGCAGCGGGAGGCGGGGGTCAATCTTTGTAGCAAGGCGGTCTATCATAGGGCTGGCCCGCTTGACCGCTGCTTCGGACACGCGGCGCTGCGCGGGCGGTGGGTGGTTACCGATGCCTGGATGCAGAACGACCGCGAAGCTCACGTGGTGGTGCGCGACGGGGTGGGCATCAACCGGGTGACCGGTGCCGCGCAAAACGATGTCAAGTTCCAGTTTGAGTCAATAACGGGCGGGGTGTTTACCACAACCATGACGCTGGTGAACTATGAACTGTGGCAGGTCGGGCTGCTGGCGCATGTGCTGGCAGCGCTCGATGGTGGCGAGGTGCGGATAGGCTCTGGCACGCAGCGCGGTCTGGGGCGCGTGCGGGTGCGCGTGGCGAAGATGGTCTGGCGCTGGTATCAGCGGGGGCAACCGGGGCAGCGGGATGATGGCCTGGTCCCTATTCCAACGCTGGCGGCGCTGGCGCGGGAACAAGGACTGCCGGACGGGTATGGCTGGCAAGATGGCGGGCTGTCTCCGCTGGCGCTGCCGCTTGAGACGCAGCACCCCGGCGGGCTTGTGCCTGACCGGGTGCTGGCCTTTCCGGGCGGGCCAACCCGGTGGGAGGATGCCCCCTGGCCGCAGATGGGGCCGCTGCTGCCGCAGGTGCTTGGGGCCTGGCCGGTGGGGGCAGCGCCCGGTCAGGAGGTGGCAGGATGACCGCACAGATAGGCTGGTGCAAGGTTGCCCGTGAGCAGTTTGCTGCCGCGCTCACGACAGTCTGGGGACAGCTTGGCACAGACGGCGTTTCGGCGTGGCTGGAAGACCCACTGCGCGGAGATGGTTTCGGGCTGCGCGATGGTGATGTAACGCTGGATGAGGCGCAGCAGTGGCTTGTGGCGTGGCCGCAGGGTCGCCTGTTCGGAGCCGCGGGCGAAGTGCAGTGGGTCTGCCGAGATGATGATGATGGGCGTGTCCACCTGGTGCTGACCAGTGACCACGGAGTCCCAGCAGGTTCAGCATACGCTGCGACCGCGCTGGATCTTGAAACGGTGGGAGATGAGGAGATGTTCCTCTGGGGGCGCTACCGTGGGCAGGCGTGGCGCGAGGATCGGCTCTCGGAACTGCGCTACCCACCGGCGTGGCGCGGGCCGTATGCCACTCTCCAGACCCGCATCTATGAGCATCTGGCAGGGGAGCAGCGCCCGTATGACCGCCGGATAGTGCGGTATGTGGGGTATGATGGAAACCACCGTGGGGAGATGAAAGGAGGAGGTATACCATGAGCCGGGTGGTAATCACGCATGTCGGGACGAGTGCGCTGAAGTGTGCGGCCATCAAGCGAGGTGACACCCGCCCTTCAGATTATGAACAGAAGGTGCAAGAAATTTCGGGTTCCGAGGAACGGGCAGGTCCGCGCCTGCCGGGTTGGCTGGAGGCGCTCCTACCGGAGTGGCAGCAGGCGCTCCGGGAAGGGTTGTGCGCGGTCTGGAACGATGCGCGGCGCGATGTGAATTGGAAACGCAACCAGTCGCCAGCGGAAATTGCGTCCCTTACGATGATGTCGCTTCAGCGAGGGGACCGCGTGGTGCTGGTAAGCTCCGACACCAACGCGGGCCAGTTCTGTGCGTCCATGCTGCACCACGGTCTTGCCACGGTGCCAGCGGGGACTTGCGATGCGCGTGCGTTTCGACCGGATGACCTGGAGGTGCCAGAGGTGGTGGTGCTGCCAGGCGTGGAAACCAAAGACGGCAGCCGGTTTGTGGCGGAGGGGTTGCCTCAATATATGCGGCTTGTTGCAGCGGAACGCAACCGCATGCACGCGGAAAGGGATACGCTTCATTTCAACATCACCGGTGGCTACAAGGGGATTATTCCCTTTGCGGTGCTGGCGGCGCAGTTGCTTGGGACCCATCCCTATCACCGCCTATCCACCGAGGTGGTTTACTGGCATGCTGCCTCCAGTGCCACGCTCATCTCGCTCGGCCCGCACCTGCCGATGGACTGGGAGAAGATGAAAGCACTCCACCAGGGCATTTGCACGCTGGTGGAGCATCCGGGGAGTGACCTGGCGCGGGAGCTTGATGAACGCTGGAATCCCTACCGGCTCACCACTTCCGAGAGTCATCCGAATGCGCTGGCGCTGACTGTGTACCATCTTCTCAATGATCTGGGGTGGGTATGAGCAGTGCTGACCCGACTGGTTCGCCCCGCACCTTCCAGACGCGGCAGGGGGTCGTGGTGGCTCTGGTGGATATTGCGGATGGTAGCCGCGTGCAGGCGATAGCGGCTGATGCTTTTGCCCGTCCCCGATTCAACGCCTGGGGATGGGGAATACACGTCGGTCGTCCTCCTCGTCCTACCAATCGTCTGACCTACCGATTTCCGGCTGCTCTGACGGCAACGCTTGCCTGGGAACCCACTATGGAAGGGAATATGGCAGATGCCCTTGCGGCGATGTGGCGATGGCAGGCCGGTGAACCTGTTGCCCTCTTGCGCTATACCACCACGGATGAAGGCCACGCGCTCACGCAGAACGAGCAGAAAGAAGCGGTTGATCGCTGGGGTCAGGAGATTATGCCCGCCTCAGCGCAGATTATCCGGAGCCTGTATTGCCCTGATGGGAACTGGGAACACTGCGAAAAAACGTGGGCTTTCGCTGCGGCCAAACTGGTACGCGGCTGGCTGGCCTTCTACGCACGGGAAGACATGTCCCGTACCCATGACCGTCGCCACACGGCAAACCGCTTGCTGCTCTGGCGCACCTACGCGCTGGTGCTGGGGGGCATTGCGCGGGGAGGTGAGCAGTGGAGCAGCGACCAGCAGGAGGAGGTCGAACAAGCCTGCGGGGAATGGCTGCGGATATGCCAGGATGAGGCGTCGGCGTGGCTGTTCCAGCGAGCAGGCGAAGAGTGGTGGGGGCAGGGACGCGAGACGACCCGGCGGGCCCGGCGCGCCGGGTTGGTTTATCGGGAGTATCGGCGGGAAGCCGAGGTGAATCGGGTGGTTGAGGTACTGCACACGCTGATTGCCGAGACCCGCGACGAGGAGCACCGCCGGGCGCTGCTGGTGCATCTTGAGCAGGTGGTAGAAAACTGGTATCTGCCGCGCTACGAGGTAGAGAGCGCGCAAGGGGTGCAGGAGAAAGGGTACAAAGCCACGGGGGAAACCTGGTTCGGACGCCAGAAACGCCGGTTATTCCAGGGGAAGGAGCGCATGTGGGCCGGCATCGTGGTGGGGTATATTGCCACGGCGTTTGAGGGGGGCGTGTGGGATATGTTCGCATTTCTGGCCCGGCAGGCGGAGTGGGTATGGGGGGCCTTCGTGCTCATTCCGGGCTTGCTCACCCTGTGCTATCTTCAGCGTGGGATACAGCGCAAAACCTATCGCAACTTTACGGAGTCCCTGGGGCGAGCTGCGGTCCTCTGGAGTTGGAGCGAAGGGTTTGCCGTGGCAGCGGGGGTGGGGGTCGCGTGGATCGTGATACCGTCTTTGCTCAACCAGCGACCAACCTGGTCGGATATCCTCTTGCTGGTGCCCCCCTACGCACAACTCGCGCTGTTTATTGGTATCTTCACGCAGCTTATCTTCGATGAGAGGCCGACCACGGCCCCGCTGGATGCGCCATAGCAGGGGGGAGCTTCCCCTTTCTCGAAATCCCCCCTCCCCTCGCAGCGGTTTTCGAGTTCAGACCAGGGTGCTCTCCCCGAACGACCTGCTTTTTTGACCTCCCAGGCAGAGTCGCGTATACTGTCATGGAGGTATGATGACCCGATTGTTTGAATTTCTGATCCTCACCGCGCTTTTCTGGGGTTCTGGTGGTAAGGATCTGGATCTCGCGAAATTTGTGCGTCCTTTGTGTCCCTTGCATCCTTCTTCGTGTCTTTTGCGGCGGACCGAACGGAAGTATTCAGTCCAAACAGGAATGATGGTTTGGAGAAAAAGAGGTTACCGATATGAATTATCAGACGCTTCCGGCGTCTTCCCCCCTCCTGTATGACCCTGGTGATCCCCCACGCGCTTCGCTCACCAGTGAACCGGAACCCTCCCCCGAACTGCTGGCTATCCTCAAAGAGGTGCATGCAGAACTCAATCAGTGGGAAACGTTCCTCCAGGTCGGGATCGGGCGGGCGCGGGAGTTGAGCACCTTGAAGGAAAGTCAGATACGCTATTTTGAGGCGTTGGGCGCACTCCCATCGGTGAAGCCATTGCACGCCGGTGCCAGCCGGACCTACACGTTGTCCAACTTGCGGCGGTTGTGTGTCCTGTCCAGGCTCATGAAACAGGAAGGCCTGCGCCCGTCGGAGGCAGCGGAAATGGTCAGGAACCATGCCCAGTTCATTGATAGAGGGATGCCCTGGTTGCTGCCGGAGGTGCTGGACCAGGAAGGCAACGTCATTCACAACGGGTTTCTGCTCGCCCGGCTGATGAGCCAGGTCATGGATGCCACCCAGTGTGAACTGGGCGATCCGACGACGGGTGGGCGGGTCATTGGGCTGATCGTGCCCATGCAAGATATCTTCCAGGACTATCCTGACATACCGCCGGACGTGGTGCAGCAGATGGGACGAACGCTCGAGATTAGCGATATGCCGCTGGCGCTGATGCGAGATAAGGTGGTGGCCCCGGAGATGCCCGCTCCGAAAATCCCTCCGGTGCTGCTATCGAGCGGTCGGGATGATACGACCGTCCTGTTTTATAGTCGTGAACCCTGGCCCCTGCCCCACCGCGACACTAGCCACTATAGTGCCTACCGCCCCGCCGAGATGCCCCACCTCACGATGCTGGTGATGATGGAAGCCGCACCGGGGATGGATCGCCCCCATTTGTTGCACCCCATCCCCGAACGAACCCGGTTTCTCAATACCATGCTCCAGATGATAGCGGAGGTGTTCAGTGATTTCCGACAGAGCACCTCGCGCCATCAGGCCGGGTATCGCTACCGCTCCGATGGGTTCCCGCTGGTCCAGACCCGCGCCACGTTCTATCGTTTGCTGGAAAAAGTGCGCTCCCTGGTCTTTCCGGGCCTGGCCGATGATAGCATGGTTGCTCTGTTTATTCCCAACACGCTTGAGCGCCCAACCGCGCTGGCAATGCTTGCCTATTGCGGCTATGAAGATGAACTGGCCAGCCGGATCCACCTGTCGCTGTATCGGAGTGGGGACGAGGTGCGAGGAGAAGGATTAACCGGATTGGCGTATGCCTTGCGGGAACCCTTCCTCACCCTTGATGCCACCCACGACCCGCGGGTGGCCTATCGCGAAGAAGAACAGGCGCGGGTCGCGCTAGCGGTTCCCTTGCTAGCTCCCTGGGGGGGAAATCCCTTCGGGGTGCTTTTTCTGGCCTCCCGACACGCCGCGGCCACGTTGCATGGAGATCAGGCCTATGTTGCCATTACCCTTGGGAGTATTCTGAGCGAGCTGCTTGGGCGCTGGTGGCTCACGCGCCTGCGGAAAGAGCACGAGCAGCTGCTGCACCGGCAGATGGCCCCGATGATACGCTGGCTCAATCGAATGGATCGGCGAGGGGTGGAATTTCAGCACGCCCTGGATGCCCTGGAGCATCTGTGGAATGAGATTTGTCGCCGGATGGAAACAGGTGCATCTCCCCCGATGGAGGGGGATTGTCTGGCCCTGGCAATCCTGGATATTGATGCGTATCAGCAGGAAGTGCAACAGGCGGAACGGCATGAACCCTTTGCGATGAAAGCCCAGCTGCATGTGGAAAAGGCCATCGCCAGGGTGCTCCCACGTACGCAAGGCTACTGGTTTAAGCATGATCACGCGCTGTTCTGGTGGAGCGAACAACGGCCGGACCAGGCCGTGAGCCGGGTGCAGCAGATTGCCAACCAGATAGGAAATTGGCCCGTGGAAATCCAGAAAATCCAGCACGGGAAAGAACGAAATCTCTATATCAGTGTCAGTGCGGCTATCAAAGTCTTGACGTATGATGACCTGTTCTATCTTGGCAGAGACACGGTGTCGTCCTTTCGGGCAGGCATGGAGGAGATGATAGAGGATATGCGTAAACAAGCCGGTCAATCGAGCCACCCGAATACGCTCTACTTTTTTACTACGGGGGGATGGGTCGAGCAGGCCCTCAATAGCACGCAGGTCGGGCTTTCTCCCGCAGGAAACCCCTAGGGACTGAAGAGCAGGTTGCGAACAAAGCGAGACCAGAGCCGACCTTGAAAAGCATCGGTCTTCGTCGGGTTGTTTTCCAGGTTTTCTGGAATAGTCTCTTGACTCCAGCCACGCTGCATGCTATGATCTCCATGGATGTGGTCATCCGTTGTCGTTCCATCACACCATCTATGGCCGACGAAGGGGAACCAGAACCAGGTCTTCCTACCGCTTGCCTCCCCACGCACAGCCATAGCAGGGGAGGAAGCATCTTATGGACGATCCGTTTCCGTTTCTATCATGGGACCGAACGGCCCCCCCTCCGGTCTATGTCACCACCCTTGGTGCCTTTGAAGTGTACATCGGTTTGCAACCCGCCGATTGGAAATGTGGCACCGGTACGCAGCAGCTCAGACGCATGCTTTCCTATCTCATTGCCCGGCGGGGAAGGCCGGTCCAGCGTGAGGTATTGACCGAAATTGCCGGGGGCCGGAGTGACCGACCGGGGCATGTGGTCAGCAATCTGCTGCGTTTGCTCAAAAAACAATGGGGCATGGAGGCGGCGCTGGGAGAACGTGGACAGGCCATTCTCTTGCTCCCCCACCCGACCTGGAAGACTGATACCGATTTCCTGGTAGACCGGTATAACCAGGCGCAGGAAGCCCTCCAGCGTGAGCAGTATGCCCGGTCCCTCACCCTCCTTCAGCAAGCTGAAACCCTGTGTCAGGGACGCTATTTGCCCAGCTATGATGCACGCCCGGACTACAGCATTGAGGGGGAGCGGGGGAGTTGGTGTCATATGCAAAAGCAGGTGCTTGAGCAACAGGTCCGGCTCTGCCTGGAGTTGGGAGAACCGTCCTACCACGAGCAAGCGCTTCGGGTGGTCGGGCGATTGATTGATTTTGACCCTGGCAATCCGGCTTCGTATGAACTGGGGGCGGTGGTGGCCCGATGTTGCCACAATGAGACGCTCGCTCGTGAATACGAGCGCAAAGCCAGAGAGATTGAGCAGGAAGAGTTGTTTTCCTGATCTTCGTTGACCAGTTCAGGCGGTCAGGTCGGGCCGGGCGACCTGACCGCCTTTTTTTGTTCGCTCTGCTTCCCCCTTCCCCCCAGAAAATTGGATTCCCCTGAACTGGTTTTTAACACGCCCACTCCTGATGTTACCTGGAATTTCCTGGTATTCATCTAAAATATTCTATTTTATCTCGAATTTCTTGGTTTTTTCTACATTCTTTCTGAGGTGGTGTGTCTATACTGAGGTCAGACCAGGAGGGGCCGGGTTGCCTGGGAGGGGGATGTGAGGCACAAGCTCCCCTCCCAGGTCGGGTGAACAACTGGCAAGCCTCTTCATCGGTTGGTCATTATCTTATCTTGTGGCTTTCAGGATATCACGGGAGCCTGATGGCTCTGGAACGGAGGATTCGGTATGGCTATTGACGCACGGCGTTTGAAACGCTATCAGCACCCGACAGCAGAATCGTCAGGGGCGGCAGAAGGAGCGCACCCACCCACCGACACGGATGTCTTGATTGGCGGTATGGGCAACTCCGGTGAAGGCGTCGCCCTGCGGATGCAGGCCCTGGCGTACCACGAAGGGGTCTCTATCCCGGTGTTTGGATTGAACAATGATGAGCTGTCCCCCCGTCCCCTGGCGATCCGGGGAAGAGACCGGACGGAGACCCTGCTCTCCCTGACCAATCGGCTGATTTTTCACGACGACCACCCCCGCGACCAGGTGCGTGACTATCCGCTCCTGGCGCATCGTTATCGGCGGTTGCTGCGTGGCATTCCCGTGCTGGAAACCTATCCACGGGCTGGTCATGGCGGGCACGGACACCCGGTGATCTCGGCCCTGGATATGGATCTCCACATTGATGCGCTGCTGGCCTTTCTGCGCCAGATGCTCCGCCAGGTGCGTGATGAGCCGCCCGACCTGGCGGCAGCACGGAGCGACTGGGAACGGTTGCGTCTGACCCTCCAACAGCGCCAGGGCGCTCAGCGGGAAAAGCGGATCATCCTGATTGGCGGCGGCTCCGGCTCAATGGGCAACGCCGGACATCATCTGGTGCCCTATCTGCTGCGTTCGTTGCTGGCAGACCTGGGCATTCAGGCTTATGAATTGTGGGGGGTTATCCTGGGACCGCGAGCTTTTACGGCCCTGACCCCGTTTGTGCAGCACAACTATCGGGCATTGCTCGAATCGCTCGAACACCTGACGGTCCACGGATGTACACGAGATTTCGTCAATGGTCTCCACCTTGCACTACCGTGTCCGCCCTATGACCGCGTGTTCCTGATGGACGACCCGCGCTTGCCATCGGCGGGCACCAAAGTGACCGAAGAAGAACTGGATACCTTCCTGGATCAGACAGCCCTGAGCCTGACCTTGCTGTTGCAGGGCAATGTGGTCCAGACGATAGACAGCCACCTTGCCAATCCGGAGCAGTCGGGGTTGGCCGAGGGGGGACAGTTGCGCTATCTGCAATCGGTACGCGGGGTGGTGGCGGGGGTTAACCTCGACCACCTGTCCCAGTTGCTGGCGGCTCACCTCACGGTCCAGATGGTCCAGACCATTGCGCAGCGTATGGCTGCTTGAAGCGAAAGAAAGGGGTAACAACGATGACTTCCAAGCAACCAGAACCTTCCCGACCAACTCCCACCGACATGGGGGCCATGTCGGTCCGCGAGGTGGTGCAGGCGAGTGGGTTGACCACCAGTTTGCCAGACCTCCTGGTCCAGGATACCACCGGACGGGCGTTTGAGCCGGTCCAGCTTGGTACGGACCAGGACATTGAACGTATCCCGGAACAGTTCGCCCTTTTGATGCGACGTGAACCGGTGGGTGGGGCATCGGCGCTGATTCGCGCCAATCAGCAGCGGATATTGACGCAGGCGCTTGACCACGTGCGTCAGCGGCTTGCGGCTTCGTCGGAGACCGCTTCGACCAGCGCGTTCCTGCAAGAAATGCAGCAGGTTTTGCGTCAGGTCAAGGGGGAGATGGATCAGGCTTCGCAGGAGCGCGAACAGGAATATGCCCGCACCCAGGAGACGTTGAGTGGGTGGCAGGAGCGGATGCATCACCGCTCATCGGGCGGGGTGGTGCGCGGGTTGATTGGCTGGCTCGTGGGGGCAGGCGGGCATCTCTCGCTGCCGCAGGCCATCAATTTGTGGAATGAGCGGGAACACCTGGCCCTGAAACGGGCAGCGAGCCAGGCCGGGCGAGCCATCGTGGGGCAGGTGCTGGTTGAGGTAACGCACCGGTATGAGCACCTGGATTCGATGACTGCCCGTCTGGAACGCCTGATCCAGCAGGCGCTCCAACGAGTGGCGGTCCTGAGCGCCAGCCCTTCCACCGGATATGCTCCCTGGACGTGGCAGGTGAACCGTGGCATCGTGGCCGAGGTGCTAGCGCAGCACCCGATTCCTGAGCAGGTGATAGCCTCGCTGGTGAAGTCGGACCTCACGAGTGATGAGGACGCGCTGCTGACCCAGATACAGGCGCTGGCGCGGCAGGAAGCGGCGCAGCGATTGGAAGGACTTTCCATCACCCACCTGATTGAACTGGAAGCAAGTGTCAATCCTCTAGAAGGCACCGATCCAGTGATTGCGGTGGGGCAGGCGTTGCTCGAACTGGTGAGCCGCACCCCATCGTGGCAGGTGCTCCCATCGGTTCGCCCCCGCACCGAATTGCTCCAGGTGACACCCCAGGGGCATCCCATCTATGCGCTGGACCATTTGAGTACGGCCTCGTATGGCGAACGTCAGGACCGCCTGGGGTTTGTCCAGGTGCAGATGGAGGTGGCGCTGATGGATTTGCGCATCATCCACGAACACGAAGAACCCTTTCGAGAGGCATTACGCCAGCGCAATTTCTATGTGCTGGATGAATTGGCGGCTGAACCAGACCCGGAAGAGAGGTCCCACCACCGCCTGACCCGTCCGCCATCCCAGTATCGGGGGACCGGGGGAAACCCAGCGGTCCCGACAGAACGTAGCGGCGGGTTGCGGCGAGAGGAGCCGGGAGCGTCATCCGATGGGTTTTGCCCTGGTGACCCCACGGAACCTGAAAGGGCACCGGGAATGCTAGTGCCCACCAGTACCGGGCAACCGCGCTGGCCCCCAGAACAGGCTACCAGCAGGGTCTTGTCAGAGCATGTCCCAGGTGGTGGGTCTCCGTGGGTCCGTGATGAGACGGAGGAGCAGCCATGAAAAACCAGAGACTAAAGAACATCTGGTGCGCGGCGCTGGTGGGAGGGGCGCTACTCTGGGCAACAGGCATACTCCTGAACGGCGAGCGACTGGCCCGGGCGCAGTTGGGGTCCGGGGTTGAGGTTGTGCTGATGGCTCCAGCCATAGACGAAGCCCCGGAAGAAACTGCTGCCAGAGGGGTCTTCTATATGCGGGTGATGACGATGACCATTCCGCTGACGACGACGAAGATCTGGTTGGCCTCTTCGCCGGACGGTCAGGGAGCGGTATGTACCGATGACCAGGCAACGTTGACCTTTGCGATGCTCCGTGACGATCAGCATCGCCAGGTGCATCACTGGTCCCATGATTTTGTCAGCGCAGATGGGCAACAGATTGAGTGTCTCCCACCACAAGAGATGATGATACAGGTTGGTCCGGGGCAGTATCGGGTGGAGATGGTGCTGGAAGATGTGCGCCCGACGACCTACCATTCATATCCCTACTATCTGGGCCTGGTGCTGGGGGAACCACCTCCAATGCAGGCCACCCACCCTCCGGAACTGTCTCGCCCGGCAGACAGTCACGAAGCCGTGATGCCCTCAGCTACACCGTTTGGGACTGCTGTACCCCCCACGGACGTTCCTCAGAAAGAGGCACCGGTGACCGGGTGGATGCAGGGGGGCGATTGGTTTCCCGTTCCCGCGACCAATTCCGCAGTGCTCCTGACCGTTGCCGGGGGGATGGCATTGCTGATGGTGGCCGGAACCGCTGTGGTGGTTACTCGCCGCCGTCGGGAGGAGCCAGCGCCAGTGCCGATGGTGGGGATGCTGGATTTGCTGGACCATGACACGCTGGAATCATGTACCGCGCTGCTGAGTAGCTATCCGCAGGGATGGTGATTACGCGCCGCCCCTTGCAAGTGAAACCCCGGAGCAGGGACGTGGGGCCAGGCGAGGTCATCGCCACGATCCGACCGGGGGAACAGGGACCGGTGTGCTATGGCGAATCGGCGGGGAGATGTGATGGGGAAGGGGTGTCTCTTGTACGTCTTGGTGGGGAATTTTACCACCTGGCGGAGGACACGGTCGCGTTGTGGTATCGGAAATGAGGATGGAGGGAGGCCCACATCATGGAGCACGAGGTCATCTGGTGTCTGGTTGGTCTGGCGGTCGGGTCCTTGGTCCTGTCCCTGCTGGCGATGGTGGTTCATCCGCGACAGCTCCGGGGGTTGCGTCCCCGGTTCCCTCGCCCTGGCAGACTGGTGCGGGGGTGTGTCGTCGGGGGGTTGTTGCTGGCCGCCGCGGTGTTTGTCGGGTTGGCCTGGTTACTGGGATGAGGGGTGGGGAAATGGCTGGCGCTCAGGGCGATACGCCGGGCGCTTGAATGAAATGAAAGGAGTCGGGGCATGCGCATGTTTCCCAGGTATAGTGGCCCGCCGTTGATGGAGCAGATTTGCCGGGTGGGGAATCTGACGGAGGCGTGGCGCAAGGTGCGGAGCAACATTCGGACGCAGCGGCGCGACCGCAGCGCGGGCATTGATGAGGTGACGCTGCGGGATTTTGAGGCGGATTGGGCGCAGCAGATGGCAACGCTGGCTGAGGAACTCCAGAGCGGGGCCTATCGTCCGCTGCCGCCACGCCACGTCCGGATACCGAAGTCGGGGGGGAGCGAACGGGTAATTGCTATCCTGGCGGTGCGCGACCGCGTGGCGCAGCGGGCGGTGAAGCAGGTGCTTGAGCCACTCTTCGACCCGCTGCTGCACGACTGTTCGTTTGGTTGTCGGCTGCGGGTGGGGGTGCCCGATGCGCTGGCGGTGGTAACCCGCTATGCCGACCGCGGGCTGACCTGGGTAGCCGACGCGGATATTGCCAGCTACTTTGACACGATTGACCATCGTCTTTTGATGGGGATGATCCGCCAGCGCATTGATGAGATGGGGGTGTTGCAATTGATGGTTCGCTGGTTGGAGGTGGGGACGATGGGGGTTGCGCATGGGCCGGTGCCGTTGGCTGAGGGTCTGGCGACGGAGGGGCCGGGGGTTGCCGACCCCTCGGCGGAAACCTGGAACGAGGAGTTCCCGTCCCATTTCGTGGCATCCCAGCATCACTATCCGCTGGCGTACCGTTCGCCGCTGGCGATGCTGCCGGGGCCGCTGTCGGGGTTGGATGAGCGGGTGCTGAGTGCGCTGGCGCTGGCCCAGCCGGTGCTGTTGGGGGTGCAGCAGGCGATTCCCTATGTGCGGCGAGCCGG
>JAAUSY010000177.1 GCA_012032475.1 Chloroflexaceae bacterium
GATGTCGGCGGGTTTTGCCATACGTGAGCAGTTCCTTTCGTTGCGGTTCGTTCGGGATGCAGCGCGGCGTGTCCCCCCACTATCGCTCTTCATGTGCATGATAGCGCGGTTGGGCCGAAAGGGCAAGGGAGGAGCTATACGAGGCGGCACTTTGTGCTACAATACAGACAGGCAAGGATTGCCTGAAGAATCTGAATCATCCATGGCACGTCATGGAAGGAGGAGCAACTATCGAAGAGGATATGGACCGTGCAGGCAAACAGCTCCATCCAACGGAAGCCCCACGTCTACGGGCCTTCCTGGTGGGGGCCGAGATAACCAGCAAGCAAAGTCCCTGGAAAGTTGAGGACTCGCTTCAAGAACTGGCATTGCTAGCGGATACGGCCGGACTGGAGGTCGTCGGGCAGCTCTACCAGACGCTTTCTCGCCCGGTCCCCAAATTTTTCATTGGTCCTGGGAAGGTTCAGCAGGTTGCGGCAATGCACGCCGAGCTAGCCTTTGACGTGGTGGTGTTCGATGACGAATTGACCCCGGCACAGACCTGGAACCTGGAAAAAGAACTGGGTATCGGGGTACTCGACCGTACTGCCCTGATTCTTGATATCTTCGCCCAACATGCCCGCACCCACGAAGGACGCATACAGGTCGAACTGGCCCAATATGAATACCTCCTGCCCCGCCTGCGCCGCCAGTGGACGCACCTGGAGCGGCAAACCGGCCAGGGCGGAACCTCGGCAGGCGGGGTAGTGGGGTTGCGCGGGCCTGGTGAGACGCAGTTGGAAGTAGACCGGCGGGTGATTAACCGGCGTATCAACTGGTTGAAACAACAGCTTGCCGACGTTCACCGCCACCGCGAACTCTACCGCAAGCAGCGACGGCAGAGTGGGATTCCGGTGGTGGCCCTGGTCGGATACACCAACGCCGGGAAGTCTACCCTGATCAATGCCCTGACGGATGCCGGGGTGCATGTGGAGGATCGCTTGTTTGCCACCCTCGACCCGACCACGCGCAAGGTCCACCTGCCCGGCGGTCGGGAAGTTCTGGTGACGGACACCGTCGGGTTCATTCAGAAACTTCCCACGCAACTGGTTGCGGCATTCCACGCCACGCTCGAAGAGATCAGCGAGGCAGATGTGCTGCTCCATGTCATTGACATGACCCACCCGAATGCCCGCCAGCAGGAGCGCACCGTGGACGAAACCCTGGAGAGGTTGGGAGTGGCCGACAAACCAACGCTCATTGTGCTCAACAAGGCAGACCGCCTGGAAGGACAGCACGAGGAGACGATAGGTCACCTGGTCTCCGAGCAGGGATTGCCCCGGACGTATGTAGCCATTTCGTCCCAGCTCCGGTGGGGGCTTGAGACGCTCCTTTCCCGTATTGAGCAAACGCTTTCCATGGGAATGATTGAACTGGATGCCCTCATCCCCTACCACCGCACCGACCTGGTCTCGCTGTGGCGAACCCACGGGGTGCTTGAGAGCCAGCAATTTGAGGCTGAGGGCACGCATATTCGGGGGCGGCTCCCCGGCGAGATGATGAAGGTGTTTGACCGGTTCGCCATCTCCTCCGGAGCCAGATGAGGGAAGGGAATGGTTTGCCGCCATGCCTTCAGTGCAGAGACTACCCGGAACGACCGCCAGACCCGACGAGACCCAACAAGACCCGGCGGGCAGGAACGGTCCGGTACCAGGATTAGGATGGAGGGAACCTCGTTCTCCCCGTCGCCGTCTTTGCATGAGAGGCACCTTCGCCTGGTATCCGTGACAGGTGACCGGTGAAGAGCCGCTCCGGAGCGGCAGAACCGTGTTCAGGGTGAGCGTATTCACCGCTCTTTTGCATCAGGAGGCATTCATGATGGTATACAGGAGCAGGAGCAGCAAGACCACGACCTGGGTGGTCCTGACCGTATGGATTATCGGTATCGTTTTCCCTCTTCTGGTGGCCGGGTGTGGGGGTTCTCCTTCGCAGGGGCAGGAGAACCAGCAGGCACCGCCACAGCCACCACCACAGACACAGACACCAGCTATGGGTAATGAAACCACCAGACCCGAACCCGTTGTGAGCGTGGCCTTTTCGGAGCGACCGCGCCAGACCGCGCCGGGGGTTGCGCCGGCCACGCTGGACGCGCTGGTTGCGGGCAATACCGCGTTCGCCTTCGACCTCTACCAAGTTTTGCGGCAGCAGGATGGGAACCTCTTCTATTCGCCATACAGCATTTCGGCGGCGCTGGCGATGACCTATGCCGGAGCGCGGGGACCGACGGCCAACCAGATGGAAACCACCCTCCATTTTTCGCTCCCCGCTGAGCAGGTCCACGCGGCATTCAACGCGCTCGACCTTTCGCTCACCAGCAGCAATGGGAATGGGAGCAGTGCAGAGGATGACCAGGAGCCGCCAACCCTGCCACCGGAGGGGAGCACCACCGGCCAGGAAGAAGCAGGTGGCGGGGAATTTCAGCTGCATACGGCGAACTCACTCTGGGGGCAGCACGGCCATCCCTTCCTGCCGGCCTTTCTCGACCTCCTCTCGCAACACTATGGGGCCGGGCTGCGGCTGGTGGATTTTCAGCAGCAGCCAGAGGCCGCACGGCTTGCTATCAACGAGTGGGTCAGCGAGCAAACGCAAGCGAAGATTGAACAACTCATTCCAGAAGGAGCCATAGACCGCATGACCCGGCTGGTGCTGGCAAACGCTATCTACTTCAAGGCCGACTGGGAGCATCCCTTTGAGGCGGAAGATACCTACGAAGATTCGTTCTTCCTGCTCAATGACGAGACCGTGATGGTGGATATGATGACTCAGCAGGAGGAGCTGCGATACGCCGAGGGCGAGGGCTACCAGATGGTCGGGCTGCCCTACACCGGTGATGCAGAACTGGTGGCGTTCGTCCCCGAAAAGGGGCGGTTTGGGGAGGTTGAGGCGCGGCTCAATGGGGCACTCGTGCAGCAGGCGACCGAGAACCTGGTTCCCAGGCAGGTTGACCTGACCATTCCGAAGTTTCGCTTTGCATTGAGCAGCAAGCTGAAGCCGCTGCTGGCGGAACTGGGGATGACCGAGGCCTTCAGTCCGGAGGCGGATTTTCGGGGATGGACGGCAGCCGGGGGCTGATGATCAGCGAGGTATTTCATCAGGCGTTTGTGGCAGTGGATGAGGAGGGCACCGAAGCTGCCGCCGCCACGGCCCCAGTCATGACGCTGACCGGGATCATGCCCGACCCGGAGGTGGTAACACTGAAGATTGACCGTCCGTTCATCTTTCTCATCCGCGATACGGAAACTGGTACGGTGTTGTTCGTGGGGCGGGTGCTGAATCCGTCATCGTGAGCCTTCGCCCTCCCTTGCTCACAGCGCACCACCTGTGGGTCCGGGCCACCGCTCGGGCCCCTCTGGCGTTGCGCGAGTATATGGGGGCTTCGTTGCGCGGGGCTTTCTTCAGCACGCTCTGGAGCCGGTTTTGCTGCAACAAAGCGGCTCAGACCTGTGCGGAGTGTCCCCTCGTGGCGGCCTGCCCGGTCAGCATGCTGGTCGCTCCCCTGCGCCACGAATCTCCGCGGGGGCGTGATGTTCCGCGCCCATTTGCGCTGCGGCCCCACTCGTATGGGACTGAGGTGCTCCAACCCGGCGAGTCGTTTGTGTTTGGCCTGACGCTGTTTGGCTGGAGCCTGGAATGGTTTCCCTACGTCGCCATGACGCTGGAAGCAATGGGGGAAGGGGGAATCGGGTTGCGGGTGGCCCGGAACGGTGGGAAGCGCGGGCAGTTTACCGTAGAAGCCATACAGGGTATTAATCTGTTTACGGGGGAGGCGCAGCTTATCTTGCAGGGGACACACACGTGGATACAGACACCCGGCGGGCCAACGACGATGACGATGACCTGGGCAGATGCTGAGGCATGGGCCAGGACCCTGCCCACCGGCACGTTGTCCCTGCATTTTCTCACGCCGCTGCGCCTGGTTGACCACCAGCAACTGGTGAAACGTCCACACCTGCGCCCCCTCGTGGCCCGGCTGCTCGAACGGCACGACGCGCTGTCCCAGGGATATGGCGGGACCCCGTTTGACCAGGAGCATCGCGAAATGCTCCTGGCGGTGGCCGATGGGATGTGCCTGGTAGACGATGAAACCCACTGGGTTGACCTGCAAAGTTTTTCGCGCCGTCAGAAGAAGCCTACGCCCATCGGGGGGTTGGTTGGACGGGCCACTTACGTGGGTGAGGTGCAGCCGCTCCTGCCTTTGCTGGCCTGGGGAATGGTGTTGCAAGTGGGGAAGGACGCAACGAAGGGCAACGGGGTCTATACGGTCGGGGATTGAGGGAAGTGCAGGGAGGTCGGGGAGCTATCATCACTTGTGACACTCCGCAGGGGCAAAGCCCCGCGGCTTCTTGTGAGCGCTCCCCAGGGGAGTCCGCACCCCAAGCCACTTGCCCCGTGCCCAGGGGACTACGCATGCTCCGCTTGCCGCCGAAGCGGCAGCCGGTCTACGATGCTTGAGCCGCATGGCTCGAACTCGACCGGTTTTACCCATCGGAAGGTTCGCCGATGGAACCCGATACCGATACGTTGGAAAGGTGCGCTCCCGACGCCTGAGAACCTCAAGTCTGCCCGTGGGCCTTCGGTTTGTGGGTGGGAGACCTGAACGAATGATACCATTCAAGGGGGGGGTTTCGCAAGAGCGCCATTCGGCTGGCTCAAGCCATTGAGAAACCCGCCTCACCACTGCCACGAAAGTGGCGTGGCTTGCGGCGGGTTCCTTCGGTCACAGAGATAAAAAAAGGCTTTATAATTAGGGACAGGAACCGATACAGACAGAGGGAATACGAATGTTCGATGATGGAGACATTCACCACACGATTGAACAAATCCATAGCCTGCCCCACAAACTGGTGCTGGAGTTCGCCGGCGCGGGGAGCCTGGCGCTGTGGTCGCTCCACCGGGTCGCCGGGTCGTCGCACACCGTCCTGGAAGCCACCGACCGCTATTCGTCGGCATCGCTCATAGACCTGGTCCGCAACCGTCCAGCCCAATTCGTCTCCACCGAGACCGCCATGGCGATGGCGCGCCAAGCCTATGAGCGGGCCGTTCACCTGGAGGGGGTCCAGCGGGCATCGCTGCTCCTGGGGGTGGGATGCACCGCCACCATTGCCACGAATTATATGAAACAGGGCGAACATCGCTGTGCTATCGCGGTCCAGAGCACCGAGGGGATGACGACCTATGACCTTCAGATGAAGAAGGGGTTGCGAGACCGCGCCGGCGAGGAAACGCTGGTCAGCCGGCTGCTGGTCTATGCCATCGCCCACGCCTGCGGACTCACCATCTCTCGCCCCCTGGACCTGGCACCGGGCGAATCTCTGCGCGAGAACCACACGACGTTTACGGACCCGCTAAACCGCCTGATGATCGGGGCGGTGCAGACGGTGACGGTCTATCCGGACGAGCACCAGGTTGCCGACGAACCCATCCGGGGGGCTATTCTCTCCGGGTCGTTCAACCCACTTCATGAAGGGCACTTGCACCTTGCCAGCATCGCCGCTGCCTGGCTGCACCTGCCGGTCTTCTTTGAGCTTCCCATTATCAACGCCGATAAGGGCAGCCTCAGCCTGGAAGAGGTGACCCGGCGGCTTGAGCAATTTGCTCAGAACCATACCATCATCCTCTCACGGGTCCCGCTCTTTCGTGACAAGGCGACCCTCTTTCCGGGCTGTGTGTTCATCATTGGCTATGATACAGCAGAGCGGTTGGTGTCACCGTATTACTATGGCGGACGGAAGAGGATGCACACGGCGCTGGATACCATCCGGAGCGCGGGGTGCCGCTTTCTGGTCGCTGGCCGGCTCGAAGACGGAACGTTTCGGGTCCTATCCGAACTTCCCATCCCCCCGACCTGCAGAGATATGTTCCTGGAACTGCCAGAAGACCAATTCCGCCTGGATCTCTCGTCAACCCAGTTGCGCGAAGCCTCATAGCCTCAGAACCTCAATCTCTCACTTCCCCGCTCAGTTCACTCCACTCCCTCATATGGCCCCAGGAAGGTCGGCAGCGGGTGCGCCAGATGCACATCCCACATGGCCTTGAGCGTTGCCAGCAGTTCACGAAGGGTATAGCGCTGCATGAGCTGCGACGAATAGACCCCCCAGTCCGGCGTTCCCAGGCCAACGGCCTCCACCCCCAGGTGGCGGCAGGTATAGATAGCCCGCGGCAGGTGGTAGCTCTGGGTGACGAGCACGGCCCGCGTCACCCCGAAGATTTCGCGGGCCCGGTAGCAGCTTTCGTAGGTGCTGAACCCGGCATAGTCCAGCGTGATATCACGAGCCGGCACCCCCTGCGCGACAGCGTAGCGCTTCATCGCGCTCACCTCGTTATACTCGATGTGGCTGTTGTCGCCGGTCATGAGCAGTTTTTGCACCCGGCCAGACTGGTAGAGGCGGATAGCGCCTTCGACCCGGTCGGCCAGCATCGGGGACAGCCGCCCATCGGGGCGCACGCCGGCCCCGAAGACAATGGCAACGCGTTCTGGCGGGATGCTAGCGGGTTCGGTGTAGCGGTAGGGGCGGGTGGTGGTGACGACGTAGGCCATGAGGGACAGCGGAGCCAGCGTTGCCCCGGCTACGAGCAGCAGAAACGCCAGCAACCAGCGCTGCCGGTGCCTGGCGGGTCTCCTGAGAACCGAACGGTCGTCCGCGGGTTGCGGCCCCTTCTTTCGAGTAATCACTTGCATGGTCATGGTATGGTCTCATCATCAGGCGCATGGCCGCAGGACGATGGCCCTGGATGCCCTGGATGAATACCCAGCTATCTATCGTGACAGTTCCAGTATAGCACGGACTGGCACCAGTTCGTGACACCAGCGGGTGTGGACACCTTCCCCCGTCTCTGGTATCATACGCCCAGGCACGAGGGTTAGAGAGAGAAAGAAGGGACGACGCCATGAGCCTGGAGCAAGCCAGCCTTGCCCTGTTGACTGAAGCTGCCGCCGACATGGACGCCGGCTTTGCCCACCTGCCAGCCTATCAGCCGACCGCCGACCTGGAGCGGTTGCGCCCGGTGCTTCTGGAAGTGGCCCGGCGGCTACACGACAACTACCCCTACCACCACCCCCTCTACGCCGGGCAGATGCTCAAACCCCCCCCACCCGGTCGCCCGGCTCGCCTATGCCCTCGCCATGTTCCTCAACCCCAACAACCACGCCCTGGATGGCGGACGGGCAAGCTCCGCGATGGAAAAAGAGGTAGTGGCCGACCTGGCGGCTATGGTCGGGCTGCGGATGCAGGCTTCGTCCGGCTACCTGGGGCACCTGACCGGGGGGGGAACGCTGGCGAACCTGGAAGGACTCTGGGTTGCCCGTCAGGTGATGGGGCAGGACCAGATGGTGGTGGCTTCGAGCCAGGCCCACTATACCCACCGGCGCATGGGCGAGGTGCTCGGAGTGCCGTTCAAGACCGTTGCCGTGGACGCTCGCGCCCGAATGGACCTCAGGGACCTGCACGCCACCCTGGAGCAGGGGGGGGTGGGCACCGTCGTGGTGACTCTGGGCACCACCGCCACCGGTGCGGTGGACCCGCTCCCTGCCATTCTGGACCTGCAACAGATCTACGGCTTTCGGGTGCATGTTGATGCCGCCTATGGCGGGTATTACACGCTGGCGGAGAACCTTGCTCCGGAGGTGCGGGCCGCCTTCGACTGCCTGCCGGAGGTTGACTCACTCGCCATTGACCCCCACAAGCATGGGCTGCAACCCTATGGCTGCGGTTGCATCCTCTTCAAAGACCCGCTGGTCGGGCGTTTCTACCAGCACGACTCGCCCTATACCTACTTCACCTCCGATGAACTCCACCTGGGGGAAATCAGCCTGGAGTGTTCGCGGGCCGGAGCCTCGGCGGTGGCACTGTGGGCAACCCACCGCCTGCTCCCCCTCGTGCGCGGCGGCGAATATGCCCACGGACTGGAGCGAAGCCGCACGGCAGCACTGACCCTCTATGAGCGCCTCCAGTCGGATTCGCGCTTCATCGTTCCGCCCTCCCCGCCCGACCTGGATATCGTGGTGTGGGCAGTGCGGGCCCCCAGCGTAGCCGAATCGTCGCGGCGAGCGCGGAGCCTCTTTGCGGCGGCGGCCCGGCAGCAGCTTCACCTGGCCCTGGCAAACCTGCCACGCGCTCTGGTGGCCGAGCCATTCCCCGATTCTCCCCCGCACGACCAGGTCGTCACCTGCCTGCGGGCCTGCCTGATGAAGCCGGAGCACCTCGACTGGCTCGACCCCATCTGGGAGGCCATCACCCGTGCGGCCAACGCCATCTCGTAGGCGTGAAGTATCAAGCCGAATCTGGTATAATCCAGTGAGGATGTTACGGAACGACAACAAAATGATAACAGGAAGCCCCTGTTTCCACAGTTACCAAAACCATCGCGAAATCTTGCATTCCCCATCAGAATGGGAGCAATGCCGACTGCTGATAGCCTTGATGTTTCCCCGCCGCGGGCGGGTGATGACCTGCGCCCGATGGACCCGTGGCGGGTATCTGGGCGGGCGGTTGCACTGCGGGCAACTCGTGCGAAAAGGAATAATCTCGATGGCGACGACCCAACAACGCTTTGATAGCGGCGGTATCAGGACAGTCCCGCAATTCCGCATCGGTGAGGCGGGCCAGGATGTTCCCTGCCCCCACCCCATCCGCGTGGGCCGTATAGCCGCACGCCCCGCAGCAAAACGTTTGCTGGTTCGGGCGGTTGGCGCGGGAAACGTGATAACACACGGGGCATGCCTGACTGGTGTAGGCCGGGTTGACCGCGGTCAGACGCACGCCTCGTTTCTTTGCTCCCCAGGCCAACTGCTTCGGCAGGTGCCCCAGGTTGCTGGCATACAAGTAGGCATTCATCCGCCGCGTCTTGAAGCGCATCGTCCGCACCGCCAGGTCTTCATAGGCCACCTGAAACCCGGCATAGT
>JAAUSY010000178.1 GCA_012032475.1 Chloroflexaceae bacterium
GCTCGGGCGCGGGCGCGTTCCTCAGCACCCGGCGAGCTCCTGCTCGGCACGGGCGCGTTCCTCAGCGACCCGGCGAGCTCCTGCTCCGCCTGGCGGGCCAGTTGTTCTGCCCGTCGGGCCGCCTGCTCCTGTTCATACTCCCAGATTTCCGCTCCGTCCTCGTCGAACCATCCCACCTTCGTCCCGCTGGGTCCCAACCACAACCCCATCGGGGCCACCCACAACCACCCCCGCTCGTCCAGCGGCAGCATCTGGTACCCATCCTCCGTCAATTGGTAGCCGAAGATGCGGGGAGCCTGCCCGCCGGACCGACGGGCCTCATCCACCACGATATACAGAGGGATTTTCGCCCACGCATAGTGGCAGAACTTGGTCTTGGTGATGGTGGGGTTCTTCGCCGCCACATCCAGGTGGCGCGTGGAAGGCGAGGTTACCTCGATCACCAGGAGCGGATACCCGCCGCTCCGTGGCACATCGAAGGTTCCGCTCCGGGGGCGCTCTCGTACCCCCGCAAAGACGGCCAGGTCGGGCGCATGTCCCTTCAACCCCGGCACGCCCCACTCAATCAGCACATCGTGCAGCACCAGGCCGCCGGGTATCTGTTCCACGTATGAGCGGAGCACCGCATAGAGGTAATGGCAAATCCGATAGTGTTGATCGCTCTGGGACACATGATCCTCCAGTTGGGGGTGTAAGACATCGTCCTCCGTGAGCGGCACGCGCTCCCATGCCTCCCCCCCATTCGAGGGGTGGCAGACATAGCGCCAACCATAGCGAAAGCGGAAATGCCAGTCAGCATCCTCGTGGTCACCTCCCGTCGGAAGGCTTTCCTCAAGGGTCAGGGGCAACGGTTCAGTTGTCATGGTCACACCTCCTGTCGTTCGGGCTTTGCTCGCACATGGTCGCGGTTCCTTCGTCAAGCGCTGCATCCTACTTTCAGGCTATTGTACCACACCCGCACCGCCGCCCTCCCCCCCTCCCCTGCCCATCCCACATGCGAGCGGCATCATGGATAATTCGCGAACCGAGAAAAAATCGGGGTGGTCCGCTGGAAAAAGAGCCGGGTGACAGCGGCAACACCGCCCACCACAGAGCTACTTCACCAATACCACCCCGAAATTCAACGAGAGCGCCCCGACCCCCTGGCCTCATAGCTCATTCACAGCGCGTTGAATCAGGCTGCGAGCCAGCGTCTGCGTGCCCGTATGCTCATAATAGTTGGTCGTCAGGTCGAGAAACCCGCCCAGATAATCGAGCTTATCATCCGCAATATCCACGTAGTGCTTCAAACTGCCCACCACCCGGTCCAGAGAAATGCCGCGGTCGGCAATGAACGAACTCATCCACTCTCTCGTTGCATCGAAGCTCTGCGTGACAAACCCCAGCTTGCCGGAAGGGCTATCACCGGGCAGGAGCGACTCCACATCCTTATAGATGCGGTTCTTTTCCAGGTCTGCGGGGCTGAGCCTTTCCAGCAGCGAATGGGTCGTTCGCAGAAAATCCGGCCCCAGCGGAATGAGGCCATCGAAGCAGATGAGCGCCGTCATCCGCATCAACGACTCGCCGCTATATTCCGCCAGTGCCCGGACAAAATCCCCGACACTATCGCCGGGTATCCCGTTGATCTGGCAAAAGGCCACCACTTCAACCACCAGCTTCATGCCCAGGTCAACCGTCTGAGCCGTGTCGGCTTTCGGGGTAATCCGGCTCAGGAACGACAGAAACGGGATTTTTTCCCCGATTTTGTGCCCCAGAGCCGCGGTCGCCGTGAGCTTATCGGCGTCGTCCACCTTCTGATAGAGCCACATCGCCCGCTGGTACCCCTGGGAGGTATCGTTATAGAGGTGGATAGCCCGTTCGCCAATCTTCTGAATCATCTCCTGGTCCGTTTCGCCCGTGATAGCCTTGATGGTGGCTTCAAAGCCCACCAGGTTCTCCCACTGCCCAGGAACAATCATATCCAGCGCCTGCAATGCCCGGACCGTCATATTGCCGGTGGGCAGGTTATCAACGAGTTCGAAAATAGGCCTACTCATAGCACCTCCTGATAGGTCATAGGATTATGGAAGGCTGGCAAGGCCATCCAGGTCAAACTTCTGGAGCCAGTCGGCGCGGTCCGATGGACCGAACGAATCATCGCTGGAACGCACCTGCACCTGAAACCGCCCGCCCACGAGGATAGCCGTTCCATTGCTGCCAACCGCAACCGACGGATAGCCCGCCAGGGTTTCGTCGCTCTGCTGATACTTCTCGGCGGTGGCGGAGTCGCTGACCGTGTCGAACACCGAGAGCACGGCAACATCTTTCCGTTCTTTCTTGAGCTTTGCCTGAGCAAAACCCTTTTTCTCCTGCGCATAGACCACATCGAACGCCCCTTCATCGTCGGGGAAAAACGGGTTGAAGGTTCCGCCCGGCAGCGCCTCGCCCGACGTGGACGGAGTCTTCTGAATCGCCTGGTTGGTCTGGGCCTGGTCCAACGCGTTGGCTGCTTCCCACAGGCCACAAACAGCAGCAGAACGAGCAGGCCACCCACCAGGAACCCCCTCCCTGTCCCGGAAAACATCTTCTGCACCTTCCTCTCCTTTCCTTCGGATCCTTCAGGTCCTTAGTAAGCAATGACCATGACATGACAGATTTTGCTGATTATACCACGCTCACGCGCCATCGAGTTGGCGCAGCAAATTTGCCATTTCGATGGCGACCAGAGCCGCGTCGCCCCCCTTGTTGCCGGCCTTGCTGCCGGCCCGCTCAATAGCCTGCTCAATCGTATCGGCGGTCACGATGCCAAAGACCACTGGTATACCGCTCTGCCACGAGGTCTGGGCAATGCCCTTGCTGGTCTCGTTGGCAATGTAATCGAAGTGCGGGGTGGCCCCGCGAATCAGCACCCCCAGGCAAATGACCGCGTGGTAGCGCCCGCTGTGCGCCATCTTCTGAGCCGCAAGAGGCACCTCGAAGCTGCCCGGCACATAGGCCACGTCAATATCCTCGTCGCGCACATCGTGGCGGATCAGGATATCCCTTGCGCCTTCGAGCAAGCGGTTGCCCATAAAATCGTTCCACCGCGACACCACCAGGCCAATCTTGAGTCCCGTCCCGACCAGCGTGCCAATGAATGTCCTTCCCATGTTGGTTGACTGCTCCTATCCCGTCTTCGCCACCCGATGGGGGCGGTCGTGCCGCAGACAGCAATACGGATATCCTTCTGACAACTCCGGGTTCCGCGTAGCATCGGGAGATAGTTCTACCACCTCGGCCCCACCAGGGGAAAGCGGAGCAGGAAAGTGCAGCAGGTGCCCCATCTTCTGCGCCTTAACGTGCATATAGTGGTCGGCCTCGGTGGGCACCACCACCTCGTGCGGCACCCGCTCGACCACGCGGATACCGTACACTTCCAGCCCGCTGATTTTGTCCGGATTGTTGGTCATCAGGCGGAGGTGCGCGACCCCCAGGTCGTGCAGCATCGCCGCTGCCACCTCGTAGCTCCGCGCATCCGGCGGGAAACCAAGCGAACAATTGGCCTCGACCGTATCCATCCCCGTGTCCTGCAACGCATAGGCGTGAATCTTATTGCCCAGGCCAATCCCGCGCCCCTCCTGCCGCAGGTAGAGCAGCACCCCGCGCCCCGCGTTGGCAATGCGTTGCATCGCCATCTGAAGCTGCAACCCGCAATCGCAGCGCACCGAACCGAGCACATCACCGGTCAGGCACTCGGAGTGCAGGCGCACCAGCGGGGCATCTCCCCGTGTCATCTCGCCCATACACAGGGCCAGGTGCTCCTTCCCCTGCTGGTCGTGGTAGACCGAGGCGATAAACTCACCATATCTGGTGGGTAGGCGGCTCGTGCTGATGCGCGTCACGGGAGCCGGTTGCCCCGCCTGAACTGCCTGGGTCACCTGGAGCGCAGCACCGACCGCTTGCCCTGCCCCGTTCTGCTGGCGGCGATAAGCGGCCAGCGCCTCAACCGTTACGATATTGATACCGTAGGTTTCGGCAAAGGCCATCAAATCGGGCAGGCGGGCCATGGTGCCATCCTCCCGCATCACCTCGCAGATAACCCCGGCGGGGGTCAACCCGGCCAGGCGGGCCAGGTCTACACTCGCTTCCGTCTGACCGCGGCGCTCAAGCACGCCGCCATCCCGCGCCCGCAGCGGAAACACATGCCCCGGCATCACAACATCAGCCGGCGTGCTATGCGGGTCTACCAGCACGCGGATGGTGTGCGCCCGGTCCGGGGCTGAGATGCCCGTGGTCACCCCGCGCCTTGCCTCAACGGAGAGGGTGAAATTCGTGCCAAACCCGGAGCGGTTGTGGGTGGGAGGCACCATCAGCGGGATATGCAGCCGGTCGAGCATTGCGCCGGTCATCGCCACACAAATCAGGCCGCGCCCGTGGGTCGCCATAAAGTTCACCGCCTCCGGAGTCACAAGCTCGGCAGCAATGGCAAGGTCCCCCTCATTTTCCCGGTCCTCGTCGTCCACAATGATGACAAACTTTCCTGCCTTGAAATCCGCAAGAGCCGTTTCAACTGATACCAGCATATCGTGGGTCTCCGCTTTGATTGAATTGAACTGAAAGAATCAAACATACCCATGTTCGGCAAGCATATCGAAGGTGATGCCCGTTGATGACGGCGACGGCAGCGACGGATGGTCGCGGGACATCAACATCTTCTCAACATACTTCCCCAGAATATCCACCTCAATATTGATGCGGTAGCCTGCCTGCTGCCGCGGCAACGTGATGTGCTGCTGCGTATAGGCCACCAGGGTCACCGTAAACCAGTCCATCCCGACCTCCACCACCGTCAGGCTCACGCCGTCCAGCGCAACGTAGCCTTTGGGCACAACGTAGCGCAATAGCGCTGGCTCCGCCTGCACCGTCGCCCACATGGCATCTTCGTCGGCACGGAAGCGCTGGACCGTCCCGGTCCCGTCCACGTGCCCCTGCACAAAGTGCCCCCCCAGGCGCGTGGTGGGCGTCACCGAGCGCTCCAGATTGACCGGCGTGCCGCTCTTCAAACTGGCAAGGTTGGTGCGGGAGCGCGTTTCTGGCGACAACCCCACCGTACACCCGCGCTCCCCCAGGTGAGTAACCGTCAGGCAAACCCCGTTGACCGCGAGACTGTCACCGGGGCGCGTGTCGTCCAGCACCGTGGCGCACGCAATTGTCAGGGCATAGCCGCGGTCTCGGCGCTGCACCTCACGGACGGTTCCGATTTCCTCAACAATACCCGTAAACATCTCGCCCGATACCTCACCTTTCCATCGCCAGTTGCTCATCGCTCATCGCCGGTCGCTCGTCATTGGTCATTCGCCACCCGTCTGACCACCCCCTGAATGAGCACATCATCCCCCACCTTCTCAATGGTCAGGGACGAGAGCCACAACGCCGCTTCCAGGCGGGCCACTCCGGTGCCCGCGACGGGGGAGGGCGACTCGCTGCCACCAATCAACAGTGGCGCGATAAAAGCCCACACCTCGTGAACATAACCGCCATCGAAGAAGGCTCCGAGCACGACACTCCCCCCCTCGACCAGGAGGCTCTGCACCTGTCGCTGTCCAAGCGCCTCCAGCAAGGGAACCAGAGCGACCTGCCCCGCCGGGGTTGCCGGCAGGCGC
Source organism: Chloroflexaceae bacterium (assembly GCA_012032475.1). Lineage (GTDB taxonomy): Bacteria > Chloroflexota > Chloroflexia > Chloroflexales > Chloroflexaceae > JAAUSY01. The sequence continues at coordinate 5,622 of JAAUSY010000178.1, forward strand.
AGGACCTCCGCCCCGTTCCCGCGGGCGTGCAGTTCGGCTTCATACGCACGGGGCATGGCGTCGGTGGTGGCAATGAGCGTCTGGCCGGGCGTGTCGGGCGAGAGGACCCGCGCATCCAGCGGGTGCGCCCGCGCTGTCGAGCACCACGCGCAGCGGGTGTTTGGGAGCCGCGATGTCGGGCAGGCGGGTCGTCAGGAGGGGGTTATCGGCCAGAACCGTGTCCACCCCCACGAGGATGGCATCAACCCGGCGGCGCAAGGAGTGAGCACGGGCGCGGGCGGTCTCTCCCGTAATCCACTGGCTGTGCCCGGTGCGGGTGGCAATCTTCCCATCCAGGCTCATGGCAAACTTGGCAACGACGTAGGGTTGTCCGCTCTGGACGTGGTGGAAGAAAAAGCGATTGAGATGCTGCGCTTCTTCCGCGCACAGGCCACCGACGACGGCAATACCGGCCTCCTGCAAGCGGCGGTGTCCTCCGCCGGCCACCTGGGGATTGGGGTCGGGCACGGCATAGACCACACGGGCAAGCCCCGCCTCAATGATGGCCTCGGTGCAGGGGGGGGTGCGTCCGTGGTGGTTGCACGGCTCCAGGGTGACATAGAGGGTTGCACCACGGGCAGCCTCGCCGGCGCTCCGCAGCGCTTCGATCTCGGCGTGGGGCAGCCCGGCCCGCTGATGGTAGCCCTCGCCAACAATCGTGCCCTCACGGACGATGACAGCCCCGACCATCGGGTTCGGGCTGGTATCCCCTTCGGCTTTGCGGGCCAGTTCCAGTGCCCGCCGCATAGAGCGTGTGTCGTCGCCTGACATGAAAAAAACCCCGAAGAACTCCTTCGGGGGCACAGAGACACCCGCGCCGCGCAACGCCTCTCATGACGGCATGGGAACGGGAAAGCGCCTGGTTTTGGCCGCCGCTCTCTCGGTCGGTTCCCTGCCTCTGCCCGGTGCACCATCTTCCAGACCAGGGACGGAGATAATAGAGGATGACGTTCACGTCACGCCTCACGCGTCGCTGATACTGGTACTGTTGATGGGACCCGCCGGGCACCTGATGAAGCGCCTCGGTGAGACGCGGAATCTTCTCCCATCCGGACTCTGACCGTCGGCTCTGGACTCTGACCAGATCCACCGCTACGGCACTGCTGCCGCACTGCGCATCCCCGGCCTTTCCCAGGCGCAGAAACCCACCAGAGAAACCGAGAGACGCGACGCGGGTCACGGGCTTGGCGCTGCAAGAACACCCTACCGTCGGTCGGGAATTTCACCCCGCCCCGAAGATTCGCTCTACCTGAACCTATCTACTCTGCTGCCAGGCATTATACGCGATTTTGCGCAGAGATGCAATGGGAGTCAGGGGGTTGGTCATACGCATCACTCGTCACCGACATTGCCCCTCGGCGTTCCAGTTCGAGCAGCGCCAACTTGCGCTCCATCCCACCCCCATACCCGCCCGGCTTGCCGTCGGAACGAACCACGCGGTGGCACGGGATGACCAGGGCAATCGGGTTCGCCCCACAGGCCATCCCGACGGCCCGGCTCGCCAGTGGATGGCCGACCGAGCGAGCGACCTCCTGGTAGGAACGAGTCTCGCCATAGGGAATCGCCTGCAACGCCTTCCAGACGCGCCGCTGAAAGGGAGTTCCCTGCTCCTGAAGGTCAAGCGGAGCATCCAGAAAGGTCCGTTCTCCGCGCAGATACTCCAGCAGCATCATGCTCCACTGCCGCAAGGGGACCTCGTCCGTTATCTCCGGCTCCGCTGGCGCGTCCTGAAGGTGAAGGTCCCGAACAGTCGGCAGGCCTGCCGGCTGGCCTGCCGGCAGCCCAGGATGCCCAGGATACCGGGACCGGAAGGTTTCGAGCAGCGACGCTTCAGAATCGCCCATCATGAGCGTGCGGATGCCAGCAGGTCCGGCGGCTATCAGGAGGGGTCCGAGCGGTCCCCGCATCGTCGCCACATGCCAGCGAGTGGGGAGTGAGACAGATGACCGGTTCGACTGATTTGACCGATTTGACATAGGAAAACCCCCATCTATAATGATTTGGTGGCTATGATGAAGCTCTTTTGAGGAAACCGGCAATATTATGAACGAATGTTTGTTCAACTGCGGATAGTATACCACACCTTTCCTGAACCCTTTGACAGCCCCTCGTCATGGAACTATAATATCGGAGTATTGGCAAACGACCCGATTTTGAGGAAGCAGCGTGCAAAACCGAGAGAGTATTTCGTTCGTCCTTATCCTTCTGCTGACCAGTCTCGCCGTGTGGATTATCCTGGCTCCTGGCGACCGGTTTCTAGGCCGCGACGTCCACACCCGCCTGGGGTTGGACCTTCAGGGCGGCATTCAGGTGCTCCTGCGGGCAGCCCGCGAGGACGTATCCCGCGACGAGATGCAGGTTGCCGCGGGCGTTATCGAGCGCCGCGTCAATGCCCTGGGAGTTGGCGAAACCGTCGTCCAGCTTTCGGGAGAAGACCGGATTATCGTGGAACTGCCCGGCGTGGATGACCCGCAGCAGGCCATTGAAACGCTCAAAGGCACCGGCTCGCTCGAATTCATTGACCCGATGGGGCAGCCGTTGATAGAAGGGCAGGTCGTCCGAACTCAGAACAACCCCAATCCCATCCAGCTTCAGGTCCAGGAACAGCAGAGCATCACGGGAACGGAGACCCTCACCCCCACCGCTCCCCTCACCCCCGATGTGAGCGATACCATCTTCGCCAGCATTACCGACGGCAGTGACCTGGACACGGACTCGGTGCAGCCGACCTTCACCGAAGAATCGGGCCTGGGCAACCGCCCTGCCGTGTCGTTTGCCTTTCGCGAGGACTCCGCCACCCGCCTGGCTCAGTTCTCAGCCCAGAACGTGGGCAACCCGATGTGCATCGTGCTGGACAACACCGTGGTCAGTTGCCCGGTCATCCAGCAGGCACTTTCTCAGGGCGAGGGGGTCATTACCACGAACAACATTGATGACCGCGACCGTATCTACCGCCAGTTGAAGTTCGGTGCTCTGCCGGTGCCGCTCCAGGTCGAAACCAGCCGCACCGTCTCCGCAACCCTCGGTGAAGAATCCGTGCAGGACAGCATGCTCGCCGGGGCAGTTGGCCTGACGGTGGTTGCTCTCTTCATGATCCTGTACTACCGGCTGCCCGGTGTGCTGGCCGTCATCGCGCTGCTGATCTACACCGCGCTGAGCCTGGCCCTCTACCGCCTCACTCCCCATCACGCTCACTCTGGCAGGCATTGCCGGATTTGTGCTCTCGATTGGCCTGGCTGTTGGATGCAAACGTGCTCATCT
>JAAUSY010000179.1 GCA_012032475.1 Chloroflexaceae bacterium
TGCTGAATGCCGCCTGGTACCATCCCTATGAGGTGGCCTATTTTAACCAGGTGCTCGGCGGAGCGCCGAAGGGGGCGCAGACCTTTGTGGTCGGGTGGGCGAGGGGTATGACCAGGTGGCAGCATTTCTGAACCAGCAGACGGACATCACGGGGGTGGTCACCCTGACCCAGTGGCGGACCATCTTGCAACCCTACCTGCGCCACGGGTCCCAGGCGGCCAGCACCGAAGCTGGCGACACCCCCGACCGGACCGGCTACGCCGTCGTGTACATCCGCCATGTGCAGGGAGGTGGCCCGCGCCCCCCGCTCGACCAGTTCTACCGCCACGCCACTCCCATTCACGTCGTGACCATCCACGGGGTGGAATATGCCTGGGTCTACCAGGTGCCACAACCGCTGCCCCACATCGTGCAGGTCAGCTTCGGGCCGGCCATCCAGCTTCATAGCTACGCGGTGGACACGACAGAACTCCGCAGCACTGGCACACTTTCGTTGACGGTGCAGTGGCAGGCGCGTGCGCCCGTGTCAGAAGACTACCGGTTCTTCGTGCATGTGCTGGACGACGAGGGGCAGATGGTCGGGCAGATTGACGTACCGCCGGGCGGCCCCGACCACCCGACCAGCGCGTGGCAGCCGAACCGCTTTGTCCTGTGGCACCATCCGGTCCCGCTCCCACCACTGGAAGAACCGGCCGCCGGGCGCTACTGGGTGGCACTTGGCCTCTACCGCCCGGCGGACTTCAGCCGCCTGGAGGTGAGCGCCGCGTCCCCGCGGGAGCGCCCGACGACGGACCGGAGGTGCTGTTTCTGGAACCGCTCATGATCAAGTGACGAGCGATGAGTCTGGTATGAGAATGATGACCTCGACCTCTCACGCCATTCAAGAAAGTTTCGAGCGGGAGGTGGCAGGAACCGGAGCAACGCTCCCGGTGGGTTCTTCGACTTTCCTGGTGGCTTTGCTTGCTGGCAACAGCATCCACGCAACGATGAGGACGACGAACAGCAACAGGGCACTGATGACCATTCCGAGACTGACGAATTCCATCTTATACACTCCTTCGTAAGAACTGTTTCTTCATTCAAGATATCCGTAGGGTTCCCGAACCCTTACCCCGACCACGTTCTTTCTTGTTCTTTCGGTTGGCCGGCGGGCAAGGTTGCCACGGCTCATCGCGGCTCATCGCGGCTAATCCTGGTACGCTGCCTCACCATGCTGAGACAGGTCCAAGCCCTGCACTTCTTCTTCACGAGAAACCCGCAGCCCGATGACCATATCAATGAGCTTCAGCAGCACAAAAGTAACCAGGGCAGAATAGGCTGCGACGACGACCACGGCGATGAGTTGCTTCACGAACTGCGCCGGGTTGCCGTAGAAGAGGCCATTGCTGCCGGCTTCGTTCACCGCGGTGGTCGCGAACAGGCCGGTGGCAAGCGCCCCCACGATGCCCCCGACCCCATGCACCCCGAAAACATCGAGCGAATCATCCACCCGGCCACGAACGAGCATTTCGACGACCAGGAAACAGAGAAGCCCGGCCAGGAACCCGATGATGAGCGAAGAGGGAACGTTGACGAACCCGGCCGCCGGGGTAATTCCGACCAGCCCGGCGACGGCCCCGGCCGAAGCTCCGAGCACGCTCGGTTTGCCGTGACGTATCCAGCTAGCGGTCATCCAGGTGAGCGCTGCCATTGCCGCGGCACTGTTCGTGGTCATGAACGCATTGGCGGCCAGGCTGTTGGCGGCCAGCGCACTCCCGGCATTGAACCCGAACCACCCGAACCACAACATGGCCGTTCCTATCATCGTGGTCGTGATGTTGTGCGGGTCCATTGGCTCGGTCCCATACCCTTCACGCTTGCCAAGCACCAGGGCACAAACCAGGGCGGATATCCCCGCGGTAATATGCACCACGGTCCCCCCGGCGAAATCTAGCGCCCCCAGGTTGCGCAGCCACCCACCAACCCCCCACACCCAGTGACAGACCGGGTCATACACCAGCGTTGCCCACAGCAATGAGAAGATGATAAAGGCTTTGAACCGCTTGCGCTCGGCAAACGCTCCCGAAATGAGCGCCGGCGTGATGATGGCAAACATCATCTGAAAGGCGACAAACGCCTGGTGCGGTATCGTCGCGGCGTAATCCGCATTCGGTTCCAGGCCAACGCCATTCAGCCCAAGCCATTGCAGGCTGCCGATAAAGCCTCCCATAGACGAGCCAAATGAAAGGCTGTAGCCCCAGATGACCCACTGGACACTGATGAGCGCCAGGATAAAGAAACTGTGCATGACCGTCGAAAGAACATTCTTTTGCCGAACCAACCCTCCATAGAACAGGGCCAACCCTGGCGTCATGAACATCACCAGGGCCGCCGAAGCAAGCAACCACGCCGTATCACCTGCACTGATTTGGTCCACCGTTACGACACTCCATACTCTCCCCTCCGGCCAGTCTCAAGGTATCTGCGCAGGAGGGCTATCAGGATATCCACAAAATATCACCCGAAAGGGGGAGGATCTGAGGGCTATCGTATCACAAGCGGCGCGGAGAACCAACGGATGTTTTATACGAATCATCTCCAGTATTACCTGGATACTTTCCACAAGTCCGGAGGCAACCGCTGTCGCTCCGGATGGGTATGGGAAAGGCACAGGCCCGGTTGGTCGTTCCCCAGGTGGGCCGCTTCCGGCCTCCGGCTCGGTGAGACCATATTTTTAGATATCTTGCACAATTCCGGTGGCCTGTTTTTTGTTGAAAAGGTCCAGGACGTATGCTACGATTAGGAGGAAAGAAATTGTTGATACCGCTCGTGAAGTGTTATTGGTCGTATTCCAAGGGGGGTGTGGTATGGAACTTTTTACAACGTATGTGCCATCGGTCTGGCTTGGATTACTCGGCTGGTCCCTGACCGCCAGTCTGATCCTGGATACTTCCCATCTTTCGTCGCTTCGCCAGCAGGGATTGATGATTGGCACCTGGGGATGCTGGATGTTCCCGGCCTTCGATGTCGCCATCCACCGGAAAATGATTGCCCCGGAAGCAGCCCTGGGATACGCCGCTACAATGACCATTATTCCCACCATCCTGGTCTGGCTTATCTCCAGCCGGTTTTCTCCCCAGGCCACATCCACGTCTATGGAACGATGAATGAATAATGAATGAATGATTAAGATCATCGTCCCCTTTCTGCCTCCCGTGGATTTCCAGAACCGCGGGAGGTTCTTTCATTCATTGCGTCGTGGCCCCAATCTGCTATCATGGAGCAGGGCATCTGATATACTACGATAGCCGGTCCGGGTGATGCCTTGCGCTTCGATTGGCTCGCGCAACAGAACAGAAAGGATAACCGGTGTCAGACCAGGCCCATCCTGTCTCAGGCAGCGGGGATGGAGAAGCCGCCTCCCCCCGGCTCTCACCCACGCGCCCCAACCCCTATGTCGGGCCGCGAGCGTTCACCGCTGGTGAAAGGCTCTATGGGCGGAACCAGGAAATCCGCCAGTTGCTCAATTTGCTGATAGCCGAGCGCATTGTTCTGCTCTATTCACCTTCTGGCGCTGGCAAAACCTCTCTGGTTCAGTCGGCGTTGATACCGACCTTGGAGCGAGAGGGCTTCCCCGTGCTGCCGGTGATGCGCGTGAGTCTGACCGAGCGGCAGCCGGTGCCCGGCGACCAGACCGAACCTGTTCCCTCGGTCGGGGCTGCAACCCCCGGCCCTTCGCAGCGCCAGGAACTATCCACCTTCTCGCCTCCCTCCCCTCCCCCTCCCTCTCCCCACTTGCCCAACCGCTATATCCTCAGTTTGCTGCTCTCGCTGGAAGAATCCCTGCCTCCGGAGGAGCAGACACCCCCGGAGCGCCTGGCGACGATGCCTTTTTCCGATTACCTCGATGCGCTCCCACCCCGTCCCGCGCTTGCTGCAAGCGGGGACGAGGGCGAAGGTGAGGGCGAAGATGAAGGTGAGGGGGAGCACGAGGAGGACCATACGTTTGACCGGAGCGAGAACGAACCAGCTTCGCACAAGCAGGTGCTCATCTTCGACCAGTTTGAGGAGATTTTGACTATTGACCCGACCGACCAGATGGCAAAGACCGCGTTTTTTGCGCAGGTGGGCGCGGTGCTGGAAAACCGGAACCGGTGGGCGTTGTTCGTCATGCGCGAGGATTATACCGCGGCGCTGGACCCCTATCTGCGCCCCATTCCCACGCGGTTCAGTACGAGCTTCCGCCTGGATTTGCTCGGAGAAGCGGCGGCCCGCCTGGCTATTCAGGAGCCAGCCCGCCACGCCGGGGTGGAATTCAGCGATGCCGCGGCCACCAGGCTGGTGGATGATCTGCGGCGGGTGCGGGTGCAAGGCCCCGATGGCAGTGTGCAGGTCTTCCCTGGCCCCTACGTTGAGCCAGTGCAGCTTCAGGTGGTGTGCTACAACCTGTGGGAACGGCTTCCCCAGGGAACAACCGTCATTCAAGAGGCCGACCTTGAGATGGTTGGCAATGTGGATGATGCCCTGGCGGATTACTATGCAACGTGCGTGGCAAGCGCGGCACTCAAGACCGGGGTGGGTGAGCGAGCTATCCGTGACTGGTTCGAGCACCAGCTTATCACCGAGCAGCACCTTCGCGGCCAGATTGTCCAGGGGACTGACCAGAGCAGTGGGTTAGACAACCGCGCCATTGAGCACCTCATTGGTTCGCACCTGGTGCGGGCAGAAAAGCGGCGCGGGGTGGTGTGGCTCGAACTGGCGCACGACCGCCTGATTGAGCCAATCCGCAAGAGCAATGCCGCCTGGCGCGAGGCCAACTTGAGCATGCTCCAGCGGCAGTCGGCCATGTGGAACACCCACGGACGCACGAATGACCTGCTCCTGCGCGACCGGGTGCTGCGCGAGGCCGAACAGTGGGCCGAAACCCACCGCGACGAACTGACGTCCGTCGAGCAAGAGTTTCTCCAGGAAAGCCAGGAAGCCCACACCCATGCCGAACAGGAGCGGCGTAAGAACCAGGTCATCCAGGGGTTGGCGGTGATTGCGCTGGCGGCTTTTCTGCTAGCGCTGACGGCCTCCATCGTTGCCATTCAGGAAAGGAACCGCGCCGACGCCGCACGGGCCAGGCTGATCAACTGGCAGCGGCAGGCTACCGCCGCAGCGATGGGTGTGGAACAGGCGACGGTAGCGGCGGGTGTTGCCAGTGCCGACCGGGTTTCGGCTCAGGAGATGATAGCGACGATTACTGACCCGCTCCAGGGGAGACCCACGGGGCCGCAGCAGGCCACGCTGGAAGTGCTCGAAGGAACGGTGATGGCTGCGGAGCAGGCCGAACAGCGCCTGGAAAACGCCATCCGGACCGCGACCGCGGTGCAGGAAAGCTGGGGCCGTGAGGTGATGTTCCAGGAGACGGACATTGCCGAACAGGGTATCACCACCTACCCCCCGCCGCCAACGGCGGTCCCCACCAGCCGGGATTACCCTCCCCCTTCTCGCATGCTCAGCCCCACCCCGGTCCCCCTGGAGGCTTCCCTTACGGCAGCGGCCCACCACCTCGCGGGGCGTGAAACTACCGTCTCCGAACGAGAAACCACGGTGAGCTTCAGAGAAACCCAGGTGGTCCGGGTGCTCACGATGATCCGTCCCTTCAACCCGCCCGAAACCCCAACCATGGAACTATCACTATCCCCCATTGGAACCGCTCCGACCACTCAGGAAACGACGGAAACGCTTCAGGGAACACCGGGGGCCGAACCCTACCCGGCACCGGATACACCGCTGCCGGCCTACCCGACCCGGCCACTTTCCCCAGTGCCAACGGTGCCCCGCTCGCCCACGAGCACCCTTGAACCAGTGCCCTACCCCGCCCCGGCCACGGCCACGGCGTCGGGGGATACTCCGCTCCCGGCAAGCCCCACGAGCACCTCCGAACGCTACCCGGAGCCAGCAACCCCGACGACGGGTGGGAGGTGATGGGCCGCAGCAAGGTGGCTACTGCTCTACCGTGCTACTGTTCTACCGTTCTTCGCCGCCCATCGTGCTCAGCACCCGGTGGGCCCGCAGCGCCAGCCACATGGCGAAATACTGGTCGGCATCTTCCAGGTCCATCCCGCTGATCTGTTTGATACGGTCCAGGCGATAGAGCAGGGTATTCCGATGGACGTGGAGCGCATCGGAGGTGGCCCGCAGGTTGCCCAGGTGGTTGAAATATTCGTCCAGCGTCTTGAGCAGTTCCCCCCCTTGCTTGCGGTCGTAGGTCACCAGTTTCGCGAGCGTTTCGCGGTAGAAGGTCCACATCTCCGGCTCCTCGCGCAGCAGCACCAGCAGGCGGTAGACCCCCAGGTCGCTGAAGTCCAGCACGCGCTGCGCCCCGAAGAGTTGCCGCCCCAGGGACAGGGATTGTTCCGCCTCCTTGAGCGTATGCGTCCAGTCCAGAATCGTGGGGGCGGGGGTTCCGATAGCCACCACCAGGTCTTCATAGTCCAGCACCAGGCGTTCGCGCAGCGACTCGGCCAGGTCACGCGGGCGGGCGGTCCCGTTGGCTCCAAGCGGTAGCATACAGAGCACCGCGTTCTCCCGCCGCAGGAGGGGAGCACTGATTCCCCGCCGCACCAGTTCACTCTGCACGCTGCCCATCAGGCGGCTCTGCATCGCCCCGCTGGAGGTAGAGTGTTCCAGGGACAGGAGCATGGCGATATAGGGGAGGGACAGGTTGTAGCCCAGCTCTTCCCCCCGCTGCACCAGCGACGACGGGTCGGCCGGTGGGCCAGACAGAATGGTCGAAAGAAAATCCCCGCGCAGTCGTTCTTCAGCCGCCTGGACGGCCTGGTCTCTGGCAAACACCAGCGCCAGTGCCGCGGCAGCCTGCACCGAGGCCAGGCGGTCCCATTCGTCCAGGCCAGTGCCAGCGATTGCCAGGTAGCCGTGTGGCATCCCCGACGCCCCCACCGGCTCAACCCAGATTTGCTGGCTGAGCAGCGAACTGTCACCGCGCTCGCTCGGTCGCAGCGACTGAAGCGCCACCCGGCCCGGCCCCTGCCCTACCAGGGCGGTGAGTTCGCCATTGGCGGCATAGCTGGCGACACACTGGTTGGTGCGTTCTGCCAGGGTCTCAAGCAGGTCGGTCATCCCCTGCTCGCTCATCGAGCGCTGCGTGAGCAGGTTATACAACTGCGCCCCGCGGCGCTCCAACTGCGCCTCGTAGTCACTGATCAGGCGGGCTATCTCGCGCTCAATGTCGCGGAAGTCGCTGCCGTCGGGGAGGTGGAGCAGCGGCAGCCGCACCTGTTCGGCGGCTTCGGCATCTTCCGGGGTGACCGGCCCCAGCGCTGCCACCGCCGCCACCGGTGCCTGCGACAGGCGCTGGACCAGCACCGACAGCGTGAGCCGCGGGTCCATCGCCTGAGCTGCCTCGACCGAAAGTAGCGCCACTTCGCCCCCCCGGAGGTCCACAAAGGCCGGGAGCCGAGTGCGCATCATCACCACCCAGGTGACCGGGCGACGCAACCCGGACGTCCCCGCCACGAGCTTTGTTCCAGGGGGCAGCGCCAGGCGCAGGATATCACGAACCGTGATGTTTGGCATAGGTCAATGTTCTTGTTCTGTCCCTTACCGCTCAAAATACCCGTGACGCCAGGAAGATACCCTGACGAGACCCGCGACTTGACCCGCACGTCTCGTCAGGGTTTGCTTCGGCGTTCTTCTCGTTTGTGCAATTATACCATACGGCGTTATCCTGATGATGGACGGTGCGAGCCGGGTGGTACACCCGCCGGTTCCCTTCAGAGTCGCGTGCTGCCCGAACGTATGCCAGGGAAGCCGGGAGGACTATCCCCCTGAGACCCCCGAAGTTGCCCCCACTGCCCGGCAGCGATGCCTCCGGGTATCACAAAAGTACAAAGACCCGGTCCTCCTTGCTACTTTTCCGTCCCCACCCGTCACGGATGCGCCCCCACGCCCCACAACCGCACCGTCCGGTCATCCGAAACCGACGCGACCAGCCGGCCATCGGGCGAGAAGGCCACGCCCTCCACCAACCCTGTGTGGGCATCCAGCATGTGGAGCAAGGTGCCATCGCGCACGTGCCACAGCTTCACCGTCGTATCTTCCGACCCGGAGACGAGCGTCTGCCCGTCGGGCGAAAAGGCCACACTCCACACCTCGCCCGTGTGCCCGATGAACCGCTGCACCAGTGCGCCGTCACGCACCTGCCAGAGCCGCACGGTGCTATCTCCCCAGGTTGCGAACGTCTGCCCATCGGGCGCAAAGACGGCCCCGCGGTCGTAGTTCCCTTCGATGGTCTGGAGCACGGTACCGTCGCTGACCCGCCAGAGCCGCACCGAACTATCCGCCGACACCGAAACGAGCATCTGCCCATCGGGCGAGAACGCCACCGAGAAAATCCCGTCGGTGTGCCCGACCAGCGTTTGCACGAGGGAGCCATCCCCAACCCGCCACACCCGGATATCCGGGCCTTCCTCCGAGCCGGTGGCGAGTGTCTGCCCATCCGGGGCGAACGTCATACAGGAGCCATCGAACGCCCGTACAAAGGTGCCATCGCTGACCTGCCAGAGCCGCACGGTGTTATCGGTCGAACCAGAGGCCAGCATTTGCCCGTCCGGAGCAAACGCCACGTGGATGACCCGCAGGTTGTGGCCGGACAGCGTATGCACCAGCGTCCCGTCCTGAACGTGCCGCATGCGCACCGCCATATCTTGCGAGCCGGTGGCGAGCATCTGCCCGTCGGGCGAGAAGGCCACACTCAGCAAACTATCGGCCTCATCCCACCGGTCCCACTCCGTCACGTGGCCGGCACTGGCGGGGTTGATGACCTCGCCACTCGGTGGCACGCCTGTTCCGCCCGTGGGAGCAGGCGGCGGCGAGAGCGCCAGGGGGGGCCGGAGCGGGGGTGCCTGGGACGAGCCACAGGCGAG
>JAAUSY010000180.1 GCA_012032475.1 Chloroflexaceae bacterium
GGTCGTCATCGAAGCTGCGGTCGTGCAGCACGCGCAACACCCCCGCTGCCAAGTCGCGCCGTCCGTGAAAGGGTCGAGGAGCCTGCCAGGGAAAACGTCCCCCTCGTCGGTTGCCAGAATCTCCAGCGCCATGGCATTGATGCTGAAATCGCGGCGGGCCAGGTCGTGGGCAATGGTGGTTGGCTGAACGACTGGCAGCGCGGCCGGGTGGGGGTAGGTCTCAATGCGGGCCATGGCAAGGTCGAGATGGAGCGCCGGGCCGGGGGGGCCGGCTTCGAGCACGACCGTGGCCGTGCCAAACGGTTCGTGAGACGCAGCGACATCCCCCCCCAGGTGGGCAGCCAGGGCGTGCGCCAGCGCAATGGCGTCGCCCTCGACTACCAGGTCTATATCTCGCTCAATGGGAAGCGCCAGAAGGAGGTCGCGCACAACCCCACCCACCAACCAGAGCGACCCACCCGGATTTTCGCTCATCCGGGCCGCCACCCGCACCGTGCGGGACAGGATATTCCGCAGCTCCGGGGACACCCCCTGGAGCAGGTGCGGGTCGTGTTCTGCCTCCTGATATACTGCTGTGGTCACCGGTCACCATGCAGCTTGACAGCGGGAGCAACCTGTGGTAGGATGATTTTCTAGTTGGGCGGTTAGCTCAGTTGGTTAGAGCGCCACGTTGACATCGTGGAGGTCACTGGTTCAAATCCAGTACCGCCCACCACGCGGTTCTGCTGGTTCCCCCGGTCTTTCTCTTTCTGTCTTTCCCTATCAGCTCGATTTCGACTCAATTCAATTGAGTTTCTGGTCAATCTTCTTGCTGATAACCTGTTCGCGTTCGGTGCGGCTTCCGGTTCCGGCCAGCGAAGGGGCTTCGGCGGCCCCGGTCATCGGCGGTCCCTTCTCCAGCAGCTTGATGACCAGCCGCACCAGCAACCGCACCAGCACGATAATCCCGAACACCACCACCGACCCCAGAACGAACCAGGGCAGCCACTGCGAGAGCATCTGGGCGGTGACCGACAGCGACAGCGTCTCCTGGAATGCGTCGCTGTCCCAGGTCGTCACGGTGTAGTGGATCAGGTAGCCGACGACCAGGGCCCCATTGAGTATCCCGATGAGACCGCCTACCAGGCGGTTGTTGAGGCTGAGATACTCCGGCTCTTCTTCCCTGGGAATGAGCACACTGCTCCCATAGCCAAGAACGATTGCGACGACCAGGAACCCCAGGGTGGTCACGGCCCACCGCCACTCGGTCTGGTTTTCGGGCCTGAACTGCTTAATCAGCAACTCGACCCAGGTTTCCGACCAGAGGTCTACCAGCACCACCCCCACGAAGGTTCCGACCAGAGAGAGCATCCCGCGCTGTACTCCACGGAACAACCCCCAGATACCAAGACCGAAAAGCACTACTCCGATACTTATTGTCAGTGCAATATCCACGCTGCACCACCTGTCACATTTTTTAGCTTTTTTCCACCGAAACCGAAGAGGTCAGGTGCCAGATTATGGTTCATGGTTGTTGCGCGTTGCCTGTTGCGCGTTGCCTGTTGTCTATGCTGACCGCCTTGCCATCTTCTCGATTCTTCACGGCACCACCTGACACCCCGATGCTATTGTACCATTGAAAGAAGGGTCTTACAACCAGGCACTTTTTTGTCTTTTCCGGTCATGGGGCATCCCTGGTATAATGAAGGGCAGGTGAAGCAACGGTGAAGTAACGAAGAACAACTGGCAAGGAAAAGGGAAGGAAGACCCCATGGATGACCGGGATGACCGAAACAACCGAGATGACCGAATGGATACCCGACGTACGGACACCCTCCAGCAACTTCTGCAAGAACTGAGCCAGGTCTCTGGCGCACCCGGACAGGAACAGCCGGTCCGCCAGGTGATGCAGCGCTACCTGGAGCCGCTCGGTGAGGTGCTTTCCGACAACCTGGGCGGCATCGCCTGCCGCAAGGTCGGCCAGGCGGATGGCCCGAAGATTATGCTCGCCGGGCACATGGACGAAGTTGGCTTTCTGGTCCGGCGCATCACCAGGGATGGGTTCCTCAAGTTTCAACCCCTGGGGGGGTGGTCCAGCCAGGTGTTGCTTTCGCACCGGGTCGAGGTTTCCACCCGCAACGGCCCGCTGGTGGGGGTCATCGGGGCCAAGCCGCGCCACCTCACCCCCCCGGAAGAACGCCAGAAGCTCATTGAGCCAGAGGAGATGTATATTGACATTGGCGCGTCTTCGGCGGAAGAGGCGATGGCCTGGGGGGTGCGTCCGGGCGACCCAATTGTGCCCATTTCGCCGCTCACCGTTCTGCACAACGAAAAGCTGCTGATGGCGAAAGCCTGGGACAACCGCGTTGGCTGTGCCCTGGTCATCGAGGTGCTGCGCCGGATGCAGCACCAACCCCACCCCAATATTATCTATGGCGTGGCAACGGTGCAAGAAGAAATTGGGTTGCGCGGTGCAAAGACCATGGCAAACCTGGTCGCGCCGGACATCGGCCTGATTCTGGAAGGCTGCCCGGCTGCGGACACGCCCGATGTATCGTTTGATGAATCCACCGTGGCGCTGGGCCGGGGGCCGGCCATCTCGCTCTACGACCGCAGCATGGTGCCCCATGTGGGTTTGCGCAACCTGGTGATGGATTGTGCCGAAGCCCAGGGTATTCCCATCCAGTATCGTGTGTCCAGGGGCGGCACCGATGGAGGGGAAATCCACCTCTCTGGCAAGGGGGTGCCGTCGCTTGTGGTGAGTGTTCCGGCCCGCTACATTCACAGCCACAACGCCATTTTGCACCTGGATGATGTGGTCCAGACGGCCCGCCTGATGGTCGCAGTGGTCCATCGCCTGGATGCCGGGACGGTCGCCCGTATCAAGCAGTAGCCCGGTGCGTTTGCCAGTGCGCTCCCATGTGAGGTATCATACGGGCGATGAGCAACGCGCAACGCGCAACGAGCGACGAGCCAGGACGAAATGAGGGAGCGATGGAGAGCGGACAAATCGAGCGTGGCCGCATTCCGGTGACGATTCGGGAGTGGCGCGAGGAACTGTCCCGGCGCAATGAGCATTTCGGGTCGTCCGAAAGCTACTGGTGCTATGTGCGCCCCGGTGTCTACCGGGTTGGCGAGTGGAGCAAAAACCAGCCAAGCACCCCGATAGTGCTTCCGGTCTTCTGGATGGCGCGGTTCCCGGTGACAGTCGCGCAGTATGCCTCCTTTGTCCAGAATGGATACCGCAGCGGGGCCGAGCGCTGGTGGACATTGCAGGGGTGGAAATGGAAGGTTGAAACGACCGCTATGCAGCCAATCACCTGGACTGACGCAGGCTTTAACCACCCGGACCAACCGGTCGTTGGGGTGACCTGGTATGAAGCGGCGGCATTTGCGGCCTGGTTGCGAGAGCACCTTGCCGAGGGGTTGCCCAGAGGCTATGGCGTGCGGTTGCCGACCGAGGCCGAATGGGAGATTGCCGCTGCGTATGACGCTGCGATGCAACGCCGCTGGTATCCCTGGGGAAATGAGCCGCCCACCCCGACGCAGGCCGTCTATGCCGAAGGCCGGTGGGAGCACCCTTCCCCGATAGGAACGTGTCCTTCGGGCATGGCAGCCTGTGGCGTGCAGGATATGGCCGGCAATGTGTGGGAATGGGCCACCAGCAGCTACGCGGGCTATCCGGCCCAGAGCAACAAACGGCGCGAAGATTTTGTTCCGGGGGAGTGGGATGTGCCGGTCCGCGGCGGGTCGTGGCTCAACGAGAAAACCCACATCTCCTGCGGGTCCCGCGAAGGGGATTTTCCGGATTTTGGCTTCAGGAACACGGCTATCGGGTTTCGGGTGGTGGTGGCCCCCTTGCTTCCCCAGGGGGCATAGGCCAGGCAATGCATGCAGGACCCGGATGTGAATTGCGACAGGGATGGCAAGATGGCACAGGACAAGAACAACGCACGAGAACTGGCCCAACAGGCGCTCCACGCGCTTGATGCGCTGCTCCGCTCGGTGGAGGGGGGTGGGGGGTGGCGTCTGCTGGTGGATGCCCGCGGAGCATTGTCTGGCTACGTCCAGCAGGGAGCTATTCCCCCCGACGCGCCCATCACGGTGCAACCGGCGGCAACCGGCGGGGTCACGCTGGTGCGGGGCCGCCAGCACTTTACCATTGTGGACGATGAACTTGACCAGGTCCGGGAGGAAATCAACGCCCGCAAGCGGGAGATTCGCAAGCGAGAACGACGCGCCGGGCAGCGAAAACCGGGCGAGTGAGTGAGTGAGTGAGTGATGGATATGGATACGAGGCGTGATGCACGAGGCATCGTGATGAGTGGTAGGTGATGATATGGTCCATTCACCTGAGCACGCAGCAGAACTGGGCAGCGTGACCCGGACGTTCCGGGCTTCCCTTCGTATCGGAGAAGATTTCTTCACCCTTGAAGAAAGTATCACCTTGCCGCTGGGAGCCAGTGATGATGATATTGACGAGGCGGTGCAGCTTGGCTGGCGGGTCTATCAGGCGCAGCGCGAAGCATGCGAGCAACAGATTGCCAGCATCCGCGAGACCCACCGCGGGCCGCCGGTGGCCGTTGCGGTGCGCAACCCGGACGCCCCGGCCAGCGACAACCAGCGCGGTTACATCGCCCGGCTTGCCAGCGACCTGGGGTGGAGCGTCGAGCAACTTGGCACCTATGCCAGCGAACAGGGCGTGGATATGATGACGATGAACAAAGGGCAGGCGTCGGGGTTTATTGATGGCCTGAAGCGGCTCGCTGAGGAGCGAACGGTCTCCTACGAGGTCTCAGCAGGGCGGAAAGGCGCAAGCTCTCCCCCCCCGCTCGATGATAGCCCCGTCCGGGATGCGCAGTATCAGGCCCTGCTCAGACTGGCGCAGGGCCGCGAAGCAGACCTGAATGAGGAGACCCGGCAGCGGTTTGGTCTGGATGCGTCGGAGATAAGCAGTCGTCAGGCGGGTGAACTCATCACGGAGTGGCAGCGCCACCGCACTGAACGCAACCCTGGCGAGGCGTGACGCATGATGCGTGTGGGGCGCGACGCGTCACGCACGAGATTGGTGCTCACCACGCGCCACGCCCCACCTATGATGGTCTGATGGTATGATGGGTTGCTAGTTCCGCACCTGCACCGGGGTGCCAACCGGGGCCCAGTTATAGAGCCACGCCGCGGAATCCAGCGGCAGGTTGATGCACCCGTGGCTCATGCGCACGCCCGACCCGAAGCGGTTGTGCCAGTAGGTTCCGTGCATTGCCACATCGCCGGTAATGTACATGGCATGGGGCACATTGGGCACGCTATAGTATTCTCCCCGTATCGTCCCGCTCATCGTTTGCCGCAGCACTTTGAGGTAGATGGCAAAATTCCCCGTCGGGGTGTCGAACCCGCTGCGCCCGGTCGAGACCGGTGCGGTGAAGACCAGGTCTTGCCCATTGAACGCATAGAGCCACTGCTGGCTCAGGCTCACAATAATGTGCTTGCCGCTGGAATAGAGCGGAGCCGGCGCATTTACGAGGTAGGAAGGCACTGGCGTCGCGGTCGGAATGGGCGTCGGGCTTGGCGTGGGCGAGAGCGTCGGGATGGGCGCCGGGGGGATTTCTAGAATCCCTTCGACCTGCCCCGGCGCGGGCGAGGTCACATCATAGCCCCGCAGCACGGCCAGTTCATATCCAAGCGAACTGACCCGCACCTCGTCGGGCATTCCATTGCCAACCGGGTGTCGCTCCAACCGTCCCCGCTCGAAATACTGCACCTGGAGCATCTGGTCGCCAACCTGCTCCCACACTGGCTCACTGAGGGGATAGCCGAGGGTTTCTATCCCACGGTTCGTCTCCCAGAAACCCAGGAACGGTTCGTTCACCGCGTAGCCGGTGGCCTCAAAAATGCGCAGACCTTCCGCCGCCCCATGGACTGGCGGCGGGTCGAACACCCGCCAGATGGCTTCGGCATATTCGGCCCCGACTCGTCCTACCAACACCTGCGGACCATCCGGGCCGTGGTGATATTCCAGGCGACTCCGCTCAAAGTACTGAACAATAACCCCCTGCTCCTCTATCGTCGTGGTGACGGGAGCACCGAAAAGCTGCTCGCCCTGGTGCTCTCGCCAGTAGGTCAGAAACCCGTACCGATTGTCCAGGCGCTGCCCGGTCAGGGGGTGGATAAACCCCGTCTCCTGGGCCCGCAAGCCTGCGATGCCCCCCCACAACCCTGCGAGGATCACCAGCAGGGTCACCAGCGCTGCGATGCGCCGCTGTCTGACCATGTTTCACTCCTTCCCTGTCATAACCCGTGATGCGTGACGTGTGACATCGTGTCGTGACAAGCCGATGCATAGCACCGGCATCATACCAGATGGGAACACCCCTTTTCCCAAAATCTGGTCGCCCTCGTTGCGCCTCGCTGAAACCCGATGCGCTCTTCTTTGTTTATACATGGTATAATATTCCTATCAATTATACACCATAGAGCGATGAGGAGCTATGCATATGCGTGACCTCGCCAGCGACCTTGAGACCCTGTACACCCGCTTTGAATCGATTCGGAGGCATCTTTGACCTGGAAACCAGCTACCAGGAAATCGCGCACCTCGAAGAGCGGGCCGCCGACCCGGACCTGTGGAACAACCCGAAAGAGGCGCAGGGAATCCTTCAGCGATTGGCCCGCGTCAAAGAAGCGACTGAGGCATGGGACCGGCTGGATGCCCAACTGACCAACCTGGCCGAACTGATTGAACTGGCCGTTGCCGAAGAAGATGAATCCCTCCGCGAGGAAATGCAGGCAGAGATGGCAACGCTCGAAGCCGAAATGGCCCGGCGCGAAGTGACCCTGCTGCTCAATGGGCGCTACGATGACCGCGACGCCTTTGTCTCTATTCAGGCGGGGATGGGCGGCACCGACGCCCAGGACTGGGCCGAAATGATGCTGCGGATGTATGTGCGGTGGGCCGAAGCCCGCAGCTACCAGGCCAGCATCGTAGATATCAGCCCTGGGGACGAAGCTGGCCTGAAGAGCGCCACCCTGGAGATACGCGGACCCTATGCCTATGGGCACGCCAGGGCCGAAACCGGTGTCCACCGTCTCATTCGGCTCTCGCCTTTCAATTCGGCGCACATCCGCCAGACTTCGTTCGCCCGCGTCGAGGTGATGCCAGAGGTGGACGACGCTCCGGAGGTGGTGATCAACCCGGACGATTTGCGCATTGATGTGTTTCGGAGCACCGGGCATGGGGGGCAGGGGGTCAATACCACCGACTCGGCGGTGCGGCTTACCCACCTCCCGACCGGGATGGTCGTCACCTGTCAGAACGAGCGTTCGCAGCTCCAGAACAAAGAAACTGCCCTGCGGGTTCTGCGCGGTCGGTTGCTCGAACGCGAGCTGCAACGCCAGAACGAAGAGCGGCAAAAACTGCGCGGCGAATATCGCCAGGCCGATTTTGGCAACCAGATGCGAACCTATTATCTGCACCCCTACACGCTGGTCAAAGACCACCGCACCAACGAGGAAACCAGCGATGTCTGGGCTGTGCTTGATGGTCGCCTTGACCCGTTTATTGAATCTTTCTTACGATGGAATCTATCCCATGGCTAACTTTTTCCGCACCATCCAACCGGTCCGCCAGTTCCTGAGTATCCTGGGCATTTTGAGCATCCTGGGCATTCTGGGTACCGGAGTCCTCGCGGCCCCCGTGGTGGTCGACCCGTCCACTATCAGCGTGGTTGCGAGCGATGCCCAGCCGGACTTTCCCTACGACATCACCTTCTCGCTCACGGCTGAGAGCAGTGCCGCCCCCATCGAAGCCATCATGCTGCTCTATGGCGCGACCCGCAACGAAACGATGACCATTGCCGAAGCTGAATTCGAGCCGGGCACCCGTGTCACGGCCCGCCACGTGCTCGATACGCAGGTCTTCTATATGCCCCCCGGCGTGGACCTGACCTACCAGTGGATCATCCGCGATGCGGCGGGCAACGAACTAGAAACCCCGCCCCAGAACCTGACCTACCACGATGAGCGGTTTGACTGGAACGAGCGCACGGCAGAGAACGTGACGGTCTACTGGTATCGGGGAGGTGAGGCATTTGGGGATGCGCTGATGGAAACTGCGCTTCGCGCCTTGACCAACCTGGAGCAAGAAATCGGCGCAACGGTGGAAGAATCCGTCAAAATCTATATCTACGCCACCAACAACGATATGCGCTCGGCTATTCAACCCAACTCGGTCGAGTGGGTCGGGGGGGAGGCTCGCCCCGGCCTTGGCCTGATTATCGGGGCCGTCTCCCCCGATGACCCGCTTGAAATCGGACGGTTGGTGCCGCACGAGTTGTCGCACCAGGTCTTGCACCAGGCAACGGAGAACCCCTACGGCGGCGTCCCGCGCTGGTTCGATGAGGGGTTGGCGATGTATAACGAGGAAACGGCCATCTCTGGGATGGAGGGGTTGGTCGAGGAGGCGGCCCGGACCGACCAGCTTATCCCCCTGGAAGCCCTGGCATCCAGCTTTCCGACCGACCCGGACCAGGCGTTCCTTTCCTATGCGCAGAGCCACAGCGTGGTGACCTATCTCATCGAAACGTATGGCACCGAGGCGACCAGCAACCTGGTCCGCGCATTTGGCGAGGCCACGCCGCTCGAAGAAGCCCTGCAAGAGGTGCTCCATCGCTCCGTAGACGAACTGGACGCCGAATGGCGCGAGACGCTCCCGGTTGCCAGCGTGCTGACCCGCCCGACGGCCACCCCGCAGCGCTCTGCCCCGTCCGACCGCTTCGAGGGTGACCCGGTGGTGCCGCTCCGGCCAACTATCCCCTCCCCCGCTCATCCCGGCGGTTCCGACCCCGGCTCCCCAACCAACCCCGGCC